>QFOT01000038.1 GCA_003241285.1 Micavibrio aeruginosavorus
GGGCACGGAAGAAAGCTCAAGAATTTCTTTCAGGAAGGTTGGATAAAAACCGGACAGGACGAAATCGGACCAGTCCGGCGTGGCGGTCGAGTGAACCAGCACAATCATGCCGTTGCCTTGGGGTTTGGCGGTAATAAACGGTGTGCCATCGGACAGCTTCGCCCAGACATATTTATCGAGATCGGCGGATGGTTCTGCCAGAAGTTGTTTTTCAACGGTGACATCGGGGACGGTCATTCCTGTAAAGGGGCTGTTCTTTGTAAATTCAGAAAGCTTCAATGCCTTGGTCCATGTCATGTCGCCGGAGAGGGAGCGCAGGCCTGTACGGAGTGGAACCGGAACCAGAACATTGTCCGCTTCGCTCATATTATTCCCGCCAAAACGCAGCAGGATGCCGCCTGCATCAATCCATTTTTCCAATGCGGTCAGCGTCTGCGGTGAAAAGCTTGAAATATCAGGCAGCAGGATAACGGCGATATTCTTTTTTATCAGATCATCGATTGAGCCGTTTTCGATTCTGGCTGAACCCTCAAGGGCGCGGGAGAGATAAAATGAGGCATCGGAGAAATCAGAAGAACCTGCCGCGTTTTTCGATTCTATGCCGATGGAGAATGTGCCTTTTGAAATATCGGCAAGATACACGCCGCCTGTCCCGGCAAAGGAGGGCGCTTTCCATTGATAGATGTTTTTCCCCGCAAACAAACCGGCCTCGTCCATAACAGGCATACCGCCCGATTGCCCTGAGATGTCAACGCGTAGCTGGTTTACCAGTTTCCCCTTGGCGTCAAAGGCTTGAAGATTGACGGATTTTTCGCCGCTGCCGGAAACGGTTTCGACTGAAACAAGAGCTTCAGGTGTACCGGGCTTACGGAGCAATGCCGGGCGGTCCTTCATTTCCGGCATATAAACCGTCAAGCCATCAGAAGAAAAATTTTCAGCGACTTTATAAAAGTCATTTTCCGCAAGGCCGGATGATATCCAGACAGTATCTGCATTTTCAGACGAGGAAAGGGATATTGGCTCGCCGGGCCAGCTTTGCGGCTGGGCATTGCGGATGCGGGAAAGGGCCTGGTCGGCGCGGATAAAAGCGTTGTCATTCTTCGTCGCTGTAAAAAGAATCTGCACCGGGCGATTGGCGGTGATAGCGGCTTGCAAAATTTCTTCCGCCTTGGCGGTTTGCTTGTCCCAGATTTGTGCCGAGGCCCAGCCATTATCGAAGATAAGGCGTAAAGGCCCAGAAGCTTCAGCCGGTTTCTGCGGATTATGTATTGGTGCGGCAAAAGCAAGGATCAGGCAGGCAAGAATTAAAAGGCGCAGAAGGATCAACCACCATGGCGCGGTATCGGGTGTTGTCTGGCTGTTGTTGAGGCCGATTAAAAAACGTGCGGTAGGCAAAAATGTTTTCTTCGGCAGCGGAGGCATAAAGCGCAGGATAAACCAGAGAACCGGCAGGACGGCGAAGGCTGACAATATCCATGGATGAAGAAAAGCCAGAGGAATGCCGTTCATCGTTTTTCTCCGATCGCGGCGAGGGCCTTGTTTAAAACTGAGGCGAGGTTTTGGTCTGTGCGGACAAGCTGGTAATGCGAGTTACGGCGGCGGCAATATTTTTTGAGGTCTTTGATATGAGCGTTAAGGGCAGATTTGTAATCGTTGCGCATAGACTCCGCCTGATTGACGGTAATTTTGTGATGTCCGTCCTCGAAAACATGCCTGCCTTCATAGGATAATTCCAGTTCCGCCGGATCGAGAATTTGCATGAATAAAACGGTATTTGAGTTCAAGGATGATAATTCCTGTTCGATATCCTGCATCGGGCCGGTGTAATCGCCGATCAGGACCGTGATTGAATCCTTGGTCCATTGCGGTGAAGATTTTTGTTTTTGTGCCAGCATGACATCAGCCAGATCGTCGATGGATGTTTTTGCGCTCCCGAACCGTATCGGGTTGTGATGACGCGCAGACCATAAGGCAAGAGTAAGGCCCAGCAGTGAAGAAATTTCATATTTGGTCGAAAGCTTCGGCGATGAGGAGAAATGCATTCCGCCGTGATTTTGGATATAAAGATCGAGAAGGCGCTGCTGGTTCTTCTCGCGCTCGCGCACCAGAATATCATCCGAGCGGGCGGAGCGTTTCCAGTCTATATCCTGAGGGCGATCACTGTCATTATAGGGGCGATATTGCCGGAAATCGCCTTCGAAACCGGCGCGTTTCAGGCGGTTTTCGCCTGACATAAAGCGCCCTTTGGTTTCCCGCGATTCATCCAGCGCTTGCGCCAAAAGCTCTTCCGCTTTTTGCCGCAGCGAAGCAGGTGTTTCCCGCTTATGCTGGAAGAAAGGAAATTCCATCGTCTTGCTTTACAGGTCGCGGGACAGGGTGTCGATGAGACTGCCCAAGGTGATACCGTCAGAGCGGGCGTGATAATTGAGCGCCATGCGGTGTTTTAATATCGGATGCGCGAGATCGACGATATCATCAATGGATGGCGTGCCTCTGCCCTGAAACAAAGCGCGTGCCTTAACAGCCAGCATCAGGGATTGCGCCGCGCGCGGGCCCGGTGCCCAGTCGACATATTTTTTGATATCGGCAGAGGCGTTTTCATCGTCGGGGCGAAGGCTGCGGATCAGTTTCAAAATCGCTGCGACAACCTGTTCCCCAACCGGAATGTCGCGCACCAGTTTTTGCAAATCGGCAAGGCGGTCGGCATCGATGACTTTTTCAACCGTTTCGGTTTTGGTCGATGTCGTCACAACAAGCATTTTGCGCTCGGCCTCCAGTGACGGATAGGAAACATCGACCTGCATCAAGAAACGGTCAAGCTGCGCTTCCGGCATCGGATAAGTGCCTTCCTGTTCGATAGGGTTTTGAGTGGCAAGTACATGAAACGGCGAAGGCAGGGTATGGGCGTGACCGTTTATCGTGACATGTTTTTCCTGCATGGCCTGCAATAGGGCCGATTGGGTGCGCGGGGAGGCGCGGTTGATTTCATCCGCCATCAAGAGCTGGGTAAAGACGGGGCCTTCGACGAAACGGAAATCGCGTTTGCCGTTATCGGATTGTTCAAGTACTTCAGTGCCCAGGATATCGGAGGGCATCAAATCCGGTGTGCATTGAATGCGGCTGGTTGAAAGTCCTAATACCTTGCCGATTGTGTCGACTAGCAATGTCTTTGCCAGACCGGGTGCGCCGATCAAAAGAACATGCCCGCCCGCCAGAACGGTGATTAGCGTTTTTTCAATCACATCGTCCTGACCGAAAATAACCTTGGCGATCTCTTTGCGGATCAGGGTGAAATCTTCGCTGGCGTCGCTTAGGAGTTTTTCGGCAATGGCGGTATTGGATGCGGTCATTATCGGTCCTTTTTGTTGATTTCGTATTTCTAGCATATTTGCTAGACTGGCGGGCATGCAGAAAGAAGATATCCCGTTCAAAAACTATAACCACGACGTGAAAATGGAAAACGGCTTCCATTTTACAATTGACCGCGATGGGCATTGGTATTGCCACGATCCGGCTATGGGTGTCGGCCCTATCAAGAACGAGCGGATATCCAAGCTTTTTGCCGGGGCCGGCAGCGGGAAATTTGCCGGAAAAGGTCTTTCCCGGGATGAAAACGGACGCTATTGGCTCAAGGCACCGCCAGCGGATGTTTACGGAATAGATGTCGAGGACGTGCCTTTCGTCGTGACAAGCTACGAGTTGCAAGATGAAGATCTGGTTTTGAAAACAAATTTTGGCGAAGAGGTCATTCTTGATGACCGGAAAAGTTTTATTTTGAAAGACGGCGTTCCTTATATCGAGGTCAGGGACGGATTGATGGCGAGGATCGGGCGTAACGTTTTTTACCAGCTCGCTGAAAAGTCGGTCGAGCGGGACGGGAAGCTCGGAATTATGCTCGGCGAGACATTTCATGAAATTGGACAGGCTTCATGAAGCCTGTTGCAAAAATAGAGCTCAGCGGTTTGATGGCATCGAAAGCGGTGCGACGCATTTTCGATATTCTTCAGGAAGATAAAAAGCTGCCGCAAACCCTGTTCGTCGGCGGCTGCGTCCGTAATGCGCTTTTGAAAGAGCCAGTATCGGATATCGATCTGGCGACAATCTGGACGCCGCAGCAGGTTAGCGGGAAGTTAAAGGCGGCGGGCGTCAAGGTCGTACCGACCGGTATCGATCACGGGACGGTGACGGCTGTCGTGGATGGTCTACCTATCCAGATAACAACTCTCCGGCGCGATATCGATACCGATGGCCGTCATGCAAAAGTGTCTTATACGGATGACTGGCTGGAAGATGCCAAGCGGCGGGATTTCACGATGAATACGCTGCTGGCCGATAATAGGGGTAATATTTTCGACCCGCTTGTCAGAGGGCTGGCCGATCTTGAAAAACGCAAAGTCATTTTCGTAGGCGACCCCGTAACCCGGATTGAGGAAGACTATCTGCGTATCCTGCGCTTCTTCCGTTTCCATGCATGGTATGGCAAGAGCAGGCCTGATGATAAAGCCCTGGCAGCTTGTGCCAATGCTGCGCGGAATTTGAAAACGCTTTCAAAAGAAAGGGTTACTCAGGAAATTTTAAAAATTTTATTAAGTCCAAGGCCTGAAATCTTTAATTTAATGTTTGAAAACAAAATCTTGTTACAGTTGTTTGATAAAAAATTTAACGCCGATTATTTTTCTCTCGTCCGCAAAGTAAGTAATGAAGATGGAATAAGTGCGACTATCGGTATTTTGATTTTATCAGGTTTCTCGAAATCAGGATCGAGGCGTATCGAAAAACAATTACGTTTATCAAACAAGCAGATAAGGTCAGTTAATGAGTCTATTTTTTATCTAAAAGAATTCAGGGGAATTTCCGGACACGGACTTAAGGTTTTACTTTACCGCGCCGGCCATGAGATCGCCGAGCTGGTTTTAATATCCCGTTTGCTGCTCGACGGTGCAAGTGTTGCGGCGGGGCGTAAATGGATTTCTGTTTTGCGCGGGATGGAGCGTCCGGTCATGCCGCTGCGCGGGCAGGATTTGATCGACCAGGGTATGAAACCTGGCCCCGCCATAAAAAAAGCGCTCGAAAAATTCGAACGCTCCTGGATCAGGAAAGATTTTAAAGTCTAGTTTATTTCGGGCCGTTAGCTTCCGGCGCATTTACCGGTTTTGTTTTTGGCTCGGCGCTGTGCGCTTTCGCCGCTTCTAAAAGTTCTGCCGATCTGTCCATGCAATAATCGTCTGGAGAGCTGGCCGTAAAGTGCTTTTGTATTTCAGGTTTAGTACGCATTGTTGATTTCCCTTTTTGTTCAACTTTTGAGCGTTTATACAAAATGGCAGGAAAGGGCGCAAATATAACTTAAGGCGCGGGGTGGTTATCCGGCGCTTTGTTTTTTCGAGATCTGCGTTTCAACGATTTTTGCAGGCTTTCATAATCCGCATCGGGTTTGTTAATGGCCTCGCCATTTTCGATCAGTCTAAATACTTGTCCTATCGTCAGGCTTTCGATCGGGACATGCGGTCTTTTATCTTTGCCGATGATAGGATCGTGGGTGTTTTCCATGTCAAGCTCCATTGATTACATAAGCTTGTAATGTAAAGTTTCGTCATTTGCAAATTTTGGAAATAAACTAATAGGGCTGGATCAAGCGTATTTGGCGCATAGCTTCGGCGAGAGCAATCCCGCCGGACATGGCGACATTATATGAGCGGATTTTAGGGCTCATGGGAATATAAATCCGCTCATGCGCATAGGTGTGAACTTCTTCCGGCACGCCGGAGCTCTCCCTGCCCAAAAGCAGAATATCGTTCTGCTGAAATTTGAAATCGGTGTAGGGCATAGCGCCTTTTGTCGTCATTAAGACGACCCGGCTGGATGGGTTGGACTCCGTGTAATTATTCCAGCTTTTGTAACGCCGCATTTTGACAGCGTCGTAATAATCGATGGCCGATTGCTTGATCTTGCGTTCATCCCAAGGAAAGCCGAACGGCTCGATCAGGTCGAGCAATACATCGAAGCCTGCGGCAAGGCGCATAAGCGCTCCGACATTCTGGGGTATATCCGGCTGGTAGGCGGCGAGAATCATGTTTGCTATGGTATCTTAACCAAGTAGCCTTGCAAACTGGCGAATAACGGCTTTGGGTGCGGCCTCATAATTATCGTTGCTAATTTTGGTACCGAGACCGCAGGCGACATAAAAATCCTTGTCGAGCTTAACATTGGCGGCAATGCCTAACTCTTCGCGACCCGTTACCGTATTATTGGCCAAGGCCCGGGTCAAAGCCGGGTCAGACGGCAGCTCATTGGTTTCCGATTCAAGCATAGAAAGCACCGCCTGCCGGAAAGCCGCCTGCAAATCCACAACCTGCAAAGCAGGAATATTAGAGTCATTGAGGGCTTCGCCGTATAGAGCGGATTTCGTCCTGATCTTCTCAAGTCCCTGGATAGAACCTTTGTTCAACGCATCGAACAATCTGGCAGGCGTGGTCATTTCTGCCAGCGGGCCGTGCTCGATCACGGCTTCATCATTTGTTGTATATTTCAGACCTGTCATTTCATGATGTATGCGTAAGGTTTGTAAAACATCCGCCGCGATATCGGGGCCGCCCCAGAACATCGTGGTTTTTAGCTGCGGAAGCAGCCTGCCTTCGCCGGTAAGCGGCGTGTAGGCGCAGCGGCGGATACGGGCGATATATTGCTGCTGATTATTGCAGATGGCGGTCCATACATCGTCGCGATTTTTCAAATCAGCGATTTCCAGCTTATCTACTTCCCAGTCGATTGAATCGCGAATGATATAGGTATTGTGGCCAGCTTCCGATATCAGCTTTTCCCAGTGGCGCTTTTCTAAAAAGTCTTGGAAATCAGGAGTCAATTTGAGGCAGACGGCAATCTGAAAAGAGTGCTGCTCGTTCTTCGCCTGTACGACGACATAGGTATGATCCTTCATCCCCGCGCCAAGCGATTTATTATGATAGACATTGATATCCTGCCCAGTAAAGCCGTCTTCGGAGAGGGCCTGCAGCATCCAGAGCAGGCGAGGCTGGGGGATTGCCTGTCCGTCTTCGAAATAGTCGCGCTCCCGTTTTGATTTAATGCCGTGGGCTGAGCCATCGCCTTCGGGCAAGAGATTTTCAACGTGAATGATATTTATTTCTTCGAGAAGATTGTCGCTTTTCAGGTTCAGGATAATCTCGCTGCTCAGGCCAAATGTTGCCTTAAGTCCGTTCCCATCCGGCGCCGGGTCTTCACGGAAATAATCAGGCGTAATAGTGCCGATATCCAGTTCCGGCCATGGTGGCGGTAGGCGATATATGAAAGAGCCTCTTCTATCGGGAATCTCGATCGGCTCTATGCTTTTTTCACTTTCATCAAAAGCTACCGGTATAGGGTTTCCGGTGACAGGATGGAGATAGGGCGTAGAATCCTTGCCTTGAAGAATAAATTCAGTTCCGTTATCGCTGCCTATTTGGAAGTCTTCCGGCTCGTATCCTTTCCGGTATAATTCAGTGCCAGCCAGAAAGACAAACTCCTCCGCTATGGCGGAAATTTCATCTTCAGCGGGCCGTTCCTGCGGGGAATCATTTCTGGAATCCGGCATCATTTTATAGAAAGCTTTCCAGACATTGTCCGGCAGGAAGTCATTTTTAAAATCCCGAACCAGTGTTTCGAACGTTGTATCACCTGAAATTTTAATGGCGTGGCTTGTGTCGTAAATCCGAGTCTTGAAATCGACTGGAATAAAATCGGTGCCTTCACCGTTTTGATTGAGATGTAACTGCCCGTTGGTCAGGAAAGGGATCAGTAATCTATAGGTGCGCAAGGCAAGTAAAAGTGTCGATAATTGTGTTTCCGAAAGGCCCGCAAATATTTCGGCGGCTTGCTGTTTATATATCTTATACCCAGCCTGATCCGGCGATACTTTTGTCAGTTGCACGACGATTTTTTCTTCCGTATGCACGTCAATATCTTGTTCTTTGCCGAGCAGGACGATTTTAATCGCGCAGGCAAGGCTGTTAAGGGTATTACGGCCGATCATGCCGAGATGATATTGGAATAATCGTGCGTCATTGGCAGGCAAGTCATTTTTGCCCGAAGCGGTTTCTTTTTCTCTTACATAAGCTGTTCGCCGGTCGGTATCGCGCTCCAGAGCGGCCAGTTCCAGCCTTATCTGCTGAATATCCTGATCGGAGGATTTAAAAAACGCGGCAGTTTTTTTTACCCGGTCTTCCATGAATTTCTGCATGGATTTATAAATAGAGGAATGCAGCAGGGCATCACCGGAAATCGAGCTTTCTATTATGAATGGCAGATGGCCCGTCTGGTATAGCGCGGCGAATAATTGCCGTTGCATCGGGACAGAGAGGGCGGCAAAGGCCTTTTTGTGAAAGTTGATCGATTGCGTCTGAAGTCTTTCGGTAAATTCAGGGTAATTGCGAATGCTGTCGCGCAATTGCTGGCATTCATAGGAGATATCCCGTCCTTCTTCGAAGCCTGCGACAAGCCGTCTGATCAAGGCTGCAAAGAGTTCATATCTTAGCTTGTCCATTTCACTAATGTTCTTACTATTGGGTGCGGTACGCACCGCGTGTTCGGCATGCTTCATACGTGCCGAAAGACCTTCATGCTGGTTTTTGCGCTGCTCATAGATGGACATAGGGCAGGTTCTAGACAAGCGCATGTCTTATGTCAATAAAATTCCCGTAATCCCTTGACATCACAGTATTTCAAGGCCAAAAGGGCGGGGAATATGGGGCTGCGGCGGATTGTCACGGCCTATGTTTTGAAGTATACCGTTTATGAACCTCTAATACACCATTCGTGAAGCATCCAAATGACTGATCACTCCGATAATCCCGAAGATGGCGGAACCCGCCGTGACTTCTTATTTATGACCGCGGGAGCCATGGCCGCTGTAGGTGCGGGCTCTGTGGCCTGGCCCTTTATAGACCAATGGAACCCAGCTCAGGATACGCTGGCCCTTTCCACCGTCGAGGTTGACCTGAAATCTATTCAGCCGGGGCAGGCGGTCACCGTTATGTGGCGCGGCAAGCCGGTCTTTATCCGCCACCGCACACCGGAAGAGATTAAAACGGCTCAAGAAGTCGATGTTACGACGCTGCGTGACAAGCAAGACGATAAAGACCGTGTCAAAAAGCCTGAATGGCTGGTCATGATCGGCATCTGTACCCACCTTGGCTGCGTGCCGCTCGGTCAGAAAACAGGCGAAGTCAAAGGCGATTATAATGGCTGGTTCTGCCCGTGCCACGGTTCTGCCTATGATACGTCAGGCCGTATCCGTAAAGGTCCGGCACCAAAGAATCTGGAAGTGCCAAACTATTCATTTGTCAGCGATACGCTGATCCGCGTCGGCTAAGAATTTAGGATATAAATAAGATGAGCTCTAACGAACCCCGCATCGCTTTCCAAAACCCAGTTATTGAATGGGTCGACCAGCGCCTGCCGATTTTCTCGATGCTGACCAAGGAATATGGCGTATTCCCGACACCGAAGAATTTCAATTATTTCTGGAATTTCGGCGCGATCGCCATGGTGATGCTGGTCACGATGATCATCACCGGCATTACGCTGTCGATGCACTATGTCGCCAATTCCCATCTTGCTTTTGACTCCGTCGAACGCATCATGCGCGACGTCAATTACGGCTGGCTGATCCGCTATATCCATATGAACGGCGCATCGTTCTTCTTTATCGCCGTTTATATCCATATTTTCCGCGGCATGTATTACGGCTCGTATAAACGTCCACGCGAGCTTCTCTGGATGCTCGGCGTCCTGATTTTCCTTCTGATGATGGCGACCGCGTTTATGGGCTATGTTCTGCCATGGGGCCAGATGAGCTTCTGGGGCGCGACCGTTATCACGAATTTGTTCTCGGCCATTCCGCTGGTCGGGCCTGGGATCGTTGAATGGATGTGGGGCGGCTTCTCCGTCGATAACCCAACCCTGAACCGTTTCTTCTCGTTGCACTTCCTCCTGCCATTCGTCATCTGCGCAGTTGTCGGCCTGCACGTCTGGGCGCTCCATGTGACCGGATCGAATAACCCGACGGGTATCGATGTGAAGAGCAATCAGGATACGGTTCCGTTCCATCCTTACTATACGGTCAAGGATAGTTTCGGCATCCTGATCTTCCTTATCCTATTCGTGGCGGCGACGTTCTTCTTCCCGAACTTCCTTGGCCATACGGATAACTACATTCCGGCTAACCCGCTGGTGACGCCGGCGCATATCGTGCCTGAATGGTACTTCCTGCCGTTCTACGCAATGCTGCGCGCGATCAACTTCGATATCAACCCGATCATGATCGCCGGTCTGGCAGGTGTTGCGTATTATGGTTTTGAAGTATTCTTCAAAAAGTCCGATTACTTCAAAACATCAAATCTTGCTGCGCTGGGCGTTGGCGGATTGCTGGCTTTGGTCGGTCTTGTCGGGGCGTTCTATCCTGAACTGCATATTCCGCTGACAGACATCAAAATCATTGAAGCGAAACTCGGCGGCGTTCTGGCCATGTTCGGCTCTATCGCGATCCTGTTCGTCCTGCCGTTCCTGGATTCCCACCCGGTCCGCAGCTCGGTTTACCGTCCGATCTTCCGCGTTACGTTGATTGCGCTGGTCGTTGCCGTATTCGGCCTTGGCAAGCTCGGCGGTATGATGCCGGACGTTCCTGTCGCCGGCCCGATCACGACGACGCATCTGTCGCAACTGTTGACCCTGTATTACTTCGCCTTCTTCCTTGTCGTTATTCCATGGCTGAACAAGCATGAAGTTGCCAAACCTATGCCAGCCAGTATCCATGAAGCTGTCCTGCAGAAAAAATGAGAAATAAAATGATTAGAAAATCTTTCCTTACTTTATCCGTTCTGGCTGCGCTGACATCACCTGCGCTGGCAGCCGAGGGAGCCAAAGCGCATTTGCCCGAGCTTGACTGGTCATTCAGCGGGCCGTTCGGCACGTATGACAAGGCGGCTCTGCAACGCGGTTTCCTCGTCTATAAGCAAGTTTGCGCAGCCTGCCATGGGCTTGATAAAATGTATTACCGCCATCTGGGCGCGCTCGGATATTCCGATGCCCAGATCAAGACGATCGCCGCGGAAGTAACCGTAACGGACGGCCCGAATGATGAGGGGGATATGTTCGATCGCCCGGGACGCCCGTCAGACAGATTCAAAAAACCGTTTGCGAACGACAAGGCCGCGATGTTTGCCAATAACGGCGCGCTGCCACCGGATCTTTCCCTTATCACCAAAGCCCGTCACGGCGGCGCGGATTATGTCTACGGTATCCTGACAGGCTATGAGGAGCCGCCGGAAGGCGTAACCTTGATGGCAGGGCAGCACTACAACAAGGTAAAAGACGGTCACATCATCGCGATGGCGCCGCCGCTGGTATCAGATGGCCAGGTCCCTTATGAAGATGCCGCTACCCCTCAAACGGTCGATCAATACGCAAAAGACGTTGCGCATTTCCTGACCTGGGCCGCCGAGCCTGAAATGGAGCAGAGAAAACGCATGGGCGTTAAGGTTATTGTCTTTTTGGCCTTCTTTGCTGCTATAATGTATGCGGTGAAACGCAAAATCTGGCAAAACCAGCACTGAGGCTCAAATGGCGAAATCAACAGGTCCAACCAATCCGAAAGAATTTCTGATCAAATCGAAATTCTATAAGGCCGTATCTCTCGTCTTCGTCGTTCTCGGGCTTGTCGTGTTCATGATCCTTTATGTTGCCAATGTAGAGGGGCGTCTTATGGAGGCGCTGAAAAACCCGTTCACAATCGGCATGTTTATTATTCCTTTCCTGCCGGCGGCGGTTTTGTCGATCATGGCCGACCGGAACGAGAAAAAATATAACAAGCTGACCCAAGGCAAATAAGCCTGATGAAGGATTCCAAGACCGAGATCCTCGATTTCTGGTTTGTGGAAAGCGTTCCTGCGCAATGGTTTCAAAAAAGCGACGAGTTCGATAGCGCTATTCGCGAGCGCTTCGGGGCAATTTATGAAATGGCCAAGGACGGTTTTTACAATAGCTGGATGCAGGATGCGGACGGGCATCTGGCGCTCTGCCTTACCCTCGATCAATTCCCCCGCAATATGTTCAGGAATTCGCCGCGTGCGTTTGAATCTGACGCCAAGGCGCTGACGGTTTCAAAGAAGGCCATTTCCCTCGGGCTGGATCAGGTGCTGGTCGCCCATAAAAGACGTTTTCTATATTTACCATTCGAGCATAGCGAAAATCTGGAAGACCAGAAACGCAGCGTCGAATTATTCGCCACAATGCAGGAAGACGATCCGCTCGGCTATGATTACGCGCTTCGTCATATGAAAGTCATCGAGGAATTCGGACGCTTTCCGCACCGCAATGCGGCACTTGGGCGGGAGAGTACTGAAGCTGAGAAAGAATATCTTTCTAAAGATGGATCAGGGTTCTAGAATAGCAATAATCTTGTAAAGTAATTGCAATCAGTTGCCTTTAACGTTACGATTCTCGTTATTACCTTCCTCGAAACTACAATCAATTCATGGCCAGCGTTACTCTCCTTCATATTATCGGCGGTGTCTGCCTTTTGCTTTTCGGTCTTCGTCTGGTCCGGAACGGCGTGACGCGCGCCTTCGGGGTGGAGCTGCGCCGGGCGATTTCCATCAGTACCAAAAACCGTGTATCGGCCTTTTTTGCCGGTATCGGCGTCACCACGCTTTTGCAAAGCTCGACGGCGACGACGATGATTATCGCAAGCTTTGCCGGGCAGGGGCTGATCGGCGCGACTGCCGGACTGGCCGTTGTTCTGGGCGCGGATGTCGGAACGACGATTGTCGCGCAGGTGTTGACCTTCGATCTGTCATGGCTGTCATCTGCCATGCTGATCGTCGGCTATTTCTTTTATACCGGGAAAAACCAGTCGGGGCCTATGCGTCAGGTCGGACGTATCCTTGTCGGCCTCGGGCTTATGATGCTGGCGCTGGCTCTTATCAAAGGTGCGGCAGCTCCTCTTAAAACATCCGAAACATTGCCGCTTATCCTTAAGCCTTTATCAAGCGATCCGCTTCTCGCGGTTATCGTCGGCGCGCTTTTGACATGGTTGTTTCATTCGTCGCTGGCGATCGTGCTTCTTTTGATGTCGATGGTGCATACGGACCTGATCTCGGTCGAGCTGGCGATCATCATGGTGCTCGGCGCCAATATAGGTAACACAATCGCGCCCTTGATGTCGGCGCTGAAAGATCCGCCTGAGGCGGCGCGGATTCCCTGCGGTAACCTGATCATGCGGCTTATCGCCGTTCTGGTCAGTCTTTGCTTCGTCAGCTATATACCCGATCTTCTGGATAAGTATAAATTAACCGATGCCCGCACGGTGGTGAACTTCCATATGGCGTTCAATATCGCGCTGGCGATCATCTTCCTGCCGCTACTCGACATCATCGCAAAACTGGTGACGATTGCCATTCCGAAAAAGGAAGTGCGCGACAATCTTTCGACGCCTCAATATCTGGATGAAAAAGTCATTGAAACGCCTATGGTGGCGCTGACCAACGCGGCGCGGGAATCCCTGCGCATGGCAGATCTGCTGGACCAGATGTTCAATCAGACATGGAACGCGTTTCAGAAAAAAGATGTCGGCCTGATCGAGCGGGCGCGGGCAACTGATATCGCCATCGATACGCTATACAAAGCGATTAAGAATTATCTGGTGCGCCTGAGTTCCGAAGCGATGAATACGGTCGAAGCCAAACGCCATTTCCAGATTTTGACTTTTGCCACAAATCTGGAGCATGTCGGCGATATCCTTGATAAAAGCATGCTGGCAATGGCGGATAAAAAAGCCAAAGACGGCAAGAATTTTTCTTCGCAAGGTTTGATCGAGCTCAATAATCTATTCCGCCTCGTACTGGAAAGCATGCGTCTTGCGCAAACCGTCTTTATATCGGGCGATGCAAAACTCGCGCGGCAACTGGTCGAAGACAAGGCTTTGATCAAGCAGGCTGAAATGCAGGCGTCTATCAATCACATGGGAAGGATGCAGCAGGGAATACCCGAAACGCTGGCGACATCCGATCTTCACATGGATATTATCCGCGACCTTCGCCGTATCAACTCCTTGATGGCGGCTATCGCTTACCCTATCTTAGAAGAAGCTGGAGAATTAAAGCCAAGGTTATCTCCGGCAACCACAGAGGGTATTACGGATGCAAAAACAAGCTCATGATCTTCTCCATAAACTGGGTGTTGAATTATACCGTGTAAGCGGCGGCAGCCTGATCGTGCGCTCGCCGATCGATGGCTCGGAGATCGGCGCCTTGACTCCCGATACGCTTGAAGAAACCGACACGGCTGTCCGGAAATCGGTTGCCGCTTTCGAAGAGTGGCGTCAGGTGCCCGCGCCGGTGCGCGGCGAACTCGTGCGTCTTTATGGCGAGGAGCTTCGCAAAGTTAAGGCCGATCTGGGTAAACTCGTATCCATCGAAGCCGGGAAGATCCTTTCTGAAGGTCTAGGTGAAGTGCAGGAGATGATCGATATCTGTGATTTCGCCGTAGGTCTTTCGCGCCAGCTTTACGGTTTGACAATTGCCTCGGAGCGTCCGGGGCATCATATGCGCGAGATGTGGCATCCGCTCGGTCCCGTCGCCGTCATCTCTGCTTTTAATTTTCCGGTCGCGGTTTGGTGCTGGAACAGCGCACTGGCCTTTATCTGCGGCGATAGCGTGATCTGGAAGCCGTCGGAAAAAACACCGCTTACGGCGCTGGCTTGTCAGGCTTTATTTATCAGGGCGCAGCAAATATTCCGCTCCCGCGGCAACAAAACCCCTGAAAGTTTAAGTCAGGTTTTGATTGGCGAGCGTGATATCGGTGAAGCACTGGCGGCACATCACGCCATTCCTCTGGTCAGCGCTACGGGCAGTACGCGGATGGGGAAGGCGGTTGGCGAAACTGTCGGCAAGCGTCTTGGTAAATCCTTACTTGAACTTGGCGGTAACAACGCGATGATCGTTGCGCCATCGGCTGATTTAGACATGGCCGTGCGTGCGATATTATTCGGCGCTGTTGGAACGGCAGGGCAACGCTGCACAACGCTGCGCCGTTTGATCGTGCATGAGAGCGTGGCGAAGAAGCTCATCTCTTCTTTGATTAAAGCCTATGAAAGTTTGCCTGTCGGCAGTCCGCTGGAGGCGGAAACGCTTGTCGGGCCATTGATCGATAAAGCCGCTTTCAATGCCATGCAGTTTGCCCTTCATCAGGCAAAGGAGCAGGGCGGCGAAATTCTTACAGGCGGCGGGCAGGTTTTAAGTGAGAGCGGCGGTTATTACGTCCGCCCTGCTATCGTGCGCGTAAAAACGCAAAGTGAAGTTGTGAGAGCCGAAACCTTTGCGCCGATTTTATATGTGATGACATACGATAAACTGGATGACGCTATCGCTCTCCAGAACGATGTGCCTCAAGGATTATCGTCTTCCATCTTTACGCTTGATGTAAGAGAGGCTGAATTATTCCTGTCAGCGACGGGCAGCGATTGCGGAATTGCCAATGTGAATATCGG
>QFOT01000207.1 GCA_003241285.1 Micavibrio aeruginosavorus
CGCATTGTGGCTATGCAAAGTTGACAGCGAAGACTTAGGCCGGAAAATGGTCCAAGCAGGCTGGGCTCTTGATTACCCATATTTCAGCGACGGGGTCTATGCCAATGAGGAAAAAGGCGCGCGCGCTCAGAAAAAGGGAATATGCGCCGGTGACTTTCAGCAGCCAAAAGACTGGAGAAAAGCACATCCTTAGCGACGACACAAAGCAGGAATCCCAGCCCGGCTGTCGAAAGACTTTGTATTCCCTGTTCATCAACATGAATAAAACCCAGCTGTTTACATTCATCTAGACCGCCCAATAGATCCTTAAGTTTTTCAAGTTGTCGTATACTATCAAATGCAAAAATATTCTCATTTGCCATGCTGATTGATCCTGTCTTCTAGCTGTTTCAGAACTGCTATAATTTCTGAGAATTCTGGCTTATCGCCGAAAATCATCCTCTGCATATCTTGATAATCTGCTGCCAGATCCTTTTGCGTTGTTGCGGACGGAACAAGTCTGAATGTACCGCGCTTGGCCGTCGGATACCAATCCCAGCTTTCAAAGAAATAAATCCGCTTGTTTTCAACGATCGCTTCCAGCAATTCCGTATCTTCTATCGCCCGTCTAATCAGTTTCTCGTCTTGGGCCAGATGATGAACGTCATAGTAATGCCTGGAGAATCGGTTTCGGGGCGGTTTGTCATCCGGTCGGCAGCAGACGGAATGCAGAATCGTGATTTTTTCCCAAAAGGTGCGCTCGAGCGCCAGCACATTCACAGGAATGGATTGTTTATTTGTAAAAGCATCCGGAAGTTCTTCTTCGATATAGGATATGATCATGTGCGGCGCCTGGGGCGAGCGATCACCGCGTGCGCCGAGTTCAAGCCGGACAAAGGGCTTTATATATACATCTTCAGTTGCGTTGGGCTTGCGCGGGTAATCGAAAAACAGATTCAGCGGGTCATCTTCATCAAAGCGCAATGTTGGTGCCGTATCTCCTGCCCTTCCCGCCAGATGTTTCTTGATCTCGGCATCAAGCCATGGCGCAAATTCCTGTGTAATAAAATCGGCCACGCTGTTATCAAAAGCTTTGTTTCTTTTGGTACGCTGTGCGCGGCCTATATCCGGCTCATGTAAGGATTTCGCCGGATCTAAAGCGATGGCCGACCGATCAATGGTTAAATCTACATCTTCCGAAAACCGGTCGATCACCTTGTAGGCTTTGGAAAGCGATGTGCCGCCCTTGAAGGTCAGGAGATCAGTATATGGCCCTGAAAACAGAAGTTCGAGGAGCCAGACCACCCAGTAGTCTTTTTCAAGAATATCGTAGTTCAACTTTATGCCGGACTTTTGGAGCATCTTCTCAATGTGAAAGGACAATTCGCTCGTATCAAGAGTTTTCATGGTTGATTTTCTATGCTGTTAACTGTCTGGCAATGTCCGCCAGTTTCGGGTTCCGGATATAGCGTAAATTCGCGTGTATGTCCTTTTTATCGGCCGGAGTCAGTTTTTTTGCAACCTTGTCTATCATTTTCTGGTCTACGTTGCTCGAACCCATATTGTCGAGCGCCTGCAGGGCCATGAACGCCATGTAATGTGTCAGCGTTTTCGGCAAAGATGTTTTTTGAAGATCAATTTTCAGATTGCCTGCATGGACGGTTCTGGGCTTTCCGGTTGTTATGTATGCAGTGCCGGCAGGCACCTGCGTCGTCAGGCCCAGCCTGTTCGCAGCTTGCGCAGGGGTTGGGTATATCCGGTCGCCAGTGGCGCGC
>QFOT01000039.1 GCA_003241285.1 Micavibrio aeruginosavorus
GAAGATGTAAAAGCGGCTTTGGAAGCGAAAGAAAGGGCCGCTGCCGGAATTACCGCACCGCCGCAGGGGTTGAGTTTGATTTATATCGAGTATTTGTAGGTTATATAATCGCGAAGACCCAAAGCTCCGAATTTGAATATTTCGTCATTCCCCGAATTCGTAAGAATTCTAGGGGAATCCAGACGCGTCACCATGGATCGCCTTAGAATTGCTAAAAGAGCAATTCAGGCGATGACGGTAAATATAATAAAATCTTCGGTTCTTCGGGTCTTCGCCTGAAAAGGCTTTTGGCTTCCAACTGCATCAAATTTTAGCTAAACTTTACCCGCCCTCAATGCGATTCGCGCTATTCTGAATAAATCTCTATTTGGATAATATTTTGACCGATACACGCCGCCCAGAAACCGTTTCATCCGGTAACGCGCTTTTTGCCGTGTTCGGTGCTGTCGCGCTGGTCGGGCTTCTCGGCGCGAGCGTCAATACATTCGTTCGCGGGCCGTTGACGTCGGCGGTCAAACAAACCCGCACCAATATGGCGAAATCACAGATGCAAATCGCCGGACAGGCGGCGGTGATGGCATCGTCGACGGGTGTTTTGTCTACAGAGCATGCAAAAGTATTTTTAACGTCCACTCAGCATAGAGCTGGTGCTTTGGGAAGTCTAAGCGGCGGGGATGCCGTTTGCCAGTCTCGATCGTCTGCGGCGGGATTATCTGGAACCTATAAAGCTTGGCTTTCTGATATAACCACATCTGCAGCCAGCAGATTTAATCAGCTAACAGTTCCATATAGACTGATAAACGGAACAGTCATTGCAAATAACTGGGCTGACTTGATAGACGGTAACTTGACAGCACCTATAAATATTACAGAATTTGGTGTTGTTGAATCAGTCAACCGAAAACCCATGACAAATACAAATGCCGATGGAACAATTTATAGCACAACGGCAGCTTCGACATGTAATAATTTAACTGACCAGACATCGGGTTATTCATTTCGTTGGGGAAATAATACTGCGGGGAGTTCGGCTTGGTCAAATGCCGGATCGAATGACTGTCTTGCTTATGGTCGCCTCTATTGCTTCCAGCAGGATATTTCCACGACCGCTGCAGCCAACGGCGATTGCGATGGCGACGGAGTCATCGAACCACTGGAATGGCGCGCTCCGGGGGCAACGCCCGCCCCGACTGGTGGCGGATTGCTGCCTGCGAAAATCGGCATCAACAAGAAAGATCCGTGGGGCACAGAATACGGCTATTGCACATGGGATTATGGCTCGACGACTTTGAATGCGTCCTGCCAGCAGGAAACGCCGGGCACCAATTTACGCCTCGCCGGACATGCAACCAATCGCGATACGCCGGTGGTGGCGATCATCTCCGCCGGACCCGACCGGAAATTCACGACGACATGCCGGAGCTTTGCGACTGCCGATGCCAACTCCAACGGCGTTTTGACCGATAGCGACGATCTGGCCCTCGTTGGCAAAGCGGCCTCAAACGATGACGATATTATCTTCACCTATACTTATGAACAGGCGCGAAACGCCACTGGCGGTTTATGGAGCTTGAAATCCGGCGCGCCGGGCACGGCAACAATTTCCAAAAACGTCGAGGCGCAGGAAGCGAAATTTAGCGGCGCGGGGTTATTCGCCAAGCTGGCGGCGGCAACGGGCGATTTCCTCGACGTCGTGTCGGGCCTTCGCCTCGGCAGCCCGAGCGTCGTTTCGACCTGCGACGCTGCGAATACCAATGCGCTGCGCCGCAACCAGTCGAGCAATGCGATCGAGGTTTGCAACGGCACAGCATGGGTGGCGAGCGTCAGTTTCGGCGGGACAGGCGGTAATGCTATCGGCCAGGATGTGCCGCCGCAGACGCAAAATATCGTCTTTGTAACCTCCGCTACGTATACAGGGAATTTAGGCGGATTAAGTGGCGCAGATGAGATCTGCCAGAAACACGCCAATGCAGCGGCTCTGCCGGGTAAATATATGGCTTGGGTGGCAGATTCTTCAGGTTCACCTTCCACGCGTTTCTATCAATCAACCGTTCCTTACAGGCTAGTTGATGGTACGACGACAATTGCCAATAACTGGGCCGATTTAGTTGACGGTGGTATTTCATCAAGCATCAGCAAAAACGAGACAGGGGCAACGGTTGCAGGAGGTGGTGTCTGGACTAATGTCGCTTCAAACGGAACGGTTCAGGGGGCTAATTCTTGCAGTATGTGGACCGAACCCACAGCCGCCGCAAATAGCCGTCAAGGAACTTCAAACCTAATCACAAGCAGCTGGACCAATAACGGTAACGATACATGTCCCAATGCGAAAAGACTCTACTGCTTCCAGCAAACCGAAGCGGCGACGTATACATCCGGGGGGTCAACGGCGGGGACATTCGATTCGCTGTCCGATGCGGTGACCGATTATGCGAACGACCTTTTCTATGGCGGGCCGGGATCGGGCGGCACGGGCAACAGTTCCAAAGTTTCATGGGGTTACCAGAATTTTACCAACTCGTCTTCGGCATATGAATCGGTAGCTCTCGGCGCACAGGCCGGCCAGGTCCTGAATACCGGCGGCAATAACGCGCTCGGCTATCGGGCGCTTGTCAACACGACGACTGGCGGCGAAAACACGGTGATGGGCGCGCTGGCAGGGTCCGGTATGGGCGCGAATGATTATTACAATACAGGTATCGGATATAACGTCCTGAAAGGATCTGGCGGGATAAATAATGTCTATGTCGGGGCAAGCGCAGGCAAGGCAGGCACCGACAATATCGGTTTCGGCTCCAGCGCGCTGGACGTCAATACCGGGAACCAGAACGTGGTGCTGGGCTATCAGGCCGGACTTATCAACGATACAGGATCAAACAATACCGTAGCGGGCTCCGAAGCTTTCCGCTCCAACACATCAGGCAGCAATAACGTTGCCATCGGTTACCAGTCTTTAAGGCTGAACCGGACGTCGGAGAATACAGCCGCCGGGCAGCGCTCGATGGCCACGAATGTAAACGGGCTTCGCGCCGTTGCCATCGGTGCCGAAGCCTCGCGCTATCAGCTCAGCGACGACAATACAGCCATCGGTGCCGGCGCGCTCAAAGGCGTCAACAATGCGTCAACCGGAATCAATAATACCGGGGTCGGCTATGGCGCGCTCGGCGCCAATACGACGGGTGTCGATAATACGGCGCTTGGCTATCAGGCGCTTCTGCTGAATTCGACAGGGTCTTATAATACAGCGGCAGGGTATCAGGCACTGACCGCCAATATAGCGGGCAGTAACAATACGGCGGTGGGGACGGAGGCTTTATTATCGCTCACCGGAAGTTCGGATAATACGGCGTTTGGCAGCCAGTCGTTGCGGTCCCTGACTTCGAGCGGCGGCAATACCGCCATCGGGTATAACGCGGGAAGAAATATAACGACGACGTCGGGCCACACGATTATCGGATCGCAGGCGCAGGGCAACGGCAATCCGTCCGGCCCGGTGACGGCGGTCGGACATTATGCCTTATACAATAATATCGGCAGCGGTAATACGGCGGTCGGAACATATTCGCTTTTACAAATTTCTAACGGATCGAACAATACGGCGGTTGGTTATAACGCGGGCGCAGGGGGCGGTATCAAGAACACCAGTAATATGACAGCGATAGGGTCGAACAGTGCTAACAGTGCTACCGGCGACAACCTGACAGCGGTCGGGTATAATACTCTACGTATCGCATCAGGAATCAATAATACTGGAATGGGGTATCAGGCCCTGGCCAATCTGACGACAGGCATCAACAATACGGCCTTGGGGGATGAGGCCGGGCTGAACATGACGACCGCTTCGCATAACGCGCTGGCCGGATACCGCGCCGGGTATTTCAACGTAACGGGAGATTTCGTCACTGCCGCCGGGTATCAGGCCCTGCTTCAAAATCTTGCGCCCGCCAATACCGCGCTCGGATTCCAGGCCCTGCTCGGCAACAGCCAAGGGCTTTATAATACGGCGATCGGTTATGTTGCCATGCAGGCCAATACAGTCGGCAATTTCAATACGGCGATCGGCAGTGAATCGCTTCTCGCTCTTAATGGCACCTATACGGCGGCGAGCTGTGCGGGGCTTGGCAGTACGCGAGTAACCGACCCTAATACAGGGCATTGTTATTATAGACTTTCCTCTACTCAAACATGGGCTAATGCGCAGACCGCCTGTCAGGCAAACGGGGATTATCTTGCAGTAGTTTCCACAGCAGCGGAAAACAGTTTAATTTTGTCGATTGGTTCCGGAAATTCTTGGCTTGGGGCTAAAGATGACGCTGTTGAAGGGGTCTGGAGGTGGATAGGCAAAACAGCTACATCCGGCGGTGGTGGATCACCTCAAACCGAGTTAAAAGTTTTTGTAACGGATGTTAATACGTCAGGAGATCTTGGTGGATTATCTGGAGCAGATGCAACTTGCCAATCCAAGGCAGCAGCCGCAGGATTGACAGGTACGTTCAAAGCATGGTTGGCAGACGGAACGGCATCGCCTGACACAAGGTTCTCAAAAGGCACAGTGCCCTACAAGCTTGTCGATGGAACAGTACTTGCTAATAACTGGGCTGATCTGACAGATGGAACTCTGGCTGCCGGTGTGGGAAAAGACCAGAATAACAGTAATATCTATACCGGAGCTTGGACTAACGTAGCCAGCAACGGTACGGCCTATGGCACGAACCACTGTCAAAACTGGACCAGTAGCTCTGCCTCTTTTTCGGGCAGGATAGGAATATCAGGCAACCTGACAAATTGGACAAGCGATTCCGATTTTGCATGTCAGAATGTTGCAAGATTTTATTGCTTCGAACAAATGAATACGGGAAGCGGGGGTGCTGGAGGATCTGGCACAGATCTTTCCGGTATTCAATTCTGGCAAGGTGCGGTAGCCGGATCGAACTCTAACGATTTGTATACAAAATGGTCAATTAATGAACCAAGTAATGCGGGTGGAGTTCAACATTGTTTATTTTCGAGTACTGCCCTGCAAGCTTGGGATGATGGAAACTGTACAAGCACATATTCCGGTATTTGCGAAAAAGAACCGACCTATACATCTTCCTATAATACTGCCGTTGGAATGCACTCGCTTAGAAACACGGCGGATGGAAATAGAAATACGGCGGTCGGCTACCAGGCCCTGATGAGGAATGTTACGGGGTCTGATAATACGGCGGTTGGTTATCAGGCTCTCTATAACAACCAGACGGGCTCCCAGAATACAGCGGTCGGCTATGGAGCCGGGCCTTTAGTCGCGAACTTGTCCAACACAACATCCATCGGCAACGGGGCGGAAGTGACGTTGAGCAATACGATCAGAGTCGGCAATACGGCAGTGACCGCGATTACGGGACAGGTCGCCTTTGCCGCGCCGTCCGATGCAAGACTCAAGAAAGATATCGCTTCCTCCGATCTCGGCCTTGATTTCATCATGGGATTGAAACCGGTGTCCTACCGTCTCAAACAGGGCAATGGCCGCCTCGATTACGGGTTCCTTGCGCAGGATATAGAGGCCTCGCTCGACGGGCGCGTCACCAATATGATCACGCGGCGCAATGATGAGATGAAAACCTATCAACTTCGCAGCGCGGATCTGATCGCGCCGCTGGTCAAAGCTTTGCAGGAACAGGACGCGACGATTGAAAGATTGCAGGCGAAAATCGACGCTATCAAAGCTGCAAGAAATACAAAGGCCTGCACGAAAGAAAATGCGGAGGGAAGATATGAATAAAAACTCTTCATCCTCAGCCAGTTCTCGCGGCAGCATTTTCCTTGTGCTCTTTGGTGCGCTTGGCGTTCTCGGCATTCTCGGTGTCGGGATGACGACGTTTATCAAGGGTCCTTTGTCATCTTCGGTCAAGCTGACGCGCAGCAATACCGCGCAGTCGCAAATGGCACTGGCGGCGCAATCGACCGTCATGGCGGCAACCGGCATGGCGGGCAGCGGCGATTGCGACAATGACGGCTCGATCGAGCCTGTCGAATGGCGCGTCGACGGCACGAAACCGTTTCCGGCGGGCGGCGGCCTTGTCCCGCTTGGCATTGGCGTGACCAACACCAAAGATCCGTGGGGGAATGAATACGGCTATTGCGCCTGGGATCACGGAACGGTCGTTTTGAATGCGGGCTGCCAGCAGGGAACGCCCGGCACCAACCGCCGCCTGCAGGGCGCGGCGCTGAAACAATATCCGGTCGTTGCGCTGATTTCATCCGGGCCGGATAAAACCTTCACGACAACCTGCCGCAATTTCACGACAGCCGATGTCAACGCCAACGGCGTGCTGGGCGATGTCGGTGATCTGGAACTGGTCAGCAAGGCCGCGGCCAGCGATGACGATCTGATTTTCTCCTACACATACGAAGAAGCCACGGGCGCATCCGGCGGTTTATGGAGCCTCAAATCATCCGACGCCAATACGGCTGTCATCGGTAAAGCCATCGAAGCGCCGAGCGCCAAATTCACCGGCACGAGCATGATGTCCAGTCTGGGCTATATGCAATCCTCGGCGGTAAGCTGTACCGGGCTGGGTAATGTATCTTACAATGATCCGTCCAGCGGAAATTGCTATTATAGTGTCACGAGCACAACTGCCACATGGCAAGAAGCGCAAGCTGCCTGCCAAGCCAATGGTGCTTATCTGGCTGTCATAGGGAGTAGTGCAGAAAATACTACTGTATTTAATAATGTTGCTGGTGGTGGGACTGCTTCGTGGCTTGGCGCGAGTGATATTGACAGTGAGGGTGTGTGGCGCTGGGCGGGTGGTGAGCTGAAAGGGGTGCAATTCTGGCAAGGTGAGTATGCAGCGAATGGGGGACAAGCAGTCGGTGGAAATTATAGTAACTGGTTCAGTGGCCGCCCAGAAGGATTAACAATTGAAAATTGTTTGCGCTATAATAATAGCGTGGCATGGAATGATGACAGATGTGAAATTCCAAGAACTTACATTTGCGAAAAGACGGGTTTTGCGCCGCTCACCATGCAAAGCGGATTGAAGATCGCCGATGCATCCGTCGTCACAACTTGCAACTCGACCAATACCGGGGTATTGCGCCGCGTTGCGTCGGGCGCCAATCTTGAAATGTGCGATGGCGTCGACTGGAAAGCGGCAGGCGGAGGAAGTAACGCAACCCTGATCGATCATTTCTCCGACGGCGTTTCCAATTATGTCCGTAATAATATCTTCCTCGGCAAAAACGCGGGCGGCGAAGCTACGAGTGGCGGCGGTAATATATTCCTCGTTTCGGATAACTATGCGACCACGACGCTGACGACCGGATCTGGTAACAGCGTTTTCGGCAAGAACGTATCGCGCAATATCACGACGGGCAGCGCCAATACGGTGATGGGCGTCGAAACGATGGCGAATTCGCCAACCGCCAACCGCACCACGGCGTTCGGCAATTACGCCTGTTCCAAATTGCTGAACGGAACGGCGAATAACGACAATACCTGTATCGGAACGGCGGCATTGCTCGATAAAGTTTCGACGCAAGTCACATCGATTGGACGTTATAGCGGCTATAACACGACAGGCGCGGTCCGCGCGGTCTGGCTTGGCGGCGATGCCGGAAACCGTAATACGACAGGCGTCGATAATACAGCGATCGGGAATTATGCGCTCGATGCCGTGACGACGAACGGATCAAATACCGCGCTTGGATATGCATCGCTGACAGCGGTAACGGGTGGGCCAAATACGGGTGTTGGCTCAGGAGCCCTAGGCAGCAACACGAGCGGAAACAATAATACAGCGATTGGAATGTCATCGCTTGGCGCACAAACTACGACCAGTTTCAATACGGCAATCGGGTATAATGCGGCACGCCTAATTAATAATGGATTAGCGTCAGGAAACGTCGCTGCCGGATATTCCGCCCTTTATGCCTCAACAGCGGGGACCAACAATGTGGCAGTCGGGTCATATGCGGCGGCCTCTCTAACCAACAATACAAGCAACCGCAACACAGCCATCGGGCGCGATACCATGCGCGATAAAGCCGCCAACACGTCGGATAACGTGGCGATTGGCGCGACGGCAGTCAAGGGAACAGGCTCAACCCTCAATAACACCGGCATCGGCTGGAGCGCGTTATCGGTGGTCAGATCGCCGGCTAATGTCGGCATCGGGTATTCGGCGGCAAGATTGCTGAACAGCACGACCGCAACGGTAAACAGTACGGCGGTTGGCAGCAGGGCGCTGGAAAGCAATGCTACAGGCCCGAATAATACGGCGGTCGGGTATCAGGCATTGACCGCGGCGACGGCCACAAGTTCCAGTGTGGCGGTCGGTTATCAAACTCTTATGTCGATGACAGGAACCACGGCAAATAACTTAACGGCGGTGGGCTATCAGGCCTTGCGCAGCAATTCGGCGGCCACGCTTGCCACGGCGGTCGGGCATCAGGCGATGTACAGCAACGGCGCCGGCATCAATAATACGGCGCTTGGCGCGCAGGCTCTCTATACCAATAACCTGGCGGGGGCGAGTAACACGGCGATCGGCGCGCAGGCGCTTTACGCAACGAACAACGCCGCAGGACAAAACACCGCTATCGGCTATCAGGCGGGGTATGCAGCGACAGGTTTAAGCACGTCTTCGATAATGGGCGCTCAGGCTGCTTACGGGGCCAGCGGCCAGACGGCGAATAATGTCACGGCGTTCGGCTACAGGTCGCTGTATTCGACAGGAGCGGCAAATATTGCCGCCTCGACCGCCTTCGGGTCGCAATCTCTCTATACAGGCTCTGCCAATAGTAGCGCCCTCGGTTTCAGGGCGGGGTATAATTATGGATCGGAATTAACCGCTGCCGGTTATCTGGCTTTGAGTGTGGTTGGATCGGGAAACAACAGTACGGCGCTTGGTGCAATGGCATTGACGGGCGGTGGAACGGGGGCCAGCAATAATAATACGGCCGTCGGTTACCGCTCGATGGTCAATGCTGTTACAAGCGGAGTTGATGCAAGCCATAATACCGCCATCGGGGCTATGGCGCTGGAGAACGTCAACGCGACTGACAATAACGTCGCTATCGGCTATGCGGCCTATGATGGCACGGCAGCTATCAGGGGGACCGCGATTGGTGCGCTCACCGATATCAGCGGGGATAACTCGACCGCTATTGGTTACGGCGTATCTGTCGGCGCGGCAAATACGATCCGCCTTGGCAATTCCAGCATCACCGCCATCGAAGGGCAGGTGGCGTGGACTTTCCCGAGCGACCGCCGTTTGAAACAGGATATTGTGCCGTCCGATCTCGGCCTCGACTTTATCATGGGATTGAAGCCAGTGTCTTACCGGTTGAAGCAGGGTAATGGCCGCCTCGATTACGGTTTCCTCGCACAGGATGTCGAGAAATCCCTCGATGGACGCGAAACGAATATGCTGATCCGCCTGAATGACGAGATGAAAACCTACCAGCTTCGCAGCAATGATCTTGTTGCGCCCATCGTCAAGGCCATTCAGGAGCGGCAGAAAAAAATCGAGGAGTTGAAACGGCAGGTTGCCGAGTTGCAGAAAGATGTAATACCGAGTTGCAGGGAGGCTGCGCCATGACAAGTAAATCGCAGTCAGGTAATGTGTTTCTTGCGATTTTCGGCGCGGTCGCCATGATCGGCGTGCTGGGTGCGGGCGTGATGAATTTCTCGCAAGGGCCTGTGCAAAACGCCATTTCGCTAAACAAAAAAAATTCCGGCGATGTCGATATGGCGATGATCGGGCAACTAGCGATCATGGCGGCAACCAATGCCGCCAATAAGGGCGATTGCGACAATGATTCTTATGTCGAGCCGCCGGAGTTCCGGGAAGCTGGCGCCACCCCTAAGCCAGTCGGCGGCGGGCTTATTCCGAATTCGGTGGGTGCGTCCAAGAAAGATCCATGGGGCGCGGAATACGGTTATTGCGTCTGGGATTACGGCCCTGTGACCTTAAATGCAAGTTGCCAGGGAACGCCGGGAACCGATAAAAGGCTTCAAGGCAATGACTCAAAAATATATCCGGTGATTGCGATCATCTCCGCCGGGCCTGACGGTCTATTCACCACGACCTGTCGCAATTTTTCAACCGGGGCTACACGCGCCGACCAGAATAACGACGGTGATCTGGATGACGCCGGTGATCTTGCCCTTGTATCGAAAGCGGCAACGACCGATGACGATATTATCGTCACTTATTCCTATGAAGGGGCAATGGCAAGTTCAGGCGGTTTGTGGAAGCTGCGCTCCAGCGATCCGAACACAGCCTATCTGAATAAAAAGATCGAAGCGCAGGGCGCGACGATTGCGGGTACCGGGACGTTCGAGCGCATTGCCGCCATTGGCGGTGATTTCGTCGACGTTATTTCAGGCTTGAAACTGGCGGATCCGCTCGTGACAACAACCTGTAATATCACGAATACGAATATTTTACGCAGGGCCTTATCAGGTTTTAAGATCGAGATCTGCAGCGGTTCCAGCTGGACGGCTCTTGGCGGCGGTGGCGGCGGCGGCGGCGGCGGTCCTGTCGCCGGGATTAACGATCTGGGCGACGGCATCGTCCTCACCGACAATCTGTTCGGCGGTAATAATGTCGGTAATGAAACCCTGACCGGAACTGGCAATACGGGTTTTGGCGTGAATAATCTGAAGAACCTGACCACCGGAATCAATAATACGGCCTTCGGGTTCGAAGCGATGGTCGATGTGACGACGGGGCTTCACAACACGGCAATGGGCTGGCGCGCGGCAAACAAGCTGGGCGGGATTTCGACGGCCAATACGGCGTTCGGGTATGAAGCGCTGATGAACTGCGCGAATTGCTATCGCAATACCGTTATTGGATTTCAATCGGGCAAAATGATGAGCGCGGCATCTGATAATACCTCAGCAGGAAGCCTGTCGATGCTTTCCACCACAACGGGGTCCCAAAATACGGTCATCGGATTTGAAGCGTTGAAATCGGCTTCAGGGGCAGCATCTAATGTAATAGCCGGATGGGGAGCGGGGAAATTCCTGACAACGGCAAGCGCCAACGTCCTGATCGGATCGCAGGTCATGGGCAATTCGGTCACGACAATAGGCATACAGAATGTTGGGATAGGTTACAATGTCTTGGCGTATGGCAGTACAACCTCGGCAGATAACGTCGCCATCGGCTTCGAAGCTATGACGCAAAGTACGGGTGTTTCCAATGTTGCCATCGGATCCAGCACATCGCCGAGGATCGGCTCTTATAATGTGGCGGTCGGCGCTTCAACTATGGGCGGAACCGGCATTACGTCGTCAACCGCTATTGGTTATAATTCGATGGCAACAGCGACAGGCGCGAGGAATACCGCGGCAGGATCAACGAGCCTGTATTCTCTGGTATCAGGAACCGATAATACGGCGATCGGTTATAATGCAATTTATGGCGGCACGGACGTAACCTATAATACAGCAGCGGGAAGCGGCGCGGCATTTAATATGGGTGCTGCTTCAAACGGCAATACCGCAGCCGGCAGGGACTCGATGGCAGCTGCCGGGGTTAAGACCAATAATACCGCCATCGGCTTCGAGGCGCTCAAGGCCGGGACGACAACAAGTAACAATACTTTAGTGGGTTATCAGTCAGGTCTTGCTATTACAACAGGCGCTGATAATACGGCGATCGGTCACTTGTCTTTATATTCGAACACTACGTCGGCAAGAAACACGATCATCGGTTATCAGGCCGGACGCGGCGTGACGTCTTCGGACGTCACCATTATCGGCGGACAATCGGCCTCCTCCGGTTTCGATATAGCGGCCGGTTCGGTTTATGTCGGGTTTAACTCTTATCCGTCAGGCGCAGCCTCTGCCCTGAATACGGCAATCGGACATCAGGCCATGGTGACCAGCGCGGCGAGTGCCAATAATGCCATCGCAGGCGCCAGTTCCGGACGCTCGCCCGGAGACGGAAACAGCGCTTTAGGATATACCACGCTGCAGGGAGCAGGCACTTCTTTTAATGTCGCGATCGGCAACCAGGCTTTGCTGGCGGCAACAGGTAGCAGCAATGTCGTTATCGGGTCTGGTTCCGCTGTTTCACTGACGACAAGTACCAAGCTGACTGCCTTCGGAAATACCATTGCTGCAACGACGACGCCCGGAGATGCAAATACGTTATTCGGGGCAACTGCTGGCCAGAATTTAACCGGGGCTTCCAATACCGCTTTTGGCGTCGCGGCCTTGCGTGGTACGGGATCCAAAGATGCCAATACGGCAATTGGATATTACGCGCTTAATGCCGTAACAACCGGTAGCAATAATACGGGGGCGGGATATAATGTATTGCTAAATACAACGACAGGTTCAAATAACACGGCCATTGGCAGGTCTATCAATGCAGGCGCGTCTGCAGCCAGCATAACCGTAGTTGGGTCTGCTCCAACATTTACAGCCAATCTTAGTAATATTACCCTTATCGGTCATGCTGCTTCTGTATCGGCAAGTAACACGGTTCGCTTCGGTGATACCAATATAACCAATATTTCCGGACAGGTCGCGTTCACGGCAACCTCCGATAAGCGGGTGAAAAGAGATATCCATCCAACCGATCTCGGCCTTGATTTTATTATGAAGCTGCAGCCCGTATCTTATCGCCTGATCGGCGGAAATGGCCGCCTCGATTACGGATTCATCGCGCAGGACGTCGAAAAAGCGCTGGAGGGCCGTAAAACCAACCTGATCACCCGGCAAAATGATAAGGACAAGACCTATAAAATGCGCGGCGACGACCTTTTAGCGCCGATTGTAAAGGCGGTTCAGGAACAGCAGCAAGCGCTGGAGGGGCTGGAAAAAGATCTGGATTCAATGAGATAGGTTGCAGATAAGCGCTCGTTAATATTATCTTAAATACTTGATTTAAAAAAGATTTTGGCGTTCACCACCCTTTAACTATCTGCTCGTATGATTGTCACATAAGGGAATCAAAAGCCTCTTTTAAAGGGGCAGCGAGTTAAACAGGGAAACTCTCGTCATGATCAAAGATACAGGGCCAACAGCAACCAACGCGGATATCAGAATTTCTCCTATCGAGAATTGCCGCTTTGCCTACACGATTAATAATATGCAGCCGGTTCTGTGCAGCTGGATTTCCGATCAGCCGCTTTTCTTCAACGATTGCGAAATCGAAGAAGAGGAGGACATTCTTGACGATCCTATCTTTAAGGCGCTGGAAAAAGATATCGCTTCCCTTCGTCATAAAACAGACGCTTACGAAAAAATATCCAAAGAATTCATCGAGCCACTGGAAATCAAATCTTTGCGCTTTCTGGCAGATGCCGAGTTCATCTCAGCCCCTTACGCGAAGGAAGCCCAAAATTCCTGCGAAGAGCTGATTAAAAACAGCCGCTTTGCTTCGATGCTTTATTCCTTCGCGCAAATCCATGGCGTCAGCTTTCAAGAAACTGCGCAAGTTGCCGATGTGTTTTATGACCGCGAAGCTTCCTGTATCCTGGTGCGTCCTGATCTGGACAATGCCGCAAAAACACTCCTGATTGCGCGCGAACTGCGCCGCGTATGGCAGCACAGAAACGGCGCGGGTATGCATCCTTTAATGCTCCATCCCGATCACGCCGTCGTTGTCAATCGGGCGCAGCTTGCGGATTTGACAATCTCGATGATCCGCACAGCGTGGGAATTGCAGCTCGCCGGTGAAAAAGAAGCATGGACACGTATTGAGAATTCAACCATGGCAGATCTTGGCCGAGCCTTTGCCCGCGAAGCCTGCTCTGATTTCCGTTCTTTAAATAGCGGCAAAGCATCAATCGCCTGTTTCGAATCATGGTTCCTGTCCGAGCGGTGCCGCAAGGCTGACCGCGGCCTGATCCAGCAAATGCTGGCTGACTATCAAGGTTATGTATCTGCCGATAATGCGGAAGCCAGCCGTTCCATCACGTTTGACCTGCTCAGTGCTTTGGGTAAAGTGCCCTTTGGTGACAACTACCTCGCCAAATGCGCAAACCAGATTTTGGCCGACACTGTATTTACAGAAGTACGTGACCGTTCCAACGCCAACTTCCTGTGGTTTATCAAATTCGAACGCTCCTTCCGCGACGGCGAAGCCGAAATCGCCCAGGAACAGAAAAAAACAACTGGTCATAGCCACGTCCAAAAGACTAAACTGAGCCAACGTGAAGAAACTAGGCCTTCCGCAACTGTCATTTCTCTTCCTGTCCGCACAGAAGCTGCGGCACAAGTGAAGCAGGCAAATGGCCGCGCCGCGGATATAGTTCTTTTCATCCCGCCTGTAGAATAAATTTAGACTAACTCTTTTCTATCTAACCCCTGGTCCGGATCATTTCGATCCATTCATGGACATGCATGACTAAAGAAGTACTGGAAATAACGCCTTCGGGCGGAATTTACTGCATTGTTAACCTGCCGAAACCGGCAGTGAAGACTCATGATTTTTCCAAGCCGGGCGGTTACCTGATCAATGAGCTTTTGGAACAGTTAAGGCTTGATCATAATACAGACGGCTCCTTTTTGACGGATGGAGATATTCTGCGCTGGGGAATTTCGCGTCTTTGTGAAGCGCCAATGGGAAGGTCGCTGGCGCATGATGCCCGGTTTGATGACTGGATGATCATGGTCGAGGACGGAGATAGCGAAACAAGACTTTTAATCGACACAGATATCAAATGCCTGTTTTTACCGAGATATGCCGATTCGATTACTGAATTTACGAAGTCACAGCCGAGCCAGATGGAGTTTCTTTTCCAGCTCGCCAAAGGTCTTCGATTAATATGGCAGCATGGCGCGACCCAGCAAAAAGCAAATAATCTGGACGCCAAGGATTTTGTATTGCTCAATCGGATGATAGAGGCAGATAGCGATTTATCATCAATTCTGGTTGCCTATCAATTGCGCGAAAAAGGCGATCATGATTTCTGGCGCTATATTTTAAGTGCAGAGCTTTCGAAGGTTGCCGTTACTTTATGCGAATGCCTGGATTTTGACCCGAGCATGGATGGCATGCTGGACGCCATGGGTTTCGTTTTTCAGGACTGGTTTGCCGATGAGGCGAGATTGTCGCGCATCGACCATGACAGCCTGTCGGAGCTTGATGAGAGAGAAGAAGAGCCGGGCACCGAGAATCTGCAATTTGATGATTTGATTCAGGTTTCCATGCTGCCGGACGGTTTTTCCTATCTGGAATATGCTGCAGCGGACATTCTGAGCGATGCCTATTATACAAGAATACCCGATGCCACGAATGAAGCCCACCTAAAGCAGATCATTGCAGAAACGCAAGTTGCAATGCTGGAAGATATCGGTTTCCGGGACCAGGAACTGGCGCGGAAATT
>QFOT01000040.1 GCA_003241285.1 Micavibrio aeruginosavorus
TAAATACATCACACGCTCTGATTGGCTTTTCTTATCAGCTTCTGTCTTTACGATTCCGGTTTGGTTATTGACACGAAATCCCCAAATCGCCTTGCTATGGCTTTTGGTCATCGAACTACTGGCAACGGTTCCAACATTTCGCAAAGCTTATGCGTTGCCTAATGAGATGGACCCTCGCGTATATTTACTCTCTTCTTTTTCCCAAGCCACGCAATTTGCCGCGGTTTATCTCCGGTGATGCGGAAAAGACAATTTCCGTTCTTTTATTTTTGCTGGTATTTCCAATACTGTTCTTTTGCCTTGCTGTTATGCTTTATTTCAGGCGTCAGGCGTTGCATACGTGACGACACTACGCACTTTCAGCCCGTTCCACTGATAGGAATTTTTATGTACAAAGGGCAAATCGATAAAAGACAAAAGCGCCTTTACTTCATACCCCGCCTGTTGGCAGAGATTGGCTGACGCCGTCATCGTGCCGCCTGTTGCCAGCACATCATCAACAATCACGATACGCCCTTGCCCGTGCATGACCTGCATACCCGATGTACTATACTCGGTTGAATACGCCATTTCGGAAAAAGGGGGCGGGATTTTTCCTGCCTTGCGGATCATCTTGAAATTCTTGCCATAGCGGTCAGCCAGAGCGGATGCAAAAATAAAACCCCGCGCATCGACGCCAGCGAACAAATCGACATTTTTCATTTCTTCTTCCGACAATAATCCGCCAAGCGCAGCGATCGTGTCACCGAAATAACCTTCCAGCAGCGGCGAGATGTCGCGAAACATAACGCCCTTAATGGGAAAATCTGGGACATTGCGGATATGGGCGGCTAACGGATGCATGAAACTCTCTAATATGGGGTGACTTGCCACATAGTATCATGCCATGAAAATTTATAAATACGCGCATTTTCAATTTCAGGAATATCTTGCGGCTGCAGGGCATCCATAACGCGGCGGATTGTCCCGCCATGACAAACGAAAAGAGGTATTTGCCCCGGTTTCCGGTGACGCGTTATCGCCGTCAATACACGGGCCGAATGTTGTGCTGGTGTTTCTTCCCCGGGAAGCGTCTTTATTTCTTTCTGCCTGTGTTCCGTGATCTTGCCATCCAGTTCACCCAGATGCCGCTCGTTTAAATCCGGATCTTGCATAATCTCTATATTACCGGTGACCACATGTGCTGTCACATGGGCGCGGACAAGGCCGCTGGATATAATCAATGTCGGTTTTGGATCAAGCCTGGAAAAGACAAGACTGGCTATCTCTGCCTGCTTATAGCCTTTAAGCGTGAGATGCGGGTTGCTCCCCGCGCCGGAAATCATCCCTGCTGCGTTATCGGCTGATTGCCCATGGCGCATGATATAAAAGAAATTTGATACAGACATTATTTTCAAAAAATTTAAGCCCGGATTAAACCCGGGCTCGCTGATCATATATTATTATTTTTCAGATCAAAAATCCAGTTCTTCACGCCCGACGAAAGTATCGCGGTTCGTGTCGAGAGATTGGAATTTCAACAGTATAGCTTTCTCGCGGTTTTGCTGATCGTGAGAAAGGGCCTCCTGCGCGCGCCTTTCGCCCATATCCGATTGGGCTTGCAGATAAGCCTTATACTCACCTAAATTCAGCTTCTGACTGCCATCAATATCGGCGCGGACAAATGACTGCGCGCGTGTATCTGGACGTTCTTCGTGAGCACAAGCAGATAGTAAAAGACTAGTAGAGAGTATAGTAAGCGTTAAAATATTTTTCATTGGTATGTCTTTCTTTAATATGGGCTACCAACAAAAAAGCCCGGGATCAGTTCCGGGCTTTAACTATCTGTAGAAGTCAGGATTATTGAAGGCCAAGATCCTGGCGGACAATGGCTATAACTTGTTTTTCTGCAGGCGTTTGCGGATCAATTTCTGCAACAATCATTCTATGTTTCTCTGACTTTGATAATACGCGACCAGTATTATAGCTTTGATAGATTTCGGCATACGCCTCAATACCTGCAATTATAGAATGATCGGCTGCTGCCTTAAAAATTGCGGCAGTCGGCGATGGTCGGCTGTCGTTACTCATTTAAAAACTCCTTTATTACTCAGTTTCGCATAATTTAACCATTTATTAGCAAAAGTCAATATATTATGTGAACTAAGGAAGGGCGATCATGGAAAACATAAAAGGCACGGCCAAAGAAGCATTTTCAAAATGCATGGATAACGCTTCCTGGCCGAAAAATGTAAGTGCAGAACCACAGGGGCCCAATCAGGTAATGATTAAATCCTATGATGACGGCACTCAGCAGCTAGGGATTATCGCCACGAAAGAAGGAAAATCGGTTCATATCGAAGGCGGCACCAGGAACGGTGATATTGCGGACTTAACCGTAACCTCCTCACGCTTACCCCCGGCCTCCGACTTCGATACGCCACGTGATCAAAAAGTTCTGGCAACGACTATTCAAAATGCTGCCGCATGCCTCAAGCCCGGCGCTTAAATACCTTTCTTTTTATACCCTCATGGCACGATCGTTATAAACAGGAACATGGCAAAAATAACGAGATGGACAATTCCTTGCAAAACAGTTGTCCGTCCAGTGCCAATCGTAATCATGCTGACCGCCAGTGTCAGGGCAAGCAAAATTCCTTCCTTTGGCCCGATCCCCAAAACCAAATCGAGATCGAACAGCACAGCGATAATGACGACACAGGGAATCGTCAGGCCGATCGTCGCCAAAGCCGAACCCATCGCCAGATTCATTGATGTTTGAAGCCTGTTGGCGCGCGCGGCCCTGAACGCCGCAACGCTTTCAGGTAAAAGCACCAATAAAGCTATAATAATTCCAACCGTCGTTAGCGGCGCGCCGATCTTCATAACCCAGAGCTCAATAGCCGGGGAAACCGCTTTAGCCAGACCAACGACCGCCACAAGCGAAACACTCAATAAACCCAGACTGACTAAAGTGGTTTTATTTGATGGCGGCTCGGCATGAGCGTCTTCATCTGCCGTATTGACGTCAGGAAGAAAATAATCCCGATGCCGGATCGTTTGAACAAATACAAACGATCCATATAAAATGAGTGAACAAAGACCTGCGAATAAAAGTTGTTCACTACTATAGGATGGCCCAGACATAGTCGTCGTATAATTTGGCAGCAAAAGAACAATAACGGTTAATGCCATCAATACAGCCAATGCCGCCAATGCTCCTTGTAAATGAAACCCTTGCTCATGATGGCGCAAACCTCCCGCCAGGAGGCAAAGGCCAACAAGACCGTTGCAGATAATCATGACTGTCGCGAATACCGTATCCCGTGCCAGTGTCGCCTTTTCGGGACCAAGCAACATCAGCGATATAATCAGGGCGCCCTCGATGACCGTTACACACAAAGCCAAAACCAGCGTTCCAAAAGGCTCGCCTACACGGTGGGCAACGACCTCAGCATGATAAACCGCAGCAAAGACGACTCCGAAAATGACCAGACCGCAAATACTTATTACCGCCAGATCCATCTTCAGAAAAAATGCCGGCCCTAAAAGGATAAATCCAATCAACGGCCATATCCATGTCCATTTAGGGAGTTTGAAGTCTAGATTCACTTTGGAAACCCTTCTTTCTGTCAGTTCAGGAACTTTTAGCACTTTACAGCATTTGATATGGGAGAAAGAGACATTTCATGAAAAAAATTTTTACATTTATTATTTTATCAAGCGCAATATTAGGGCTATCAGCCTGCTATCATCATCCAAATGGCAGACCTTTTGAAAACGGTGGTTTTTGTCCGCCGGGCCAGGCTAAAAAAGGAAACTGCTGATTTAACGGCAGAAATACTGTAGTAATTATGCTGCTATATTTTTTAACAGCTAAATAATTTCGGGATATTGAAATGAAAACAGTAATTCTGTCAGCCTTTATAATGTTTACATTCACCGCCTGCGTTGGTGGCGGTTACCCAGCAGCTGAAGTGCCTGATCTTGACACCTGCTACCCGGGACACGAAACCAGCAAAGATTGCCACAACCGCCGGCACATAAATCCGTAAATAATGCATAAAATAAAAAACCCGCCTTTGACTTTGATGTCAGGCGGGTTTTTTGAATTCTTAAAATCGTTTAGTTAGTAAACTCTTTCTTCTGTGCTTGAAAGATTTGGCAGCGACTTACTCTCCCATGGCTTGAGCCATAGTACCATTAGCCCTGAGGTTTTTCACAGTCCAGTTCGAGATGGGATGGCGTGTTGCACACTCGGTAAAACCACCAAATCATTCAAGAACAGAAAAAAGTAACACAACCAGTTTTAGATTTGTCTGGCTTCATAAGATTGTATCCTATGCCGAATTCATATTCACAGTCATTTGGTTCGTTCACTAGAAAGTGACCTTACCACTGCGCGTAATAATCACGAACGATGCAAAACACCGTTGCGTGGAATTCAAGCCGATCGAGCAATTAGTACTGGTTAGCTGCAAACCTTACGGTTCTTCCACATCCAGCCTATCAACGTGGTGGTCTTCCACGGCTCTGATAGGGATACCTAGTTTTGAGGTCGGTTTCACGCTTAGATGCTTTCAGCGTTTATCCGTTCCGCACATAGCTACCCTGCGATGCCACTGGCGTGACAACAGGTACACCAGAGGTGCGTCCATCCCGGTCCTCTCGTACTAAGGACAGATCCTCTCAAGTATCCAACACCCACGGTAGATAGGGACCAAACTGTCTCACGACGTTCTGAACCCAGCTCACGTACCTCTTTAAATGGCGAACAGCCATACCCTTGGGACCTTCTCCAGCCCCAGGATGAGATGAGCCGACATCGAGGTGCCAAACAGCGCCGTCGCTGGGGACGCTTGGGCGCTATCAGCCTGTTATCCCTAGAGTACCTTTTATCCGTTGAGCGATGGCCCTTCCATACGGGACCACCGGATCACTATGACCGAGTTTCCTCTCTGCTCGACTTGTCAGTCTCACAGTCAGGCAAGCTTATGCCATTGCACTCTTGAAGACGATTTCCGACCGTCTTGAGCTTACCATCGCGCGCCTCCGTTACTCTTTAGGAGGCGACCGCCCCAGTCAAACTACCCGCCATGCAGGGTCCTAAACCGGGATATACCGGTTATAGTTAGACAGTACGAAGGTCAAGGGTGGTATTTCAAGGATGATTCCACGAAGGCTGGCGCCCCCGCTTCATAATCTCCCACCTATCCTACACATGACAATCGTACGGCCACTGCAAAGTTATAGTAAAGGTTCATAGGGTCTTTCCGTCTAGCCGCGGGAACCCCGTATCTTCACGGGGAATCCAATTTCGCTGAGTTTATGTTGGAGACAGTGGGGAAGTCGTTACTCCATTCGTGCAGGTCGGAACTTACCCGACAAGGAATTTCGCTACCTTAGGACCGTTATAGTTACGGCCGCCGTTTACCGGGGCTTCAATTCAATGCGTTAACATCTCCTTTTAACCTTCCGGCACCGGGCAGGAGTCAGACCCTATACGTCATCTTACCGATTTCGCAGAGCCCTGTGTTTTTGATAAACAGTCGCTACCCCCATTTTTGTGCCACCCATAAAGTGTTGCCACCCTATGGGTCACCCTTCTTCCGAAGTTACGGGTGTAATTTGCCGAGTTCCTTCAACATAATTCTCTCAAGCGCCTTAGTATTCTCTACTATCCCACCTGTGTCGGTTTGGGGTACGGTCTATAAGCTGGAGTTATTTCCTGGATGTCGTTCCTCGCCTCTCCAATCCAATAAGGAGAAACAAGTTACCGCCACCGTCACTTCCAGCAGGCTACAGAATATTAACTGTATTCCCATCGACTACGCCATTCGGCCTCGCCTTAGGAGCCGGCTCACCCTGCCCTGATTAACATTGGACAGGAACCCTTGGGATTTCGGCGACAGGGTCTCTCACCCTGTTTATCGCTACTTATGTCCGCATTCTCACTTCCGATACCTCCAGCACCCCTCACGGGATACCTTCGCAGGCCTACGGAACGCTCTGCTACCACTTACACATACGTGTAAATCCACAGCTTCGGTACATGACTTTAGCCCCGGTACATCTTCGGCGCCGGATCTCTTGATTAGACCAGTGAGCTATTACGCTTTCTTTAAAAGATGGCTGCTTCTAAGCCAACTTCCTGGTTGTCATGGAAATCCAACTTCCTTTCCCACTTAGTCATGATTTGGGGACCTTAGCTGGTGGTCTGGGTTTTTTCCCTTTTCACGACGGACGTTATCACCCGCCGTGTGTCTGCCATATAGTACTCATCGGTATTCGGAGTTTGGTTAGGTTTGGTAGATCTTGCGACCCCCTAGCCCATCCAGTGCTCTACCCCCGATGGTATTCGTATGACGCTCTACCTAAATAGATTTCGCAGAGAATCAGCTATTACCCGGCTTGATTGGCCTTTCACCCCTAACCACAGGTCATCCGACAATTTTTCAACATTGATCGGTTCGGGCCTCCATCAAGTGTTACCTTGACTTCACCCTGCCCATGGCTAGATCGCCGGGTTTCGGATCTAATCCTGCAAACTAACGCCCATTTCGGACTCGCTTTCGCTACGCCTCCACCTATCGGCTTAAGCTCGCCTGCAAGACTAACTCGCGGACCCATTATACAAAAGGTACGCAGTCACGGAACTAGTCCGCTCCTACTGTTTGTATGCATCCGGTTTCAGGTCTGTTTCACTCCCCTCTCGAGGTTCTTTTCACCGTTCCTTCACAGTACTGGTTCACTATCGGTCGATCAGGAGTATTTAGCCTTAGAGGATGGTCCCCCTATGTTCAGACAGGATTTCTCGTGTCCCGCCTTACTCGAGGCTGTAATTGCTTTTTACTTATACGGGGCTATCACCCGCTATGGCGTAGGTTCCCAACTACTTCTAATTTTTACAAAAACAGCACTGGGCTGTTCCCCGTTCGCTCGCCGCTACTAAGGGAATCTCGGTTGATGTCTTTTCCTCCGGGTACTAAGATGTTTCAATTCTCCGGGTTTGCTTCAGGAACCTATGTATTCAGTTCAAGATTACCAATTAAGGTAGGGTTTCCCCATTCGGAAATTTACGGGTCAAAGTTTGTTCGCAACTCACCGTAACTTATCGCAGCGTACCACGTCCTTCATCGCCTCTGATCGCCAAGGCATCCACCAGATGCACTTTAGCACTTGAATTCTTTAATCACGCGCAGGGATAAATCCACTTCGTAGAGACGAAAGCTCCTCTTTCGAGGCTGCGGATGACTGAGAATATTTTACTCAGCATAAGATAATAAATTATCTTATGATTTTGTTTCTAGACAAAAATACTTAAATGTGTGGATGTCGTCACACACAATTAAGCCTAGTTGTGTTATGTTTTTACTAACTATTTACGATGTCAAATTAAGAACCGAAGATTTTTCAATCTTCATGAAAATTCACAAAATGAACTTTCACAAAAACTGAACGCTAACTCCACCAAAACCAAATGGTGGACCTTAGCGGGATCGAACCGCTGACCTCCTGAATGCAAATCAGGCGCTCTCCCAGCTGAGCTAAAGGCCCTTTCATTAAGGGTAATGGTGGGCCTGGTAAGATTTGAACTTACGACCCCACCCTTATCAAGGGTGTGCTCTAACCAACTGAGCTACAAGCCCGCGCAGAAAGAACTGGTCAAAAAGTCTGAAGCCAGATCCTTGCTCTTAAACTACTTTACAGAAAAAACAGATACGTAGACAGCAGGGTGAAAATACTTCGTGAAAAGTATCTTATACCGAACGTTTCCTTAGAAAGGAGGTGATCCAGCCGCAGGTTCCCCTACGGCTACCTTGTTACGACTTCGTCCCAGTTACCGATCCTACCGTGGTTAGCTGCCTCCGAAGTTGGCGCACTACCTTCAGGTAAAATCGACTCCCATGACGTGACGGGCGGTGTGTACAAGACCCGGGAACGTATTCACCGTGGCATGCTGATCCACGATTACTAGCGATTCCAACTTCATGCCCTCGAGTTGCAGAGGACAATCCGAACTGAGATAGCTTTTTGAGATTGGCTTGGCCTTGCAGCCTCGCGACTCACTGTCACTACCATTGTAGCACGTTTGTAGCCCTACACGTAAGGGCCATGATGACTTGACGTCATCCCCGCCTTCCTCCCGCTTATCACGGGCAGTCTCGCTAGAGTGCCCAGCATAACCTGATGGCAACTAACAATAGGGGTTGCGCTCGTTGCGGGACTTAACCCAACATCTCACGACACGAGCTGACGACAGCCATGCAGCACCTGTGCACTCCCCGGCCGAACCGAAGGAAATCATCTCTGAAATCCATAAGAGGCATGTCAAGTGTAGGTAAGGTTCTTCGCGTTGCTTCGAATTAAACAACATGCTCCACCGCTTGTGCGGGTCCCCGTCAATTCCTTTGAGTTTTAATCTTGCGACCGTACTCCCCAGGCGGTATGTTTAATGCGTTAGCTGCGTCGCCGAAAGGTAAACCTCCCGACAACTAACATACATCGTTTACAGCGTGGACTACCAGGGTATCTAATCCTGTTTGATCCCCACGCTTTCGTGTCTCAGCGTCAGTTACTGTCCAGTTAGCCGCTTGCGCCACTGGTATTCCTCCGAATATCTGCGAATTTCACCTCTACACTCGGAATTCTGCTAACCTCTCCAGTACTCTAGCTTAACAGTTTCAAAAGCAATTCCAGGGTTGAGCCCTGGGATTTCACTTCTGACTTGTTAAACCGCCTACACACGCTTTACGCCCAGTGATTCCGAACAACGCTTGCCCCATTCGTATTACCGCGGCTGCTGGCACGAATTTAGCCGGGGCTTATTCTGATGGTACAGTCATTATCTTCCCATCTAAAAGAGCTTTACAACCCTAAGGCCTTCATCACTCACGCGGCATGGCTGGATCAGGCTTTCGCCCATTGTCCAATATTCCTTACTGCTGCCTCCCGTAGGAGTCTGGACCGTGTCTCAGTTCCAGTGTGGCTGATCATCCTCTCAGACCAGCTATAGATCGTCGGCTTGGTAGGCCATTACCCCACCAACTACCTAATCTAACGCGGGCCAATCCTTAGGCGATAAATCTTTGATCCAGAGATATTATACGGTATTAGCACAAGTTTCCCTGTGTTGTTCCGTACCTAAGGGCATGTTCCCACGCGTTACGCACCCGTGCGCCGCTGACACCGAAGTGCCCGCTCGACTTGCATGTATTAAGCCTGCCGCCAGCGTTCGTTCTGAGCCAGGATCAAACTCTCAAGTTTGATTCCATGCTCAATGATACTAGTCATTGCTCAAGTTTATTAATTAAGACCTGCTTTGCGTTATATTAAAAAATACAAATAGCCCGAAGACTATTTGAAAACGTCTGCATAATGCAGATTCGCTTTTCGGCTAACAGGTCTATTTTAAACGCGTCGATATAACGAGTTCAGCCTGCTGCCTGCGAATCTGTTTTTTCTGTTCACGATGTTCAAGAACCGCGATTTAAGTTCGCTACTCTGTTTAGTTTCCTTCAAAAACAGTCAAAAACGTTTCGGGCAAATGAAATCTCATTTGCTGAGAAAGTCTTTCGTTTTTCGAAGATTTCGGGACCTTAAAGAAAGTTCCCTATCTCGTCAACCCTTAATTTAAACTTTCTTAAAGTTTTTTTCGGGCCCCTCACCGCTAAAAGTCTTTGTTTTCAGTATCTTCAAAGTCTTCGGCGCCGCGAGAGATCGCCCTTATATATAGGGGGATATTCATTGTCAAACATCTTTTTTAAAAAAATGTAAATTTTTTCAAGATCTGCATAAAAGCCAATAAAACTGCTTATTTAGAAACATGCTTCTCTCTTGGCACTTCGAAAGAATAGTACAAAAAGAGGTTTTTCCCGACGCTCAAATATCAAACTGCCTAGTACTGATTGCCGCAGTGGCATTTACATCATGTAAAGATCCATCCAATGGGACAAATTAAGCCTAAAATCGATCAAACCAGTGACGAATATCGGTTTCCCTCCCTATCATTTTTACTGATCTCGAGTAGAATCCAGTCAAGCAAACATCCACTTAATGGGGAAATCCTACAATATGGCCACTTTTAAAGAAGCAATCATCACCTGCGTGCAGGATAAATACGTCACCTTTCAAGGACGCGCCAGCCGCTCCGAGTACTGGTATTTCGCTTTGTTCAATTTTCTGGCGGGATTAATTGCCGGCATTATAGATGCTGCCATTTTCGGTGATACGGGCATTTTGAATCTTATCGTTGTCTTGGGATTATTTTTGCCCGGCCTGGCTGTAGGCGTTCGCCGCCTTCATGATATTGGCAAAAGCGGGTGGTGGCTGCTGATCTCGCTTATCCCTTTGGTCGGCATCATCATATTGATTGTCTTCAATTGCCAGAAGGGCGACGCCGAGAGCAACATATACGGCCCGCCGCCTGTTTCCTGATAAATAAACGATAAAATACCAACCCGGCCCTGTTCAAGAGCCGGGTTTTTTATTAATGTCGTTCGTGATTTCAACCAGAGCTTGAATTAAAGATATGCGTGATCGGGGGATCTTCATAACTGCGCTGCTTGCAACCGCTATCTTGGGCGGAACATCGGGCTATTCGCAGGACAATCTGGTGATGAACGACATTGCGCCTTTTGTCGGTGAAGATATCTCCATCGAGCCAAGGCTTCTCACCGTCAAGGATGTCGAGCAGGAATTAAAAAAGAAGCCTTCTTTTATTAAATCCAAAAATGACATAAGCGAAGAAATTTCCCCGCTGGAGCAGATGTATTCCGCTCGAATTGTCGCCGATGTCCAGCAATTCGGCTATGAAATGTTCGGTTCAAAATCACGGCCCCAGAACTCCCTGTCACGAGGAGCCGCGCAGGATAATTTGATCTTGAGCATCGGTGACGAAATATCCGTCGTCATGCGCGGGCAAAAACAGGATAGTCAAACGACAGGCATTACTTCTGAAGGTATGCTTGTTATAGAAGGCCTGCCCCCTATTCCCGCAGCAGGCAGAATGCTGGGCGACGTGCGCGCTCAAGTCAAGAGCGAAGTTTCCAAGCTTTATAATACGGATGTTTTTTTATCGCTGGCAAAAATCAGCCAGATAAATGTTCTGGTTCTAGGTCATGTAAAAAACCCCGGCCGCCAGACGCTGACCAATATGGATTCCGTTCTTGACGCTTTAATGGCAGCTGGCGGCATCGATAAGACCGGGACGCTGCGCCAGATTCGCCTTGTGCGCGGCGGCAAGACCATGCTTATCGATCTGTACGGTTTGCTCGTTTATGGTAGCGACGGGATAGATATTTCCCTGCGCAGTGACGATAAAATCATTATCCAGCCTGTTGGTCCGACACTCGCCGTATCCGGAGATGTCAAGCGCCCGGGAATTTACGAGATACTCCCCGCCCTGAAAGCCAACTGGGATAAGCCGGAAGAAAAAAGCCAGAAGCTTTCCATGAACGATCTGCTTGGCTTAACCGGGGGCGTTCTATCACCTGCGGCCCATCGGTTTCTGCGCATGGATATTACCGACAAAGGAACGGAATATATCGAGGAAGTCAGCGATCCGTCTGCGCGCATCTTTAGCGATGGCGATATTTTAAATATCGTGCGGGGAAAGGAAAAACGCGAAGGCACTGTCGAACTGACCGGCAATGCCAACCAATCGGGTATTCATGCTTTGGCCGACGCTGAAACCTTATCCGACCTTTTGTATGACGATTCCGTAATCGGCCCCGAAACATATCCATTGATCGGCATTATCGAGCATTGGAATAAATCCAGCATGTCGAAAAAGCTAACCGCTTTTATGCCAAAAACAGTTTTGAACGGCGAAGATGATCAAAAGCTCGAAGACGGTGATAAAGTATATCTGTTTTCTCAGGAGCAAATCGAAAATCTGGGTAAGCCCGATCCGCAGGCGCTGTTAATAGAAGCATCACTAGGCGCAAATGAACCTGAAAACAAAACAACCGCGATCCCGCAGAACCTGCGGCAATTCCTGATCGAGCGCTCCGTCTTTGTTCGCGGCGCAGTTCGCGAGCCCGGCTCTTACCCTGTCGCAGAAGGCGCAGACCTTGAATCCGTGTTGTCCGTAGCCGGTGGCGCTTCGCTCGAAGGCAATACACGGGATATCGAAGTAACCTCCGCGCCTACTAAGGGATCGCGTTCAGAGCGTAAAACTTATGATATCGCGTCCATTGATCCGCACACGATACGATTGACCGCAGGAGATACGATCCGGGTGAACCAGAAATTCCGCCGCGTCGAAGACAATCATGTATTGCTGATCGGCGAAATCAAAAATCCCGGCACGTTTGATCTCCAGCCCGGCGACACTCTCGGCAAATTACTGGCGCGGGCCGGTGGCATCACAGATGACGCCTATCCCGATGGTACGATTTTCAGCCGTGAGTCTGAGCGCAAACGCGAAGAGATGCGGTTTAAATCGCAAGCGCAGGATCTCGAGCTGCGGCTTGGGAATATGCTTTCTCAGAAAGATGAAGACAAGAAACCGGATCCTGAAGCCATTACGACAGCCCGCCAGCTTATCAGTCAGCTAAAGCAAACCGAAGCTCTGGGGCGCATCACCGTAGAAGCCGACCCTGCCATGCTCAATTCACAGCCGCAACTCGATATCCTCCTTGAAAGCGGCGACCGTATTTATATTCCAAAGCGGCCGCTTACCGTCCGTGTCGCTGGCGAAGTCCTATCCCCGGCGGCCTTGCAATTTCGCAGCGAAAAGAAACCGCGCGACTATCTCAATGAGGCAGGCGGGATGAGTTATAATGCCGACGAAGAACGTGCTTTCGTTGTCTATCCTGATGGCAGCGCACAACCTCTGGCAGTGAGTGCATGGAACCATAATGCCGTTTTTGTGCCGCCCGGCAGCACGATCGTCGTACCACGAGATCCTAAGCCTCTTAGCTTTATCGACGGGGCGAAGGACATTTCACAAATTCTGGCCAATGTCGCGACCGCCGCTATTTTTGCCGACGACATCAGGAATGACAGGTAAATTTGCTTTTAAAAAGCCTCCCGTGTTAATAGAGCCTCTTTAATTCACTGAGTAAGAGCCACCTATGACATATGCACCCGTACCCCTGAAAATGATGCCGCCTGAAAGCGGTATTGAGCTTTTAAACCTTTTGCAGGATGCGGGCTTTGACAATCCTGTCCTGTTCGGGGGCTGCCTTCGCGACAGCTTCAGAAAAGCGGCATTCAACGATCTGGACATTCGTGTCGGCGTTGCTCCGGCTTTCCACGGCGCAAGCGTGATCGAATCTGCAAAGACATATCTTGATGATATTCCGGAAGTTGAAATTTTGCGCATGCCGCGTGAAAGAGGCGGTTACGGATACAAAAAGCGCAGCAACGATGGCTTTGGCGTTACTGAATTTAGATTCAGAACGCTTTTCAATTTTAAGGGCTATGGCATACCGGCTGATATCGTCGCCATGGAATCCATACCAAATATCGATGATATCGTCATGGATGCCGACGCGCCAATCAACGGCATTGCCCTGAAATTGGGCGAACCCGTCATGGCGCATCCTTATTTCGAAGAGGATATTGCCTCGGCGACCTATGCGATTCTACGAACAGACCCACGGGATATAGCCGACTCAGTAAAACGCTTTCAGGCAATAGCGCCGCGATTTCCAGGCCTGAAAATCGTCATGAATAAAGACCTGACCTAGCGATCCATAGATTTCGCTAATCCCTGGAAAAGAGTATGATGCGCCCATGCTCTTTTCGATTATTACCGTTACGCTAAACAATCGTTCGGGCCTTGCCCGGACAGCCGGCAGCATATCGCGCCAGACACACAAAGATTTTCAATGGATTATCGTCGATGGAGCCTCGACCGACGGCACGCCGCAGGATGCAAGGCTTTATCAGGCAACCGTTATTTCCGAGCCCGACAAAGGCATCTACGACGCCATGAACAAAGGCCTCGACATCGCGCAAGGCAGCTACGTTATCTTCCTCAATGCGGGAGATTGTTTTGCCGAAGCGGAAACACTCGAGAAAATTCAAGCCGCTATTTTGCAAAACCATCCAGATTTTATTTATGGCGATTCATGGGAGCTCGCGAAGGAAAAACTCAATTATAAAACGGCCCGTCATCATAGCCGCATATGCACCGGCATGTTTACCCACCATCAGGCGATGATTTATAAACGCGAAATAATCAGTCAACTTTTATACGACTTAAATTATGCAATCGCCGCCGACTACGATTTCACAATCCGGTATTTAAAATCGGCGCAAACCTGCCTGTATCTAAATATACCGCTATGCATTTTCGAAAGCGGGGGCGTTTCCCAGCAAAATGTAAAAATTGGACGCAAAGAGCAATTCATCATTCGCCAGAAAAGCAGTGTTGTTTCCAAATTGCAAAACATCGCCATCTACCTTGCGCAAGTTTTAAACTGGCGCGTAAGGTATTTTATGCCTGCGCTTTACTGGAAACTAAAAAAATTCAGGTAACTAACTTTGCTGCGGCGGAGACGGCGCTTGCAATATATTCAGCGTTTTTTCTGCAAATTCGACAACATCGGGAATAGATGTTTCGGTTGCATACATGGTGCCGCCAATAGCAGCTCCCCACAACGCAGCCGATGCGCCAAATATCACTCCCAATGTGCGGTAATCTTTATTAGGATTAAGACCATGCGTTAAAGCCATTACGTAACCTCCACTCAATATTTATTTATTGAATAAGAGCGTAATAATCCTTTTTCATTTTTGCAAACTTCCTGCCTTCTTTTCCATCAAGAAAACCCAGAAGCACTATGTAACTTATAAAATACATAAGTTGCGGACGAAAACTGCTGTGGCGCAACATTTTCTTTGCGCAGTTGCGAAGTAATTTTGGATCTTCAGGCCAGGCATTTTTTGCATTCATGCCCTGCTCCCACCTGGCATATTTATGATGCCGGAATTCCCACGCGCGCAGATCGTCAAGCGCATCGTGAATAAAATATGATTTTAATTCACCGATAGACTTTTTCACCGAACCGCTTTTTAGAACAGGCTGGTAATGACCTTCTATCTCCCCCATGCCCGGAATATCCAGATCATCGATGACAGGAAACT
>QFOT01000041.1 GCA_003241285.1 Micavibrio aeruginosavorus
GTCAGGTATTCGGTATAGTTTCCTTCATATGGGATGCCGCGACCGCGATCGAGTTCCAAGATCCAGCTCGTCACGTTATCGAGGAAGTATCTGTCGTGCGTTACCATGATGACCGTGCCTTTGTAATCTTCGAGGTGGCGTTGCAGCCAGGCGACAGATTCGGCGTCCAGGTGGTTGGTCGGCTCATCAAGCAAAAGCAGGTCAGGTTTTTCCAGCAGGAGTTTGCACAGGGCGACACGGCGTTTTTCTCCGCCGGATAGATTTGTAACCGCGCTTTCAGGCGGCGGGCAGCGAAGCGCATCGAGCGCGATCTCAACCGTGCGCTCAATCTCCCAGCCATCGGCCGCGTCGATCTGCTCCTGTAATTCGCCCATTTCCACCATTAATGTATCGAAATCTGCGCCTTCCTCTGCCATTTCCAAACCGATGGCGTTAAAGCGGTCAACTTTCGATTTAATGGGGCCCAGTGCTTCCATGACGTTTTCGATGACGTTCTTGGTCGGGTCGAGCTGCGGTTCCTGCGCCAGATAGCCGATGCGCGCGCCTTCTGCGGCCCAGGCCTCGCCTGTGAATTCTTTATCAATTCCCGCCATGATTTTCAGCAGGGTGGATTTACCGGAACCGTTCGGGCCCAGAACGCCGATTTTCACGCCGGGCAGGAAGGACAGGGTAATGCCGTTCAGAACGGTCTTGCCGCCCGGATAGGATTTGACCATATTATGCATGGTATAAACATATTGATAGGCGGCCATTATAATCTCCGAACTCTCTCATTTTTTTAGGGATGAATTTTGATAGCGGCTGTTTGTCTATTCCGCAAGCATTTGGTTTATAAATTATAGAAAACAAGGAATTTCATGCCGGATCCAATCGATATTTCCCAAGGTGGCCTAGCCAAGGCCAATGAAAACCGCGCCAAGTTTTCCGGTCACGGAAGAGCGCGAGGGGCTGCGGGATTTTTAGACCCAAAAACGCAAGGCAGCGCTATCGACCATTTAGGGGCTCGCGGCGACAGCCTGTCGGTCACGCCTCCCAAAGGCGGTTTCGGAGCGATTACTGTGGCGGCGTCATGGGATACCCAGGTAAAAGACGTAGGATCGAAAATCGGCAAGCTTCTCGGCCTCAAAGCAAAGGGCGATATCGATCTCGATCTGGGTTGTCTATACGAGCTTCATGACGGGCATCGCGGCGCGGTTCAGTGTTTTGGCAAGCTGCATGGTAATTTCAATGACAAACCTTATCTATCCTTGTCCGAGGACGAGCAAACCGGCGACAAGCAGGGGGATGATGAATGGATCAGGATCAACGGCGCGAAATGGAGCGAGATTAAAAGACTTCTCGTTTATGTCTACATATATGAAGGAGCCTCCAACTGGGGAGAGTTCCAGCCACAGATTCAAATAAGAATTCCAAACGAGAAACCGATGGTGGTGACGATAGGCTCGCCCAATGACGACATGGATATCTGTGCTGTTGCCGGGATCGAAAATGTCAGAAACGGGATAAAACTTACCAATTACACTGAATATTTCCCCGGTCAGGCTGAAATGGACCGCGCTTTCGGCTTTGGCATCGAATGGGACGAAGGGAAAAAGTGATCAGTTATCGGTGGTCAGTCATCAGAAATTAATCTATGCTGGTCATATTATAACCGATAACAGATTACCGATTACAAGGTCATGACCGAAGTTAATATCACGACATCCGCGCAAGTTTCTCATGACGCAGCGTCCGGCAAGGAAATAAAAAGTTTTCAGCTTAAGCGCGGCGAGCAGGTGAACCTGACCCGGCTGGATCCAACGCTTAAAACCATTTTGGTCGGCGTCGGCTGGGATGTTATCGGGTTTGACGGCGAAGCGCCGGATCTGGACGCTAGCATTTTTCTCCTCGATAAAACCGGCAAGACCCGCATGGACGAGGATTTTATCTTCTACAACAATCTGAAAAGCGTAAACGGCGAAGTCGAGCATCGGGGCGATAACCGCACCGGTGCCGGTGACGGCGATGACGAGATCATGCTGATCGACCTGATGGCGCTGCCCTACGATATCGCGTCTTTAAGCTTTGTCATTTCCATTTACGATGCCGGCGTGCGCGAGCATAATTTCAAATCGGTGCGCAATTGTTTCCTGCGTATCAGTAATCCCGAAACGGGCATCGAATTGATGCGTTTCAATCTCGATAAAGAATTCGAAGAAAACCACAAAGCCACGGCAGTTACTGTCGGCACGCTCATGCGCGAAGGACCGAACTGGTTCTTTGACGGTGTTGGCCTGCTCGAAGATGGCGGTTTACCGAAGATTGCGACTGACTACGGGATTATCGTCGCGCAATAATCTTAGATAAATGGTCTGCAAACTTGGCCTTTTTGCGCTTCCGGTGCTCATGTACTTTTGTACATTCCGTTCCGGTTCTCAAAAGACTAAGTTTTCGACTCATTTCTCGTCGATTAGATTGTTTAAGTTAGAAACCTGTCTTCATGTTTAAAAGCTGGCCGGGCCTGATTTTCGGGGATTTACCGGCCCCGCCGCCGCGCTGGTCGCCGAAGCGTTCCTTGCTCAGGAATTCGCGATCAAGGATTTCCTCGAAGTCAGGTACATTGCCCAGATTAAGCTCTGTAACGCAGGCGCGGAACGTATTGCAGGCTTTTTCTTCCCAGTTATAGACTTTGTTATTCCACATCTCGTTTCTGACGCGAAGATTTTTGACCGTCCAGATATCGCCGGTAAAAGGCGCAATCTGCATCCAGAAAAGATGTTCGACGGGCGGTTTCCCGGTTTCCGGATTATCGCTGAGCAACTGGAGTTCGCATTCAATCTCGTTGCCGTCGGGGGACATGCGGACCTCGCCGCTGAACGTGATGCCGCCCATAAGATCGGAAGCCGCCCACGGGCAGGTTTCGTAAGGCGACAGCATATAGCCGACGCCCAGTTTTTCCATGAGTTCATTTAATGTTGCGCGCATGGCTCTTTATTATCTTTCCTGAGCCATTGTAGCAAGAAAGATCGGCTTTTATGAAGCCCTTAGTATGGCCATACGGGATGGGGGATAGTTTCCGGCCTGGGTTTAGCTGTTACCGTTGCTTTCCAATTGGAAAAAGATGTTTTTTCCGAAAGGCTCATCGCGGCACCCTCAAAGAAATTATCCAGCCATTCGATGGCTTCTTTTTCCGAAGTGGTGGAAAGACATGTCGTCGCTGGTCCGGGAACATGAAAAACAGCAGATACAGGGCGAACGGCGGGGGTAGATACATAATGAACGAAGACAGGGGATGTCGCGATATGAATAAGGCTGTCGTTTTTGGTGATCTTGATACGGTCATGGCGGTAAAGCGGCGAATCCTCAGTTTTATGAGTGCCCCCGTAATAGTCGAAACTTGTGTTCCATGGATTGGACCACTCGTTGATCTTGTCTTTAACGGCCTGCGAAAATCTTTGCATCAAGCTCATCTGCGTTCTCCTTACTCATTAAATATGCCGGACCATACACAAAACAGAGGACGTTATGCAAATGTATTTTAGGCTTTTTTAATATGAGCCTGAATTTTGCCGTCCGCAAACTCGAGGGACAGGTCATTATGGCTTTGAGCGGTTTTCGCGCTTGAAATTAAATGACCCTCGGGCGATCGGATAACGGCATAGCCGCGCTTGAGAATATTCCTAAATGACAAGACTTCAAGCATTTGCCCTGTTTGAGCGAGCTGGCGCTGCGGATGTTCAAGGAGTTTTGCGCCAAGGCGGTCGAGATTTCTCCTTTGGAAGGACAGATTCTGGCTGGCTTGTTCCAAAGTCTGGCGAGGATGGGGCAGGCGGGAAGATATTTGCTGCAAAAACTGGTTTCTTGAGGACACCTGACGCTCAAGCGAATGGGAAAGTTTATCGGAGATACGGTCGAGCGCTTGTATTTTCAGCTCTAAAAGCCGCTTGGGATCTTTTAGATGAGCGGCCTGCGCGGCGAGGTCTTGCCGGTGCGACTTTATAGAGCGCGACATGGTAGAGATAAGGCGGTGCTGGTTTTCCTGCAGCCAGCCTAAAATGCCAAGGCGCTCCGGCACAGCCATTTCGGCGGCGGCGGTCGGGGTTGGCGCACGGCGATCGGAAACATAATCTATAAGGGTAGTATCGGTTTCGTGGCCGACGGCGGAGATGAGCGGGATCGGGCAATCGGAGGCGGCGCGCACGACGATTTCCTCGTTAAATGGCATCAAATCTTCGAGGCTCCCGCCGCCGCGCGCAACGATTATAAGATCGGGACGCGGGATCGGGCCATCTATTGGCAAGGCGGCAAAGCCTTTAATAGCGGCGGCAATCTCTTCGGCTGCGCCCGCGCCTTGCACTTTAACGGGCCAAACAAGGACGCGGCGCGGGAAGCGGTCCTCTAAGCGATGCAAAATATCGCGGATGACCGCGCCTGTCGGCGAGGTGACGACGCCAATGACGCCGGGCAAATAGGGGAGTTTTTGTTTGCGGCTTTCCTCGAAGAGGCCCTCGGTAGCAAGGCGTTTCCGGCGGTCTTCTAGCATTTTAAGCAGGGCGCCTTCGCCCGCCAGCTCGATATTCTCGACGACCAGTTGGTAATTGGAACGGGATGGATAGGTCGTTACGCGGCCTGTAACGATAACTTCAAGCCCTTCTTCGGGCCGCACCGATAGTCTTGCTACGGTCGCTTTCCAGCAGACGACATTGATCAGACAGTCCGCATCTTTAAGATCCGAATACATATGGCCGGAGGTATGAATTTTGACTTTGGACAATTCGCCGCGCACGCGCACGCGGCCAAAGCTGTCCTCCAGAGTCTTTTTCAGAGAAAAAGACAATTCGGAAACGGATAGTTCTGGGACATTGGAATTCAGGCTCATCTAGTCTAATTTAAACCTTATGAATTTCTCCTTTGCAAGTGATCATCTTAAAGATGAAACAAAAGTCGTTAACCAGCTTCTCGAAAGCCTGTCCTGGGACGGTGCAAGAGCGAAAAGGGTAGAAAATTTCTCCTCTTTATTGATCAATAAAATAAAATCGCGCAAAAGCGGCGTATCGGAAATCGAACATTTCCTTGAGCATTTTCCATTGCAAAGCGAGGGCGGGCTGGCGCTGATGACTCTCGCCGAGGCTTTGCTTCGTATTCCTGATTCCGATACGAAAGACGCCTTGATCGAGGAAAAACTGACAAGTGCCGACTGGAGCCAAAGCGGCGGCGATATGTTTTTAAAAGCGGCCGGTGTCGGGTTGTCGCTCGCGCAAAAAACACTTGGGTCTTTTTTAGGCTCGATCGGTAAACCCGTAATCCGCAAAAGTCTTGAGGAAGCGGTCAGGCGCATCGGCCATCAATTCGTTATTGGTGAAACCATCGCGCAGGCGATCAAGAATGCACATGAAGCAGAGAATAAAAAATACCGCCTGTCGTATGATATGCTCGGCGAAGGCGCCCGCACGCGCATAGATGCGGAAAGATATTTTAAATCTTACGAGAATGCAGCGCATATCATCGGCAAATCATCAAGCGGAGATCCGCATAGCCGCAGCGGCATGTCAGTTAAACTCTCGGCGCTGCATCCGCGCTATGTATGGACGCAAGGCGAGACTTGCGTGCCCGAAATCGCGGCGAAGCTGAAAGCGCTATGCCTGATTGCCAAGAGCTATGATATGGGCCTGACCGTCGATGCCGAGGAGGCCGACCGGCTTGAGCTGTCTTTAAAGATCATCGAACAAGTAAGCGGCGATCCGGAATTAAAGGACTGGAGCGGTTTCGGGCTCGCTATTCAGGCTTACGATAAAAGATGTTTCCGGCTGATTGACGATCTTTACGAGATGACAAAAACGCATGGCCGGAAATTACAGATACGTCTGGTCAAAGGTGCGTATTGGGATAGCGAGATCAAGAAATCGCATATCGCCGGATTGCCGGACTATCCATTATTTACCCGCAAAGCCAATACCGATCTTTCTTATCTCGCTTGTGCGCAGAAATTATTATCCTATCGTGACCATATCTATCCAATGTTTGCCACGCATAACGCGCAAAGCGTCGCGGGTGTTTTGGAATTAGCAGGGGACAGGCGTAGCGATTTTGAATTCCAGAGACTCTACGGCATGGGAGAGTCTTTGCACGATCTGGTGCTAGCGGACACAGGCGTGCGCGTTTGTATTTACGCGCCGGTTGGAAGTCATGAAGAATTGCTGCCTTATCTCGTGAGGCGGATGCTGGAGAACGGCGCGAATACATCTTTTATTCATCAGTTGCGCGAAGCCAAAGCGAATGACGAGTTGGCGCATGATTTTATTGCCGGGCTTAGAGCGCGCGAAGTACATTCTCATGCGAAGATTCCTGTGCCGCGTTATATCTATGCAGACCGCATAAATTCATCGGGAGCTGATTTTTCGGCAGAAAAAATCAGGAGTGGCTTTCAGGCCGCTTTTCCAAAGTCTGCACCCGTATCGTCGATTATTGCCGGTGAGAATCAGCGCGCCCAGGTGCCGGTTCATATTCCTTATCCGTCAAGTATCCCGGAAAATTCAGGCGAAGTATGGGAGATTTCCCCGCACCAGATCGAAAGTGTTTTCATTTCGGCGAGAAAGGGTTTTCAGGAATGGTCCAGGACATCTTCGAAAAAGCGGGCGGAAGTTTTGCGCCGGATTGCCGATCTTCTGGAGCGAAGCCGTGAGGAGTTGATATATCTGCTGCGCAGTGAAGGCGGGCGCACCCTGCTCGACGCTCTTTCTGAAATCAGGGAGGCTACTGATTTCTGCCGCTATTACGCGGCGCAGGGAGAGCCGCTTTTCAATGAAGCGGGCGAAGAAATGGAGGGTCCGACGGGAGAGAGTAATCGCCTGTACATGGCAGCGCGTGGTATATTCATCTGTATTTCACCTTGGAATTTTCCGGCGGCAATTTTCACCGGGCAGATCGTAGCAGCGCTGATGGCAGGAAATTCGGTTATTGCCAAGCCCGCCGAGCAGACACCGAAAATCGCCTATCGAATTATCAGGTTAATGCACGAAGCGGGAATTCCAAAAGATGCACTGAACCTCGTGCTGGGCGACGGGAAGATAGGCTCGGTATTGGTCGGGCATAAAGATGTCGCGGGGGTTGTTTTTACCGGATCGACGGAAGTTGCGAAATCTATCAACCGTTCGCTGGCGAATAAAGAAGGTGCGATTGTGCCGTTAATCGCCGAAACTGGCGGACAAAACGCGATGATCGTTGAAAGTTCTGCCTTGATCGAGCAGGTGATTGACGATGTTCTGATTTCCGCCTTCGGATCAGCGGGACAAAGATGTTCGGCTCTGCGCGTTGTCTATGTACAGGACGATATATACGAGAGCTTCTGCTCGATACTGAAAGGCGCAATGGTCGAATTGAAAGTCGGCGACTCGCGCGATATCTCAAACGATATCGGACCGGTGATAGATAGCGAGGCACTGCGCAATTTACATGCCCACCAAGAATATTTAAAAACTTTTGCCCGGTTGATCGGCGCGGCGCGGCAACCGGAAAATCTGAACGGTTATTATTTTGCGCCACACGCCTATGAAATTGACACTCTTTCCCAGTTAAGAGGTGAGGTTTTCGGGCCGATCCTGCATGTTATTCGCTTCAAGTCAAAAAGCCGCGATAAGGTTATTGAAGAAATCAATTCGACCGGATACGGGCTGACATTCGGTTTGCATAGCCGTCTTTCAAACCGGTTTGCTGAAACCGCAAGCCGTGTTGATGCCGGCAATATCTATATCAACCGCTCCATGACCGGCGCGGTGGTCGGGGTACAGCCTTTTGGCGGCATGGGGTTATCGGGCACAGGGCCAAAAGCGGGCGGGCCGTATTATCTTCACCGCTTTGCAACCGAGAGAACAATCTCTATAAATACCACCGCGACAGGCGGCAATCTGGAGCTGATTTCGTTAGAGGATAATTAGGCATGAAAATTTTACTGGTAGGCTCTGGCGGGCGCGAACATGCGCTGGCATGGAAACTTTTACAATCCGAGCGCTGCGATCATCTCTATGTCGCGCCGGGCAATGCCGGGATTGCGCAAATAGCGCAGTGCGTACCGATTAAAGTCGAAGAGATCGATGAATTAACGGTTTTTGCAAAAGAGAATGATATCGGCCTTGTCGTCGTCGGACCAGAAGTGCCATTGGTGATGGGACTGGCGGATAAATTGAAGGCGGAGAATATTCCGGTCTTTGGACCATCGGCAAAAGCCGCCCAGCTTGAAGGTTCCAAAGGTTTTATGAAAGACCTTTGCAAGAAATATAATATTCCAACCGCTTCTTATGAGAGATTTACCAATCTTGAAAAAGCGCTTGCTTATATCGAACGCGAAGGTGCGCCGATTGTGATCAAAGCCGATGGCCTCGCAGCAGGTAAGGGCGTGATCGTCGCTGAAACGCTGGAAGATGCCAAGGACGCGGCGAAAGACATGCTGTCTGGAAATTCATTTGGCAATGCGGGCGCATCCATCGTCGTCGAGGAATTCATGGAAGGCGAGGAAGTCAGCTTCTTTGCCATTTGTGATGGCGAACATGTACTCGCGATGTCCTCGGCGCAGGATCATAAACGCGTATTTGACGGCGATAAAGGGCCGAACACTGGCGGCATGGGCGCGTATTCCCCGGCGCGGCTGATGACGCCTGAATTAAAAGACAAAATCATGGAACGTATTATCCATCCAACCGTGGATGCGATGAAAGCGGAAAACATGCCGTTTACAGGCGTGTTGTTCGCCGGGCTTATGATCGTCGATGGCGAGCCGAAACTGATAGAATATAATGCGCGTTTCGGTGACCCTGAATGCCAGACTTTGATGCTGCGGTTGCAGTCCGATCTGGTGAATGTTCTGGAAGCGGCGGCAACGGGACAACTTAATATGCTAAGCCTGACATGGTCGGATGAGCCGGCGATTTGCGTCGTGATGGCGGCGGATGGTTATCCCGGCGCGTATAAAAAGAATACGTTGATCCGGAATTTAGACGCGGCAGCGCAGGTGCCAAAAGTTCATATTTTCCATGCTGGAACGTCGATGCTGGATGGGAATATCGTCGCCACGGGCGGACGCGTATTAGGCGTTTGTGCGGTTGAGAAAACGCTGAAAGACGCAAGAGATCTGGCTTACGAAGCGATTGACAAGATTGACTGGGAAGATGGGTTTTGCCGCAAAGACATTGCGTGGAGAGCTTTGAGCGCTTGATAAAGTAATACTATCTGTTTTCCCCGCGAAAGCGGGAATCTAGGTTTAGTTCTTATTTCAGATCCCCGCTTTCGCGGGGAAAACACTTATTATTTAACTTAGGATAAAATTTTCCTGATAATCGTTTTCGACGCTTCTTCGCAGAAATCGAATCCAGAGTAATCAGAATTAAAGCCGCCAATATAGGGCACGGCCATAATATAGAGGCGTGGATTTGGCTCGCCATTTTTATCAATGCTCTGGAAATCGTCGTTAATCGCTAGGCCGGAAACCTTGAGATAAAATTTTCCGTTGTGGGTTTCGACGTCTTTATTGTCGTGCAGTTCTTTTGCGGCATTCTCCGAGCGGAAACGTATATAGGCTTGGCTGACGGCACCGCTTTCGATCAGGCCTTTGAAGGGAAGATCTTCTAAAGACAGGTGCGGCTGACCGATACAATCGACGAAGGTTTTGTATTCGGTCTGCGTATCGTTATCTAAACGATAGATAGCGCCGCCATCTTCTAAAGGCTCGACGCGGCTTTTATCATCGACGGAAATGAGATCGAGGATGCCGGCAGCTTGCAGGGCCATAATTTCTTCACATGAGTTTTGCGGGATGAAGGCAATCACAACGGCAATCAAAGGCAATAAATGGGTTTTCAGGCGCAGCATATCTTCAGCGCAGAAATGCTTGGCCGGATAATTCATGGCGAAGCTTAATGTGGCCAGCATTTCTTTCCAGTGAACGGCCTGTTTATTTCTAATCGATTTTTTGGCTTCATTATATTCCATGGCCAATAGGACAAAAGGGTCTGCGTTTTCGCGCATATTCATCATCGCCTCGACGAACTCTTCCATACGCATATTTTTGATGGTTTCATAGAAAAGCGGATCTTTATCTTTCAACGGTTTTTTAAAGTCGCCATCGAAAATAAAATCAAGCGACAGGAACCCGTCATTTTGGGCAATATGCGCGTTGATTTCTTCTTCGGTCAACGTGTCGCTGGTTGTGACCAAGGGTTCTTCCAGATAAATACGAATGCAGGGCAGGAGGCCTTCTTTTGAATGTAGAATCAGCCGGAAATCCGGGCTTTCTTTGTCAAGGCGATAGGCGATAATGCCTTGCTCGTTTGTATAAAATTCGCCGTTTTGCCGCGAAAGCGTGCGCACGGCATCGATAGCCGTTAAAGAACTGCCGCGAATAGCGACCGGATGATTGGTGCGGTGAGCCAGCTTGGACGGCGGATAAGGCGAATCGAAATAGCCGGAAAATTCGGCTTCATGCGGCGTCGGCCAGTTATGGCCCGAGCATAGGATGACGTGATCGAAGTCATCGAATTTTTCTGAACCGATCTGAACCGAGATTGAATTCTTTTCAGGGTGGTCAATTATATCAGTCACCATGCTGTTAAGATGAATATTCGTTTCGATCTTCAGGTTTCTGGCTTTTGTCAGTAATAAATCAAACTCTGCCTCCAGATAATCACCAAAGAACAGGCGCGGCACGACTTTGTTTTCATTGAAATGACTGGGTGACAATCCGTATTTCAATAGTGTTTCGTCGGGCAGGGATTTTGCCCATTCTTTTAGAGATGTTTCAAGCGGAGGGGTTTCATTGGCCGAGATATTGGTGACATGCTCAGGCAGGGCGCCTTCCGTCGAATAAGGGAATCCATGGCCGAGTTTTTCTTTGGCTTCGAAAATATCGACCACTATGTTGGACGCGCCAGAGTCGACGATATGCTTGAACGTATACAGGGCGCTCGGCCCGCCGCCGATAATGGCTATTTTTTTCTTATTGTCATTCACGGCTTAAAATTCATTAATTATAGAATAGGTTAAGGAGAATATGCCGAGCGTACAGCTTTTCAACTTCGCTTGAGTTTAAAAAAGTCCTTAAGTATGGCGGAACTTTCCTCAGCCATCAATCCATGTTCGACTTGCGGCTTATGGTGAAGCTGCGAATGGGTGTATAGAGCCGGCCCGGATAACACGCCGCCGCTTTTCGGGTCGGACGCGCCGAAGACAAGCTTGCGGATACGGGCGAAAGAGATGGCGGCGGCACACATCGGGCAGGGTTCCAGAGTGATGTAAAGATCGTATTCGGGCAGACGCTGGACACCGAGATTTTTGCAGATTTGCCGGATCACTAGAATTTCCGCATGGGAGGTCGGGTCTGAATGCTCGATCGTCATATTGCTGGCCCGGGCAACAATTTCGCCGGTACGGCTGTCGACCAAGACGGCACCGATCGGCACTTCGTCGCGCAAAGCGGCTTTTTGAGCCTCTAAAAGCGCTTCTTGCATAAAGTATTGGTCTTTTCCCTCAAGCATAGGTATTTTCTAAACCATTATGAGCAAGAAAACACAAGATCTTATGGAAGAAAACGGCGAGCGCATCGCCAAATACCTGTCGCGGGCCGGCATTTGCTCGCGCCGCGAGGCGGAGCGCATGATCGACGAAGGCCGCGTACGGGTTGATGGCGAGATTGTTACCAATCCGGCGACGTTCGTTACGGAAGCCAATGTCATCAAGGTCGATAACGGGAAAGTCGGCAAGAAGGTCCCGCCGCGCCTGTTTCTGTTTAATAAACCTGTCGGCCTGATCACGACCACCAATGATCCCAAAGGACGTCCGACAGTGTTCGAGATGTTGCCAAGGACAATGCCGCGCGTTTTAAGCGTGGGCCGTCTGGATTTGAATACAGAAGGTCTTTTGCTATTGACCAATGATGGAGAGCTTAAAAGATATATGGAGCTGCCAGACACCGGATGGGTGCGCACATATCGCGTGCGGGTGATGGGGGCTATCTTTCAGGATCGGCTGGAGCGCGTTCGCCGAGGGATCACGATAGACGGCATTAGATACGGGCCGATGGAAGTGCGTCTTGAGAAAGAGCAGACAAGTGCTAATACCTGGCTGATTGTTTCTTTAACCGAAGGCAAGAACCGTGAGATCAGAAAAGTTCTGGAAGCGGTCGGCCTGACCGTCAATCGCCTGATCCGTTTGTCTTATGGCCCCTTTAAACTCGGGAAATTGGGTCGCGGTGAAATCATCGAGATCCGTCCTGATATGGTTCGCAAGAATCTGCCTAAAGATATGGCGAAAAAAATCTTCGGCTAATGAGGATCGTTGCCGGAAAACATCGCGGGCGCGTATTAAGTTCACCAGAAGACAACGCCATTCGTCCGACCTCGGACAAGGTGCGCCTTGCCGTTTTCAATATGCTCAATTCCCGCAGCGCCGTGATGGATGCTATCGTCCTTGATGCGTTTTGCGGGACAGGGGCGCTGGCATTAGAAGCTTTGTCCCAAGGCGCTGCGCAAGCTGTTTTGATCGATCAGGAAAAAAAATCTTTGGATCTCGCGAAAAGAAATGCCGCGACATTAAGAGAAGAAAAAAATTGTTCTTTTCTTCTTAAGGATGCAACGAAGATCGGACCGCGCCCATCTTCGCAAGAAGCGGCAACATTGTGTTTCCTTGATCCGCCATACCGCAAAGAAATTTTGCCGAACGTTATTTCATATTTAAAAGAAAATAACTGGCTGGCAAAGGATTGCTGGATCGTTGCCGAGATGGAGGCGGAATACTCCCTGGCAGGATTTTCCGCAGATGCAGAAAAGATTTACGGTGAAACCAAAATTCTGATCGGGAGATTATAAATGGCATGGGTCGCTGGAATTGCCGGATTTATTCTCGGTTTCGCGGGTGGCTTGCTGCTGCTCAGGCGCTGGCTTAAGAATGTCAGCAATGACGAATTGCTGCGTAACAAGTCATTCCGAATTTACAGTGTATTTGTCTGGCTGGTTGCGGCTGTGACATCCGCCGCAGCCGTATGGCTTTATAGCTATTATTACTGATCGGCGTCGACGCGGATCGATAACGCGATATCTTTCGATACGAAATCTCCTGCAGGGTCTGCTTTTTTTCCGACATCAAAATCCAGACGATTGATCTTGGTGTCGGCTGTCATAGCGGCTTCATCAGCGTCGATTTTGAGTGTAAAGGGCAGGATAAAATCATGGGTGATGTTTTTGATCGTCAGCTTGCCATGGGCTTCGTATTTATCGCCGCCCAATGATTTAATTTTATTTGACTCGAATGTTGCCTTCGGGGTTTCTTCCGCGTTGAACCATTCTTCTTTCGGCAGCGTTTTATTATAGATCATGTTCAGCGTTTTGGCTGAACCGGTTTTAATCGTTACCAGAATTTTCGCCTCTTCGAGCTTTGCCGGATCGAAATCTATGTCCGCTTCCCATTCCAGAAATTTGCCCGTGAAGACTTCGCCTGAATTTTTGCCTTCAAAAGAGATAAAGCTTGTCAGATGGTCGACTTTCCATGGCGCGGCTTGAGCTGGAAACGACAGGCAGGAAAAAAGAACCAGAGCCAAAGGCAGTTTTGATTTGGCTTTAATCAGCGGGATCATATGATGCATGACATTATCCTTGTCGATGAAATGATGTTTCAGGGCGGCGCCTATATGCAGGAATAAAAGACCGAGCATAGCATAAGCCATATAGACATGGAAAGTTTCAGACCATTGATTAACCTGTTCTTTCGTGCCGTCCGTCATTGTATCAAGTCCCGGAATATGCGGCCATTCAAAAAGATTAAACCACATTGTCGGCATGCCAAAAGAAGAGGTGGATACAAGCACCCAGCCGCTAAAGGGTACGAAAATCATAAAGAAGTAAAATCCGTAATGGGAAAGGCGTGCGCCCCATTTTTCCCAAGTCGGCATATGAGCAGGCAAGGCTGGCGGTTTATGTCCCAATCGCCATAATAACCTGACAACCGATAGCACAAGAACACTCAAGCCCAAGGATTTATGAAATTGGTACATCGGGAAGAGAATGGATTTATCGACGAGATTATATCCCATGATAATACCCGTACCGAGTTGCCCGATGATCATTAAAGCAATCACCCAGTGAAGGGTGATTGCGACTTTTGTATATCTGTCCCCGCTCATGACGACCTACTGCTTCTTCGGAGCTTCGGTTGCGGTCTGATGAAATTCGGTTTCAATCTCGATTTTGACTTCGTCACCGACCATTGGAATGCCGTATGTTACGCCAAAATCAGAGCGCTTGATCGTGGTTTCTGCCGAGAAGCCAAGCGCGCGGGCTTTCATCATCGGGTGATCGATACCGCCATAGAATTCAACGTCGAGCGTAACAGGTTTTGTGATGCCGTTCAGTGTCAGATTTCCGGTGACTTCACCTTCATCATCGCCTGTTTTTTTAACCGAGGTTGAAACAAAGGTAATGTTAGGATTCTTGTCGCCGCCAAAGAATTTTTCACCGGCGATTTCCTTGTCAAAATCAGGCAGGCCGGTTTCAACGGAAGATGCCGGAATGGTAATGGAAACTTTGCTCTTTGTGACGTCATTCGGATCGAATACCAGTTCGCCGTCAACTTTGGAGAATTTGGCGGTGTAATCAGAAATGCCCATATGCATGACTTTCCAGATAACGCTGGTATGTCTTGGATCTATTTTATAGATGCCTTGCGGCTGCTGGCTTGGGTCTTTGTTGACGGCGGGAGAAGGCATTTGCGCGAAGGCTGGAGCGGCGGTCAATAACAGGGCCGAGGTAAGCAGAATTTTGGATACAGACATTTGGTTTCTCCCAATAAATTTCAGTTAAATAAATTATTCCAAAGCATATGGGCCATTCGGGGGGAATGTAAAGAAGTTACAATTTAGAAACCTCCTCCATAATGTGT
>QFOT01000042.1 GCA_003241285.1 Micavibrio aeruginosavorus
CATGCGACGCTTTGCGCGTTCAATACGTTCGCGGGCTTTGCATTTTTTTAGGAATTGGATTTGCAGGCGCAAAAGTTTTCGAAAATGCATGGTCTAGGCGCGGCGCATACCGTGTTTAAGGGCGTTCTGGCTCGAGGCTTTCTTGCCTGCCGCGGTTTTGGGGCCTGTAGAATAGCGCCATGACTGACGCGTTTTTTGAATTTCTGATTGCCTTAATCTGGCTTCTTCAGTCCATCGGGGCATAGAAAACTCCTTTTTGTCTACTTCGTTCTGCGATTTTTTTTGGTTTTTCCCTCTCCCTCACTGTGTAAGGGAGAGGGAGGATTATGATTTTAGGAATTAAGGATGAGGTCATGAAAAGCCTTTTTGCTTCCCACTATAGGATAATATTCCTGTAAATGTCAATGATTTAAGGTTCTAAATAAGCAATGACAGTATTGAACTAGCCGTACCGTGTTTCCAGATCCGAGAACCTTGTGAAGTTCGGGTCGAACTGCATCTTCACGATACCGATCGGACCATGACGCTGTTTGGCAACGATGGTTTCGGCGATATTGGCGGTTTCCTGCAAACGCTGCGACCAGTTGGCGTAACGCTCGTTGAATTTATCGGAAGCCTCGCTTGGCCGTTGAGCCGGTTCTTCACGGGAGAGATAATATTCTTCGCGGTAGACGAACATGACGACGTCCGCATCCTGTTCGATAGATCCCGATTCCCGCAGGTCGGACAGCATCGGGCGCTTATCTTCACGTTGTTCGACGCCCCTTGAAAGCTGGGACAAGGCCAGCACCGGAACGCTGAGTTCTTTTGCCAGGGCTTTCAGGCCGCGCGTGATCTCGGAAACTTCGAGGACACGGTTCGATTCAGACTGGCGGGAGCCGGAGCCGCGCAGGAGCTGCAAGTAATCTATGATAATAAGCCCAAGGCCATGCTGGCGTTGCAGGCGGCGAGCTCTCGAACGCACAGCGCCGATAGAGAGCGACGGTGTGTCGTCGATATAAAGAGGAACCGATGACAGGGCATGCGAGGCCTGCGCGAAATCGCGGAACTGAACTTCGGAAATATTACCTTTCCGCAAAGCATCGGATGAAATGCTGGCCTGATCGGCAAGAATACGCGTCGTGAGCTGATCATGGCTCATCTCAAGCGAGAAGAAGGCCGTGATCGCGCCCTCCTGTCCGCCGGAAGTTGCATAGGCCTTGGCGGCGTTAAAGGCGATATTCGTCGCAAGCGCGGTTTTCCCCATCGACGGACGTCCGGCGAGAATGAGAAGGTCGGAGCCATGCAGGCCGCCGAGCTTCTCGTTCAAATCTTTAAGGCCCGTGGTGACGCCTGTAACCTGTCCTTTGGTATTGAAAGCTTTCTCGGCGTTTTCAATAGATGCCAGAATAGAATCGCGCAGCGTAACAAAGCCCTGCTTTACCTCGCCGCTTTCGGCAAGGCTGTATAGTTTGCTTTCCGCGTCGGTGATGCAGTCATTCGCGTTGCGGTCGATATCATGACTGAAAGCCTCGTTGACGACTTCGTTGCCGAAAGTAATCAGTTCGCGGCGCAAATGAAGATCGTAAATAGTGGTCGCATAATCGACGACGTTAATGACGGTGATCACGCTACCGGCAAGATCGGCAAGATAGGAGGCGCCGCCGACGGATTCCAGATCCTGATCCTTTTCGAAATAAGCTTTGAGCGTAACGGGCGAGGCGGTCTGGCCGCGATTGGTCAGCGTCTGAATGGCTTTGAAAATACGCTGGTGCGCGGGCGCATAAAAATGCTCGGGCTTGAGAAAATCCACACGCTCGAGAGCACGGTTGTCGACGAGAATTGCGCCGAGCAAGCCTTGTTCAGCTTCAAGGTTTTGCGGCGCCATGCGATAGAGGTCGCCCTCTGGATTTATATCGGTGGCAGGGGATTTAAATTCTGTAACGGTGCTCATGAAAGGACCCTAACAAAGCTTGCGAGCCGGATACAAGGAAACAATTTTTTTAACATGTGAATAGCGGGCGCAAAATCAGGCCAAGGCCAGATTCCTTTGCGGTAATACAAAGGCCGGCTTATATTCCTCGCAAGGATTTAAAATCCAGTCCGAAAAATCGTAAGCTTTGGAAAGCGCATCTCTAATTTTTTGGTATAAAGAATCGCTTCTTGAAATAATTAAGCAGCAATTAGGCCTTTTATCATCGGCAAAAGCTGCGTTTTCGTCGCAGTCAAGTTTAACCCCCAGACTTTCAAATAAATCTGTCTGATCGCGAAGCATAGTGCGATCCGGTGAATGGAAAATAAATATGGAATTTTCTTCTGCAATCTTGTGTGCATCCGGAGAAACGGAAAATTCGATAATGTCGCACATGATTTTTCGCGGGTAATGATTAATGCGGTCCAGCTCCCACAATGTCGTCGTTCTGTGACTTCCGCCGGAATTGGCAAACCACATTTTACGGTCCCATTCCTGACGGAAAATGCGCGGATTTTCATCAGCCTTTGCGACACAATCATAGCTGCCATTGAAGACAGCGTCGAAAAGCGGTTCCAGATCGTTTTTAAACCGCATTTCATCGGTCTTTTGGCGGAGCCATGGAATTTGTGCCATTTCGGCGAAGCTGGTGCTGGGGGATTTTGAACTCACGCAGCCGATTACGTCGATCAGAACAATCTCTTCAGGATGTGACTCGGACCTTTCGATCACATTTTTGAAATGCTTCCTGATCGGGCACCTCCCGTTGTAAAAGCCCATTACCGGATCGTCGGCACGTAAACAGGCAATGCCGCCGGGAGATAACAAGGTGGGCTCCTCGATTCGTATCTGCTGCAAGGTATGTAACGCTATATCCTGAGCGCTGGGTTTTGGCCGAAAAAAAATCGAGAGGGAGAAAACCATTGGATATATATAGAACGTGAGGCATAATTATGTCAATAAAAAGCCGCCCGGGTGAGGGGCGGCTTTCAAGATCCCTGCCTGCGCAGGGATGACAATTATTTTTAGGCGGCGGCTTCGTCTTCGGAAGCAGGCGCTTCTTCGGCTGGAGCTTCAGCAGCTTTTGCAGCGGCTTTCGCTTTTGCGGCTTCTGCTTTTGCAGCGGCTTCGGCGGCAGCTTCTTCGCGGCCAGATGTCGCGATCAGCGCTTTACCTGTTTTTTCCTGAGTTGCAGCTTCTTCTTCAGAGCGTGCAATGTTCAGTGTCACCGTCGATTTGACTTCCGGGTGAAGAGCGACGGAAACAGGGAAGAGGCCGATCAGTTTGAATGCCTGATTAACCTGTACCTGGTTGCGGTCGACTTTCACGCCTGCAGCCGTGATGGCTTCTGCGATATCGCGCGAAGACACGGAACCGAACAACTGACCGGCTTCGGCAGCCTGGCGAATGATCACGACTTTAAGGCCGTCAACTTTCTTCGCCAGCGTTGCTGCTTCGTCGCGTTTTTTCAAGTTTGTCGCTTCGAGAACTTTTTTCTGTGTTTCGAAGTAAGCTACGTTTTCTTTCGTGGCGCGAAGGGCTTTTTTCTTCGGCAAAAGGAAGTTGCGGGCGTAACCCGATTTCACTTTGACGACATCGCCCATCTGGCCCAGAGACTCAACGCGCTCTAGTAGGATGATTTCTGTAGGCATGGTTTATGACCTTTCTGAAGAAGAGGAGTCACGGTTGAAGCCGCCTTCTCTTGGTTCACGTGGTGTATAGCTGGAGCCGCCATCACGGTTATAGCCACCCTCGCGTGGTGGACGTGGTTTGAATTCGCTCTCTATGCGGACATATGGAAGAAGCGCCATAAAACGAGCGTTCTTGATCGCCTTTGCCAGTTCGCGCTGTTTCTTCTGGGAAACGGCAGTGATACGGCTCGGGACGATCTTGCCACGCTCGGAAATGAATTTGCCAAGCATGCGAACGTCTTTCCAGTCGATCGCCGGGGCATTGTCACCGGAGAACGGGCAGGATTTGCGACGCTTGAAGAACGGCTTTTTCGCCGGTCCACCGGAAGAAGCTCCGGCTGATGAGTTTGATGAATATTCGGCCATTATGCTGCTTCCTCTTCAACCGCGCCAGAGATGCGTTCTGCGCTGTCGTTGTTTTTGTCGATGATAACGGAAGGACCTTTGGAAGGGGCTTCCAGGCGAGTTGTCAAATGGCGCACGACGTCTTCATTCAGACGAATGTTACGCTCCATCTCGTGTACGGCTGCCGGAAGGGCGTCGGACTCGATCAGGGTATAGTGACCTTTTTTCGCTTTGTTGATTTTATAGGCAAAAGAGCGAAGACCCCATTGTTCGGTCTTGATAACTTTTCCGCCTTCTTTTTTCAGGATGTCGGTGAAATCGGTGGTCAGTTTCTCTACCTGTTGCGGATTGAGATCCTGCCGCGCGATCAGCACGGTTTCGTATATTGGCATGTAATCTCCTTACGGGTTCTGTCTTTCCGGACCATCCGGAGGACGAAGCTGACTTTCGCCAAAAAGCCAGCAAGGTGAGGCGGTTATAGGGGAAACAAATAAGGAAAAGCAAGTATTATCGGAGTTTAGGCCTGTTTCAATGTCAAAACCGTTATTTCCGAGCGGTCGAAGGTCCGCAGAGCCGGGCCCCAATAGCCTGTCCCAACATTTACGTAAACTTGGAGGCCGTTATAGCGGCCAAGGCCTTTGTAGAATTTGTGAAAGAGAGGGATAACGAGCGTCCACGGGAAGAACTGCCCGCCATGGGTATGGCCGGAGAGTTGGAGATCGAACCCGGCATCGGCGGCTTGTTTGTATTGGGTTGGCTGGTGCATCAGGAGAATTTTAACGGCTTCCTGCGGCATGCCGGCGGCGGCTTTTGCAATATCCGAGCGCTCGTCCGATTTCCAGCCGCGTGTCGAATAATCGGTGACGCCCGCGATCACGAGCTTGTCTTGGCCGCGCGTGATAATCTCATGGCGGTTGGAAAGAATATTGAAGCCGAGCGATTGATAGAAAGGCAGCCAGTTCTGGATGTCATGATAATATTCATGATTGCCGGTGACGAAATAAAGCCCGTCTTTCGATTTTAAATCTTTCAGCAACAAACTGTCCTGCTGTAATTCCGCGACACTGCCATCGGCGAAATCGCCGGTCAAAGCGATCAAATCAGCGTTTTGCGCATTTGCCAGATTAACGACATTATGAACGTAGTCCTTGCGGATAGTGCCGCCGACATGAAGATCGCTGATTTGGACGATTTTATAATTCTCGAAAGAGGCGGGCAGGTTTTTAATGGAAACAGCAACTTGTTTTACGACCGGGCCGAGCTTCGCCTGGATAACGCCAAGTATGACAGAAGCGCATGTTACAATCGTGATTACCCAAAAGATAAAGTGATAAAATTGCGGTGTTACGATATCGGGGAAAAGATAGATACAGCCAATTAAAACGATATCGGCAATAAAGACAAAGAAGAAAAGCGACAGGAAAGCGCCCGTTATCGCCGATAGAAATAATTTCGCGTTGGGCTTTGTTTGAAAAAAAGTCGTCCGCAGATCGAGCATTTCGATAAGGAACAAGGGAACCGCTACCAGCATAATCTTCCAGACAGGCTGTGCCTCGGCAGTGGCGAAATCAAAAAGGCCTGCTACGACGAAATAATTGGCGAGGGCGATAATTGCAAAAAATATAAAAAAGCGCATCGAGTCATACAGGGTTAGAATTTATTAGCGTTCAACCAGAATATGGTGGAGATAGCAGTAGGAACCAGGGGTTCCGGGATAATAAATTTCGCTGCTATAGGTGTTTATCCCGTTTACGAATGGCTGGCTGTACGAATCCACGCCCATTGCGGGATTGTCCCATTGAGCGGGATCTTCGGGATGCCCGTTCGATCCTGTCATATAAACAGTTCCTCCTACCCCGAGACGTTCATTGATTTTTTCGCATAGTCCCGGTTTTAAATACTCCATGCGAATGGCAATATCGTTCTTGTTCGTACCAATTCCGGGCGATTCTAGCATCACAAATATAAAATAGCCGGGTGCTATCCAGTTGGCTCCGATTCCTGTCGGATTGAGGTTTGCATAAGGTCTGAAATCAAGGGGAATAACGTTTCCTCCTGTCGGTTTGAAAAGCCGGCAGCTGTCAGATGTGCAATTGGCGTTTTGAAATTGTGTCAGCTTTGTGCCGTTGTGAAGCTGCACCTGATATTCGAAAGAAATGTTTTCCAGCGGTATACCATTGCCGATTCTCATTCGCATCAAGCCAGCATCTAGGCTGGCTAGATATTGAATAATCGCAGCAGCTTGCGCTGTTTCGGTTTCCTGTGAGCTGTTTTGGGATGAGCTTCTGGTAGAAGATGTAACAGCATAAGATAAAGCTGCAAAAAGAGCTACGGCAATTAAGATGAGAAATAATACATTTCCTCGAGAGTTGTTCATTGCAATCTGTCCATTGATTTGCAGGGTGGCGTTCACTGCATTAGTATATCCTGAATTATGATGGAATAAAGTTAATAAAAATGACCCGCATTCAGGAAATGCGGGCCAAGTTTTAGATCAGAGGGTGGAGAAATCTACTGAACAGATCCCCGCCTGCGCGGGGATGACGCCCGATATATGGGCGTCAGTCATTATTGGCGTGACGGGAAATATAGCGGGCCATGACATGGCTCCAGTTGCTTTCAGTATCGTCGACGGAATATTTGCGGGCGACTTTGCGCATGAGACTCTCCAGGCGCTCGGAACTAAGGCCCGGATTTTCGAGAACTTGTTGAAAACGGTTTAATGATACATGGCAGGCATAACCCGCCCAGTCCATATTGGGTGATCCCCCTTGGTCCATGACCATCGAATAGACAGTGCTGGTATCTTCTAACTCAGAACGAATACTGCTGTGGATGACTGAACAGGTCATTTGTACCTCCGGGTTGTTGAGTGTTGAATAATTCACACTTGCTCCTTTACGCTTTCTACTGATTTCTTACTCAAACGTGACGCCCGGATATTTCTTTAATATCGGCCCTGAACCTCGAAATTGGCTTAAATAACCAAATTTTTCTTATCACTCCGTTTCATAAAAACGGGGCGCGAAATATTTATTCTTTTTTCATCGAAGTTAATCAAATCTTACCATACGAAACGGCCTGTTGCAAATTAGCAACAGCTTAAATGAAATAGCCTTATCCTAATGCACTGAAATCTAACGGATTGAGGCCAAAGTTTTGGTTGCTTGACTCGCAGCCGTAAATGCTTTGAATACCCGTGCATACAGAATCATGGAGAGAATCACATGCGCGCATTCGTATTTCCGGGCCAGGGATCACAATTTATCGGGATGGGAAAAGACCTTGCCGAGGCTTTTCCAGCCGCCAGAGAGACTTTCGAAGAAGTTGACGATGCGCTGGGGCAAAAACTTTTCCAGTTAATGACGCAAGGCGAGGAAGCGGACCTCAATCTCACTGAGAATACGCAGCCAGCCTTAATGGCGGTATCGATGGCGATCATCAACGTCCTGACCCGCGAAGGCAAAATTCAGCTCGGGCAAAAAATCAATTTCGTCGCCGGACATTCCTTGGGTGAATACTCAGCTTTAACGGCAGTCGGCGCACTTGATTTGCCGAAGACCGCGAAGCTTTTGAAACTACGCGGACAGGCGATGCAAAAAGCGGTGCCCGTCGGTATCGGCGCGATGGCGGCGATCCTCGGTCTCGATCTTCCGGATGTGCAATTGCTGGTCAAGGATGCGACCGCGAAAGCCCAAAACAAAGAAGTCGTCGAATCCGCGAACGATAATTCATCCGGCCAGATCGTGATATCCGGTCATAAAGGCGCAGTGGCGATTGCGATTGAAATGGCACCCGAGCGCGGGGCGAAGAAAGCAATTGCCCTGCCGGTGTCCGCGCCGTTCCACTCCACATTGATGGCGCCTGCGGCTCAGACCATGTCACAAGCTCTGGCCGATACGAATATCCGTCCGCCGATCGTGCCCGTTATTTCAAACGTCACCGCGAAGGCGGTATCGGAGCCGCATCTAATTCGCCAGTTATTGGTCGACCAGATTACCGGCATGGTGCGCTGGAGAGAATCCGTTTCCTATATGAAGGAACAAGGTGTCGAGGAAATGATCGAGATCGGCGCAGGCAAGGTTCTGGCCGGTTTGATAAAACGCATCGAAAAAGATGTAGCGTGTGAAAGCGTCGGCACGCCGGAACAGGTTGAGGCTCTTATTAAAAAGTTACAAGGATAAAAACATGTTTGATTTAACAGGTAAAAAAGCATTGGTCACAGGTGCGACAGGCGGCATCGGCGCTTCTATTGCGAAGGCTTTGCATGCGCAAGGCGCGACGGTCGGTATTTCCGGGCGTAACGAAGGTAAGCTGAAAGAGCTTGAGTCTGAACTCAAAGAGCGCGTGTTTGTGTTGCCTGCAGATTTGGCAGCCGAAGGCGGCACGGATAAATTATTGGCCGATGCCGAAGCTGCTATGGGGCAGGTCGATATTTTGGTCAATAATGCAGGACTTACGCGCGACAATCTTTCCATGCGCATGAAAGACGAAGAATGGAATGAAGTGATCGCGGTTAACATGACAGCGACATTCAAACTCGCCAAAGCGGTTCAGCGCGGCATGATGAAACGCCGTAATGGCCGCATCATCAATATCGCCTCCGTCGTCGGTGTGATGGGCAACCCGGGGCAGGCGAATTATGTTGCGTCCAAAGCGGGCATGATCGGATGGAGCAAAGCCATGGCGCAGGAAATCGCCAGCCGCGGCATTACCGTCAATAGTGTGGCTCCCGGCTTTATCGCGACGGCAATGACCGAGGTTTTAACCGACGATCAAAAGGCGACGATTTCGTCCAAAATCCCGATGGGTAAAATGGGCAGCGCGGATGATATCGCCTCTGCGGTTGCATTTCTTGCTTCTGATGAAGCAGGCTATGTGACGGGCACGACGATACACGTCAATGGCGGCATGGTGATGATTTAATTTTTGAACCGCAAATGAAGATAAATAAACACAGATTATATTTTTTGTCATTGCGAGTGCAGCGAAGCAATCCATACGGTAGCGAAACTGGATCATGGTTTGGACTGCCGCGTCGACCTTTGGCCTTCTCGCAATGACAAAAGAAAAATACGATCTGATTATCTTCGATTGCGACGGAACGCTGACGGACAGCGAGAGGGCGTATAACGAATGCTCTGTCGATGTGTTTCGGGAGTACGGACTGGATTTCACCGTCGATTATGCGTTGAAAAACTGGATGGGCAAATCTCAGGATGACATCGTCCGTCTGGAAGAAGAGAAAAACGGTATCAGCCTGCCTTTGCAGGACATAAAAAATAAATTCATTATCAATACGCCTGCCTATCTTGGAAAATATCTGCGTCCTATTCCTGGCGCGTTGGAAGCGGTGCGCGAGCTTCATAAAAATTTCAAATGCTGTGTCGCGTCAAATGGCGAAAGACAAAATGTCATCGCCTCGCTCGAATTGTTGAATTTTACGGGACTGTTCGACGGACAGCATGTTTTCACCAAGGATGATGTGCCAAGAGCGAAACCTTTCCCGGATTTATTTCTGCATGCCTGTAAGGTCATGAATTTGACGCCTGAGCGAAGCATTATTATTGAAGATAGTGTCAGCGGCGTCAGGGCGGCCAGAGCGTCGGGAGGCTATACAATCGGCTTTAACGGCGTGGATCATCATAATCTGCAAAGCGATGGAAAGCTCAAGGAGGCAGGCGCGGATATTGTTTTCTCCGATTGGAAAGATATCTTAGATCATATCAACTCTTTGTGAGGCCAATATGAGATATTTATTCCTGATCCTTTTATCCTGCATTGCAGCGAATGCGGCGCAGGCGGATGTTATTGCCACTGATGGCGCTGTCATTGTCAACGGCAATCAAAGATCTGATAGCGGCGATAGTAGCCGTTTTATTTCCAATGACCGTAATATTCAGATCTACACAGGGGGCAATACACAGGGGCAGGCTTTTATCATGCGGGACGGAAAACTTGAGCGCCTGTCCGACGGCGACTATACGCTGCCGAGTGGCCGAAAAGTTAATATTAAGAATGGCCGGATGAATGCGCAATTTGGCGATAAGCCTTTGGATAGTGATGTTAAAATCCTCCCGCCGGGCCAGCAAATTCCATAAGCCTTGTTGATAGAATCCAATAATCCTCTTGCCAATTTTTTCATGGATCGTTATGGTCCAGACGCTTATAGAAATTAACCAAACGAAACTACAGGAACTAAAAACATGAGCGATATCGCTGAGCGCGTGAAGAAAATTGTTGTCGAGCATCTCGGCGTTGAAGAAGGCAAAGTCACCGAGAGCGCAAGCTTCATCGATGATCTTGGTGCAGACTCCCTTGATACGGTTGAGCTGGTCATGGCGTTCGAAGAAGAATTCAATGTTGAAATTCCAGACGATGCAGCTGAGAAAATCCAGACTGTTGGCGACGCTGTCAACTTCATCACTGCAAACGCAGCCTGATTGAAACTGAATTAATAAAAATGGGCTGCTGGATCATGGCAGCCCATTTTTTATAGATAAATTTACGGGAAGATTGAATATGAGACGTGTCGTTGTCACCGGTATGGGAATGGTTTCACCTTTGGGTGTGGGCGTTGATAAAAATTGGGCCGAATTGACATCCGGCAAAAGCGGTATCCGCAAGGTGACGCGTTTCGACGTGTCCGATATCACATCCCAGATCGCGGGTCTTGTACCGCACGCATCTGAAGGCGCCGAGGGCGGGTTTAATCCCGATACCACCGTTCCGCCGAAAGACCAGAAGAAGATGGATATCTTTATCCTCTATGGCATGGCGGCAGCGGATGAGGCCATTGAAGATTCAGGCTGGAAACCGACTGAGCAGGAAGATTTAGAGCGCACAGGCGTCATGATCGGCTCCGGTATCGGCGGTTTACAGAGCGTTTATGAAACATCATTAACACTGGTTGAAAAGGGCACGCGCCGCGTATCGCCGTTCTCGGTTCCGCAAATGCTGATCAACCTCGTATCCGGTCATTTATCCATCAAATATGGCTTTCAAGGGCCGAACCATGCCGTTGTTACGGCCTGTGCCACCGGCACGCATGCGATCGGCGATGCGGCGCGTTTAATCATGTTCGGCGATGCCGATGTCATGATCGCGGGCGGCGCGGAAGCGGCGGCCAATCGTCTCGGCATGTCATGCTTTGCGGCGGCCCGCGCCCTCTCTACAGGTTTCAACGATAATCCGGAAAGCGCATCGCGCCCCTTCGATGAAGGCCGCGACGGTTTCGTTATCGGCGAAGGCGCAGGGATTGTTGTCCTGGAAGAATACGAGCACGCGAAAAAACGCGGCGCGAAAATTTACGGCGAAATTATCGGCTATGGCCTTTCCGGTGATGCGTTCCACATGACGGCGCCTGCCGAAGATGGGCGAGGGAGCTTCAACGCGATGAAAGCGGCGCTCCGCAATGCTAAAATAAATCCGGAAGATGTTGATTATATCAACGCGCATGGCACATCGACGCCGCTAGGTGACGGGATAGAATGCGGATCGGTAAAACGCCTGTTCGCCAATGTACTGGATAAGGTGTCCATGTCCTCGACCAAATCCGCCATCGGCCATTTGCTCGGCGCGGCGGGTGCGGTGGAAGCGATTTACTCTATAAAAGCCATGCAGACCGGTATATTGCCGCCGACACTTAACCTTGAGAATGTGTCGGAAAATTGCGCCGGGATAGATCTGGTTCCTTTGAAAGCCAAGGAAAAGAAAGTCAAGACGGCCTTGTCAAATTCTTTCGGCTTTGGCGGGACGAATGCGTCACTTGTCATGAAGGCAATAGATTGATTTAAAGAGATTCCTGCTTCCGCAGGAATGACATTGGTGTATCATTCACCGATGAAAAAATTTCTTCTTGTCATTTTTGCTATGGGCGCTTTGTCGGTGTCGGCGGGGCTTATTTATGCCACGCATGAATTTATGGGGCCGGGACCGCTTACCGTGCAGAAAACGATCCCTATTCCCAAAGGACAAGGTGTGCGCGCGATGGCGGCACAGTTGCAAACTGAAGGGGTCATATCCAATCAATATGTTTTCATTTTATTCTCGCGTTTGACCGGCACATATAAAACCTTGCAGGCTGGTGAATATGAATTTGCGGGCGCAGCGCGCATGGCCGAGGTTTTATCCAAGATTTCCCGTGGCGATATCGTCAAGCGCAGCTTTACCATTCCCGAAGGCAAAACCAGTTTCGAGATCGTCGAGATTTTAAAGAAAGCTGAAAACCTGACAGGCGAGATCAAGGATATTCCGGCTGAAGGCTCGATGCTGCCCAATACTTATTTTTACCAGACGGGCGATACACGTGACGGTAAGGTAAAATTCATGCAAGGCGAGATGAAAAAAACCATCGATGAGTTATGGCCGAAACGTGAAGCTGGTCTGCCATTCAAGACCATCGAGGAAGCTGTGACGCTTGCCTCTATCGTCGAAAAAGAAACTGGGATCGCGTCGGAGCGAAAGCGCGTGGCGGGAGTGTTTATCAATCGGCTGAAGACCGGCATGCTGCTGCAGACCGATCCGACGGTGATTTACGGTCTGACCAAAGGCCAGCATAAAAACGAAGGGCAGGGCCCGCTCGGGCGTCGTTTGTTGCTGAAAGATCTGGCGATACTCAATCCTTATAACACGTATATCAATCCAGGTTTGCCGCCGGGCCCGATCGCCAATCCGGGCCGCGCTTCCCTGGAAGCGGTATTACATCCCGAGAAACATAATTATCTTTTCTTCGTGGCGGACGGCAAAGGCGGGCATGTCTTCGCGGCAACGCTCGACGAGCATAACCGTAACGTCGCGGCTTGGCGCCAGATCAGAAAAGCGAATGATTAAATTTTCGGATCGAAGCCTGCATGCAGGCCGCATTCAGCGCGTATTTCCGGATGCTCGAAGTAATCGCCGATTGTCCGGTATCCTTCCCATGCCAGCGGATGAAACGGCAGCTTGAATTCATTCATATAATCAGCCACCTGCGCCTCGGTCCAGTCGATCAGCGGGTAAATTTTCTCTACGCCTTTTTTTTGTTCGATAACGGGAAGGTTTTCGCGCGATGATTTCTGCTCGCGGCGCAAGCCGGAAATCCAACAGGTGACGCCATTCTCTTCAATGGCCCGCTGCATCGGCTCCACCTTGTTCAACCATTTATACTGATCGCTGGCGAGGCCGTCTTTCCATTGCTGGCCGTACAGGGCTTCCTGCTCGCGTGCGGACATATCGGCACGGTAAGTGACAACCTTAAGCCCGAGATGTTCGATGAGGTCGCGTTTATAGCGATAGGTTTCGAGATGTTTATGCTGGGTGTCGATATCGATGATAATAGTATCGGGGGATATCTCGTGAACCATATGCAGCAATACGGCGGCCTGTATGCCAAAGCTGCTGGATAGAGCCATACTTTTCCCGTGTTTTTCCAAAGCCCATAAAATCCGCTCTTCGGCACAAGTATTCTCAAGCATGGTTAATTCGTCAGGAGAAACGGCGGCAGAAAAATGGGAATGCAGATTCATGGTTGGCAACTCATATAAAAATGAAAACCCTAAGCCAAGGAAACGGGGCCAGTCGATAGGACAAAATGTAGCGGAGATAAAAGGAATGGTGGCTGAGGAGGGATTTGAACCCCCGACCAAGAGATTATGATTCTCCTGCTCTACCGCTGAGCTACTCAGCCACGGTTAACGAAAGTCCCTTGGGGACCGGGCCGCAATATGAAGATTTAACCTTCTGATGTCAAGCGAGGCGTTAAGAGCAAAATAGCCAAGTCATTGAGTTTGCTAATTTTTATTCAAAAAATGGCAAAAGTGGCTGGGGCTGTAGTCTTTTTTGAAACTTTTGGGGAACAATACGCTTGCATTCCCGTTGGTTGAGGTGTAAATAGTTAATCATTCATTAACATTGAGAGTTGCAAATGCTGGTTACTCCAGTCAACACAGCCTATCAGCCTGTTTCCAAAACACGCCCTGTATCATGGGAAAACGTGACGAAACGTGTTACGGCTAATACTGTCAATGATAATCCAGCTATGGAAATAACAAAAAAAGTGCCTGCCCAGCAATTCAAAGGCCAGTTCGTCGATTTATTGAGCTAATCACTATAAAACATGATCCAAATCAAGCCGCTTCAGCGGCTTTTTTAATATCCGTTTTATAAATCCAGCCGCCACCGATCACGCGGTCCCCCGCGTAGCAAACAGCAGCCTGCCCGGGTGAAATGCCGTATTGCGCGTCTTCCAGATAAAGCGTGGCCTTGCCGTTATCGTGCTTCACAAGGCGGGCCGGTGCGGCGCGGGTCATTGAGCGGAGCTTAACGGTAACATCAAGCTCAGTAGCGGAATCCAGCCAGTTACAGTCTTTAATATGAACGATATTGCGTGCCAAGGCATCTTTCGGGCCGACGATCACATTCGCATTGACGGCATCAATACCGACGACATAAAGCGGGTCGTTGTTTTCGGTGACGCCGCCGCCAATGCCAAGGCCCTTGCGCTGGCCGACGGTATAATGAATGACGCCTTCATGTTGTCCGACAACCCGGCCATCCATATGAACGATGTTGCCGCTGCGCGCCGCATCAGGTCGGATTTTTTTCACGACACTCGCATAATCGCCATTGGGCACAAAACAGATATCCTGTGAGTCAGGCTTTGCTGCATTGGTCAGGCCGAGGCGGTCTGCATGCGTGCGGGTAATATCTTTCGTCCAGCCTCCGAGCGGAAAGCGCAGGAAATCAAGCTGGTCTTGCGTGGTGGCGAAGAGGAAATAGCTTTGATCCTTGGTGACATCGATAGCGCGGGTAAGTTCCGACTGGCCAGTTTCCTCGTTCATGATGCGCTGAATATA
>QFOT01000043.1 GCA_003241285.1 Micavibrio aeruginosavorus
CAAATGCTTTGTGACAATCAGGTCCTCGCCATAGTCGGATGACACAGCAAAAAACCCCTGAAGCTGTAAATCATTTTTATATTGATCGGATAATCTCTTTTTTATATCGCGGGTGAAATCCGGCGCGGCGGCAATTCCGACCATACCAACTACCGTGTCTTTGCGGGCGAGCGCGACAAGCAGCGCGATCCACCCCCCCATGGAAGACCCAACCACGATCAACGGTCCGCTTGTGGCATAATCGATAATGGCGATCGCATCCCGGGTCCATTGTCCGATAGAACCTTCTTCAAATTTGCCGCCAGAGGCACCATGGCCTGAATAATCGAGCAAAAGACAGCTTTGACCCCGCTTTTTGCATTGCTGCGCCAGATATTGAGCTTTGTTACCCCGCATGTCAGAGCGAAATCCCGGCAAAAACACGAGGCATGGGAAATCTTTTTCCCCTTGCGTGTAGTTAAAAGCAAGATTTTCAAGTCTTTGTGACATACCTCAACTGTGCTAAATCAGGGAAGAAATAGCAAGCAGAGTAATTATATGAGCAAGACACATCCCGTCGTACTTCAAATCATCCCCCATCTAGGCGCTGGCGGAGCCGAACAGGGGTGTATCGATGTGGCGGCAGAACTTGTCCGCGCCGGCGCAACATCCATTGTTGTCTCCAATGGCGGACACCGCGTGCCGGAACTGACCCGTGCAGGGTCCACCCATGTTACAATGCCCGTCCACTCAAAAAATCCGTTTATCATGTGGCGCAACACCCGTCGTTTGCGAAAACTGATCGAAAAAGAAAAAGTCGACATCGTCCATGCCAGAAGCCGCGCCCCGGCCTGGAGCGCATTCGAAGCCTGCAAGGGAACTCCGGCGCATTACATGACGACCTGCCACGCGCCGTATAATATCCATGATAAAAAACTGAAGCGCTTTTACAATTCCTCTATTTCGCGCGGCGAGCGCGTTATCGCCATTTCCGAATATGTCGCTGATTACTTGCGGGAAAATTATGGAGTGGATGACAGCAAGATCCGCCTGATCCACCGCGGTATCGCACCGGAGAAATTTCATCCATCGCTTGTAACGGCAGAGCGAATGATAAAGCTTTCAAAGAACTGGCGCATTCCCGATGGCGCGACTGTTATTCTTTTACCCGGTCGTTTGACGCGTTGGAAAGGCCACACAGTTTTAATCGACGCGATGAGCAAAATCGGCCGCAAGGATTTATTCTGTGTTTTTGTCGGAGCCGATCAGGGCCGCAGCGAATATCATGCGGAACTGGAAAAGCTGATAGCGGAGAAAGGCCTTGGCGAGCAGATACGCATTATGGGCCATTGCGACGACATGTCGGCTGCCTATATGATATCTACCATTATCGTGTCCGCCTCTATCGAACCTGAGGGTTTCGGGCGCGTAGCTGTCGAAGGTCAGGCAATGGGCCGTATCGTCATCGCCACCGATCATGGCGGCTCCAAGGAAACGATCATTCCGGACGAAACAGGATTTCTGGTGCCGATAAATGATGCAGATGCGCTGGCCGAGAAAATCAAACAGGCGCTTTCAATGCCGGAAGAAGAAAAATACATGATGGCAGAGCGTGCAATGAATCATGTTCATGCAAATTTTACCCGCCAGATCATGGTAAATAAAACAATTGACGTATATGCAGAGCTTTTAGCATGAGTGAAAAGTCGCGTATTCTGGTCATCAAGCTTGGCGCTTTAGGTGATTTTATGTATGCGCTTGGCCCGATGCGCGCCATTCGCGATCATCATAAAGATGCGCATATTACTTTGCTGACGCAAAAACCTTATGTCGGCCTTGCTAATAAAACCGGTTTTTTCGATGACATTATTCTGGACGCACGGCCTAAATACAATCCCGCAGACTGGCTGTCATTTCGCAAAAGATTGAATGACGAAAAATTTACCCGGGTTTATGATCTGCAAAATAATGACCGCACTTCGCTGTATTTCAAATTATTCTCGCCACGACCTGAATGGTCGGGTATTGCCAAAGGTGCATCTCACCGGAACACCGATCCTGAACGCCAGAAATTTCATGCTTTCATCGGGCATAGAAATACGCTCCGGCTTGCGGGAATTGAGAATACTATGCTTGATCCGTTGGAGTGGATGCAATCGGATATATCCCGTTTCAATTTGAAAAAACCTTATGCACTTCTTATCCCTGGCAGCGCACCCTCAAGGCCCAATAAAAGATGGCCGGCCGAAAATTACCATCAGCTTGCGCAAAAATTAATCGCCGCAAAAATACAGCCCGTGATTATCGGTTCAAATTCCGAAACTGCATTATCGGCCGAAATTTCTCAGGGCCTTGATGTAGTCAATATCACAGGTCAGACTGATTTAAACGACATTCCTGCCTTGGCCCGCGAAGCGATTGTCGCCATCGGCAACGATACCGGTCCCATGCATATGGTATCGATGACAGGTTGTCCGTCGATCATGTTTTTTCGCAGCGACGAAAGCACCATTGAGAAGCATGGGCCACAAAACCCGGCAAGCCAGTCATTTGAATCCGATAATTTAAATGAAATATCTATCGATAAGGTTTTCGCGGCTATAGAAAAAATAGCCCTGTAATTTAATTAGGCGTCCGCCACTTCTTCGCATGGCGCATAGATACCGTACAAAGTCTGCAACATCGCTTTGACTGTTGTATCTTCAAGGGAATAATAGATTGTCTGGGCGTCGCGTCGCGTTATCACCAGCTCGTCCCGGCGAAGACGCGCTAGATGCTGCGATAAGGCAGACTGGCTGAGATTGACGATTTCTTCCAACTCCCCCACACACTTTTCATTTTTATAAAGCGCGCAAAGAATAAGAAGTCTTTTGTCATTTGAAAGCGCCTTTAAAAGATTGGCAGCCTTCTCAGCGTTTTTTTCTAATTCCCCGATATCCATCTATTTTCCTGTAGTATATCTACGCAGCATTAGAGGTATGTTTATTATCAATGCAAACAATTATTTAATATTATAAATCTCTGATATTAAAGGTTCTATTATTTCAATTTTAACTTTTATTAAAAATTTTGCAATGAAGATTTTTCTGGCGCGTGCGAAAGAAGCAAAATTCTCAAACGGGTTGGCAATACGCCGATCAGCTTTGAAACCAGCGCGACCTGCCACGGGAAGCTGATTACAGGCTTGTTACGCTCAAGTCCCGTCGCGATTTTGGCAGCCGCCTCTCTGGCTTCCATGAGATAAGGCATCGGAAAAGGGTTTATATCTGTCATCGACGTACGAATAAACCCCGGGCAAATAACGGAAATCTTGATGCCCTGCTTTTGAAACCGCCCCCTTAATGCCTCCCCGTAAAACCGGACTGCCGCTTTGGAGGCGCTATAGGCCGGCGCTCCGGGCCAGCCTGCAAAAGCGGATAACGAGCTCACAATCGCGATCTGCCCGCCCTTGCGGGAAACCATTCTGGGCAGAACAGGGCCAATACTGTTTAAGACCCCCATGACATTGACATCAAAAATATGATGGGACTGGGCCGAAAACGCCTCAGGGCTTAAGCCCGAGGTGCCACCAGAAACGCCGGCATTAGCGATAACAAGATCAAGAGGAAATCTTTTGTCGATACCCGCGACCCATTGATGCATGAGAGCCGCAGCTTCCACATGCACGACTTGAGTGTGCGTTTCGGCTCCCATATCCCGGCAACGCTGAGCAACGAAACTGAGCCTCTCCATGTCACGCCCGCCTAGAAAAAGCCGATGACCTTTCGCCGCATAATATTCCGCCAAGGCTGCGCCAAGCCCGCTTGAAGCGCCTGTAATCAGAATATTTTTTGTCATTGCTGGCGTCGTTCGACAGCCTGAGCGATACGCACATAGTCATCGACTGTAAGATTTTCCGTTCTCAAGGTCGGATCGATACCAAGCATCTCGATTTCCGCCATATAAATTTTTAAGCTGGTGCGGATCATCTTTCGGCGCTGCTGAAAGCCTATGCTCAATATCTTTTCCAATGTTTCGAAAGCTGGTGCGTCCGCTGGTAATATTTTAGGCCGGAATACGACGATACTTGATGTCACTTTTGGCGGCGGGGAAAAAGCTTCCGGCGGGAGATCAAATGCCTTGCCAATCGTACAAAGCCACTGAACCATGACAGATAAGCGTCCGTATTCTTTCGTATGCGGCTTTGCCACCAGACGGTCGGCGACTTCCTTCTGGAACATCAGGGCCATGAATTTATAATGCTCTGGATCTTGCCGAAGATCGCGCAGCCATTTCAGTAATAAAACAGTACTTATATTGTAAGGCAGGTTCGCGATAATTGCGCGCGCGCCGTCTGCCATGGCTATGAGATTAGCATGCAGGGCATCGGCCTTGATAACATCAAGCCTGCCTTTCGCCACTTTCACAACATCAGCTAAAGCCGCGACCGCCCGATCGTCGAATTCTATCGCAATGATTTTTTTTGCTTCTGTACCCAGAAGTGAGCGCGTTAGACCGCCGGGACCGGGGCCGATTTCGAAAACGGTGACGTCTTTCAACGCCCCGCCCATGCTTTCCGCCGAGCGCGCGATTTTATCGGTAACATTCAGATCAAGCAGGAAATTTTGACCGAGCGCTTTTTCCGCCCTTAAATTATGATCACGAATGACATCGCGCAGGGGCGGCAGGGATTGAAGAGCGTCGTAATCAGACGCGGGCTCAGACACGGGTTTCTATGAATGCAGACGAGCGCAGATCAAGCATATAGCGGCGGGCGGCACGTTCCATTCGTTGCAAGCCGATACGCTGCAATATTTCCTCGCGCTTGGGCAACATATCCTCGGTCATCTGGCGTTTTTCATTCACTGTCAGAATATAATAAGCATTCTGGCTTTTGATCGGATCGCTGATCTGGTTTGGCCCCAGCGTATCGAGAACAGCGTCAACTTCCGAAGGCATCTGGCCTTTTTCTATCCAGCCCATGTCGCCGCCTTTTTTTGCGCCCGGAGCTTGTGAGAATTGTTGCGCCGCCTTGCCAAAAGCTTCCGGTTGCTGGCGAAGCTGGGCAACCAGTTTTGTTGCAAAATTGACGATGTCTTTCTCTTTACCCGCATCATTGACAGGCAGGTAGATTTGCGCGACCCGGTATTGCGCCTGTCCCATTTTTGCTTTCAGCTTGTCGATCTCGGAATCTATATCGCTATCCGATACTTCGACTTTAGGACGGATTTTAGCGGCAACCACTTTCCCCCAGGCAATCTGGGCTTCGATCTGGTCGTTCATTGTCGACATGCGGATGCCGCTCTTTTCGATCATCTGGCGGAATTGCTCGGCAGGGATATTATTATTCTTGGCAATCTCTTCAAATCCGCCATCGATCTCGGCTTTAGAAACCTTGATTTTAAGCGCTCTTGCTTCCTGCATTTTCAGCTCTTCATCAACCAGCATATCGATGATTTGCGGGCGTAACTTATCCATCATATCTGGATTATTGGCTATGCCCGTCGATGCCGCGATCATTTTCATTCTCTCATCGACATCGGAATTGGTAATTGCATCGGAATTGACGACAACGGCAATACCTTCATTGCCGGCTGCATGAGCAGCACCAGTGATAACCAGCAGAGAAATAATAGTGGCAATCAGTTTCATATATTAAGCTCTCTTCTTCTCGGCAAAACGTCCGCCGGAGCGGTAACGGTTTAAATAGCTTGGCAGTATTGCATCAAGCGCTGTTGGATGGATGGCCAGATCGCGTAGCTTCAGGGCATTTTCAGAAACAACATTATCTGTCTTCAGACTTGTAATCTGGTCGCCCGTCAATGGTGGGGTAGGCAGGATAGAAAACAATGCTGCTTGAATGCGGGCAATACTTTCCGGCATGTTGACAAGAATTCGTTTATGCCCGATTTGCGCAAATAGTTTTTGATAAATTTCCTTGAAGTTCAAAACCTCCGGCCCGCCAAGTTCATAGGTCTTTGCAGTTGATGCATCAATCATCAATGCTTTTGCGATAGCGTCCGCCACATCGCCTACATAAACGGGTTGGAACTTGGTATTCCCCCTGGCGATTAATGGCAAAGCCGGCATTAATAAAGACAGGCTGGCAAATTTATTGAAGAAATTATCTTCCGGCCCGAAAATAACGCTCGGACGGATAATAGTCGCTGCTGAAAAATGGCCGCGTACGGCTTTTTCCCCTTCGCGCTTTGTCCCTGCATATTTGGATTTCGACTCGTCAATTCCAAGCGCTGAAATATGAACCAGTCTTTTTACAGCATGAATCGCGCAGGCCCTGGCTATCATCGAGGCATCATCGACATGGACCGTTTTGAAATTTGATTTTCCTTTTTCAAACAGAATGCCGAGGCAATTGATCACGATGTCCGAACCGGATACGGCATGGCTTATGGAGTTTTCCGAATAATCGCATGCGACAGGCACGATCTGACCAACCACGCCGAACTGACGAAGAAAGTAACCCGAGGATGGCGATCTTGTCACAACTTTAATCGTCGCGCCGTGTTTTGCCAGCCGCGCCACGATATAGCGCCCGACAAACCCGGTGCCGCCGAAAATAGTAATGATCTTGTTTTGCAGGTTCATGCGTTTAAGCTCCAAATCAGGAGCTGACTATAATCGCTCGCAGCTAATTTAAAAAGCCCTTTCCTATGACGGCTGAGGAGAGAATACGGCTTTATAAAAGGTCAAATCGCCGTTTAGAGGGCAGTATTTTGATCCTTTGATTCCAGTCATATTTCTAACCCAGAGATCGGACTCAACATCTTTCGCTATCAAATTAAGGAATGCAGCGCCCCGGTTAACGGGTAACTTAGGGCCCTCTTGTGCTACATAGGCCACTAAAGCATTCTGCGTTACGAGGATAGATTCCTCGAGTTTTTGTTGTTTGAAGCTTCCCGTCAACGAATCCGGCTTACCTAAAATCTTATCAAAAGGTATCTGATAGCGTGCATTGAATTTGGCTTCCGTCATTTTCAAAAGCTCGGATAACAGTATTGCGGCGGCCTGCTTCGTATCATTAGACGGGCTTCTGGCATACATAGTCCAGATAGTATCGGTTTGTTTTTCATTGGAGAAAATATCTCCATAATCGAAACCATGCTTGAGCATAACTTCGATTATTTCAGGCTTATTCTTAAAATCGCCGGGCGTATCTATTAAATCATAGGCCAGGACAGCCAATGATGTTTCGATGTAGCGGGTTTTTCTTTGAGTGCGCAGGCAGAAATCAAGATCCGCTGCTGTTCCTTCTTTGACGATTTCGGTTAAATCTGGCTGTTCCAGAAAAGGTAAATAATTTGGCAAATTCAACATACGCAGTTTCCTTATAATAGAAGGATTTAACTTATTTTCTGCTGGAAAAGCAAATTTATCAAAGATTACGGGATTTAATCGCGCCCTCAACCGATAAAACATTAAAAATATCGTCCGTGATGCGCGGCTCGATAGCCTGCATATCAGCCAAAGATAATTCACTAAGCTTAAGACTTTTTTCTTCCGCCAGTTTTACAACGCGTCCCGTCACATGGTGTGCATCGCGAAATGGCAGATTTAGATTTTTCACCAGCCAGTCAGCGATTTCTGTGGCGGTGGCATATCCGCTTTCCGCCGCTTCGCGCATTACTTCCTTATTCCAGACTGCTGTCGAGAGCATCCCGCTGATTGAGCGTAAACAAAGAACGACTGTATCGAAGCTTTCGAACACTGCCGCCTTATCTTCCTGCATATCTTTGTTATATGTCAGTGGCAGCGCCTTCATCACCATCATTAATTGAACCAGGTTTCCGCTCAGGCGGCCCGTTTTGGCCCGCACCAGCTCTGCCGCGTCCGGATTCTTCTTTTGCGGCATAATCGATGACCCAGTCGACCAGGCGTCAGATAATTTCATAAAACCGAATTGCGGCGTTGTCCACAAAACGATCTCTTCGGCAAGACGGGATAGATTCAATCCCATCTGGGCGCAGGCGAATAAAAACTCCAGCGCAAAATCGCGGCTGCCGACCGCGTCCATCGTATTAGGTACGATACCGTCAAAACCAAGAGCTTTTGCCGTTGCTTCCCGGTCGATCGGGTAGGACGTGCCCGACAAGGCGGCAGCACCAAGGGGCGAATAATTCATCCGCCGCCGCGCATCCTCGAAACGAGAACGATCCCGGGACAACATCTGGTTATAGGCATCCAGATGAAGCCCCAGGGTTACTGGCTGGGCCACCTGCAAATGCGTAAAGCCCGGCATGATCGTTTCTTTATGTGTGGTTATCAGGTCGGAGAAAACGTCCTGCAGACTGGTGATTTCCTCAATAAGGCTCGCGCAGGCTTCGACGGTCCAAAGACGGAAATCGGTTGCCACCTGATCGTTGCGTGAGCGCGCCGTATGTAGCCGCCCGGCAGCTTCGCCAATAATCTCTTTCAGCCTTGTTTCGATATTCATATGAATATCTTCGAGGGCTGTCTTAAATTCAAATTTTCCGGATTCAATTTCGGTCAGGATTTGATCCAGCCCAAACTGGATATCCTGATTGTCTTTTTCACTAATGACCGCTTGCTTTGCGAGCATGGCGGCATGCGCTTTCGACGCTTTTATGTCCTGGGAATACAGGCGCTGATCGACACCGATAGACGCATTGATCTGCTCCATGATATCGTCAACGGACGCCTCGAAACGTCCGCCCCAGATTGTACTTTTCATTTGTTTTTCCATGGCAAAACTATATCCTGACTGTCATTCCTGCGAAAGCGGGAATCTCTTTTGAACAAAAGGCAATTCATGCTCCGGCTTTTGACTTTATTACTTCTGCTTCCCGTATCCGCTTTGGCGCAGGACATCCCCCTCACCTGCGATATCGAAATCGAGTTTAACAGTACCGGCAGCGGCATCGACGCCTCGGTTTATCAAAAAATCATGGATCGCGTTATCGCTACACCCGCCATCACGGAAAAATATGTGACCAATATCGGACGCGAAGGCGAGCGCACGCTGTGCCTGAAAGTAGAGGAAGGCCAGCTTGGCGAGGTCTATGACGATTTAAAGTCACAGATACCCGCCGAAAGCCATCATACCTGGACATATATCAAATCACGCGACGGCCGCGAGTTTAAAACGAAGGAAGCGGAAGGCCTCGTCCGCTATCGCTGGCAGACCGAATAATTACTTCTTTGCAACCCTTGCCCAGTTGCGCAAGCGCACAGCATTGATGCGGATAAAGCCTGCAGCATCCTGCTGGTCATACCCACCCTCTTCATCCATGGAAGACAATTTTGGATCGTATAAAGCTTTATCGGATTCGCGCGCAATCGCATATGGCACGCCTTTGAGCAGTTTCATCTTCACGACGCCATCGATTCCTTTTTGTGACTCGTCGATACATTTCATCAGAAACTCGAACTCTGGCGAAAACCAGAAACCGTTATAAATCAACTCTGCCACTTTCAATGATAACGTATCGCGAATACGCATAACCTCGCGGTCCATGACAAGTCCTTCAATATCGCGGTGGGCTGCAAGTAAAATAGCCCCGCCCGGAGTTTCATAAACACCGCGTGATTTAATGCCGACAAAACGGTTCTCCACCATATCCAGCCGCCCGATGCCATGCTTGGTGCCAAGCTCGTTAAGATAACTAAATAACTTCAAAGGATCGGTTTCGGTTTTTCCATCGGACGAAACTTTGACCGGATTACCGTCTTTAAACGTAATCGAAATAATATCGGCTACATTCGGCGCAGTTTCGATCGTCGCCGTTCTCGAATAAACCTCTTCACCGCAAACCGCGTTCGGGTCTTCGAGGATTCCGGCTTCGTGTGATATATGCAGCAGGTTGTCATCTTCGGAATAAGGCTTCGCGCGCGAAGCCTTGATCGGAATGCCGTGCTGCTCCGCATATTGAATCATATCGGTCCTGCCCCGGAAGCGACTTAAAAACTCCGGCATTTTCCACGGTGCCAGAACTTTTATATCGGGTTTCAGCGCATAATACGAAAGCTCGAACCGCACCTGATCGTTGCCTTTGCCGGTCGCACCATGGCCGACGAACTCCGCCTTCTCTTTAATCGCAATCTCGATTTGCTTTTTGGCAATGATCGGACGCGCAACCGACGTTCCGAGCAAATAGCGCCCTTCATAAACGGCATTGGCTTTAAAGGTAGGAAAAATATAGTCGGTGACGAATTCGGATTTCAGATCTTCGACGTAAACTTTCGATGCACCGATTTTAATGGCCTTCTCGCGCGCGGCTTCGAAATCCTCTTCCTGTCCGACATCGGCGATATAGGCGATGACGTCATAACCTTCTTCCAGCATCCATTTTAAAATGATCGATGTATCGAGCCCGCCCGAATACGCTAAAACGACTTTACCTTTGCTCATCTTTATTTCCTTTTTCAAATCTTTACGCCAGAATTCTCTAAACACCATGCCAGAATGGCTTTCTGGACATGCAGGCGGTTCTCCGCTTCGTCATAGATAACGCTTGCTTCTGTGTCCAGCACTTCGTTGGTGACTTCTTCCCCGCGATGGATCGGCATGCAATGCATAAAAATAGCATCTTGCTTTGCCAAAGCCATTAATTCGGCATTGACCTGATAAGGCCAGAATTTTTCTTTCGCCTTGCCTTCTTCGCCCATCGACACCCATGTGTCGGTGATAACGACATCGGCATTTTGAACCGCTTCCTGTGGCGTCAGGCTGCCTTCCAATGTCGGACTTGCGATTTCCAAATTAAAGCCGAATTTGGGTGCCACTTGCATAAATGTCTTGGCAACATTGTTGTAATCGCCGACCCAGGCCAGCTTAAGTCCTGCGATATTGCCTTTCTTTTCTTCAATCGTCATTAAATCCGCCATGATCTGGCATGGATGGGACCGGTCGGTTAGCGCATTGATAACCGGAATATTAGAATAGGACGCCAGTTCCTCAACAACGTCATGATCGGACAGGCGGATCATGATCGCATCGACGAAGCGCGACAACACTTTCGCTGTGTCTTCGACGCTTTCATTAACCCCAAGCTGCATCTCGTCTTTCGTCATCACCGTCACATGCCCGCCAAGCTGTTTAAACGCGATTTCAAACGACAATCTGGTCCGTGTCGATTTCTTGTCGAAGATCATGGCGAGGCTCATGCCACGAAAAAGCTGGGGCGGCTCATATTTCTGCGCTTTCAATTCATGCGCATGCGCTAAAATTCGCATCAAGGCGGAAACAGGTATTTGATCGAGATTAATGAAATGTTTTGTTTTGGTCATTGTCGCTGCCTTTATATGTTGCTTGAAGAAGTGAGCAACAGGCAGGAATGCCGGAAGCCACCGTATTAATTACGGCGTCGACGTCGGATAGAAATTTGTGAGGCAAAAATCTTCATGAAGAAAAGCTACGGGGTTTTTAAATTCCATGCAAGATAAAATTTTTACGTTATAGATTCGACAAACCCATCCATGACGCGGCGGTTCTCGCCGTCATCAAAGGACACGTCCAGTTTCTTTCCTTCAACCAAAATAACCGTGCCGCCGCCGAAAGAGTCATGAAAGACGCGGTCCCCGACATTGAATTTAGATTGCCTGGAATCGAGATCGCGCCGCCAGCCCGACAAAACAGGCGATTGCCCGCCTCTAAAACCTGCCATAGGACTATCAAAGCCTTTCGAATCCCAATGCGATGAACGTCCGGCATTATACATGCCCTGTTCCTGCTCTGACTCGATATTTTCTTTCGGCAATTCATCAACGAAGCGCGATGGAATGGCATTGACCCAGTTTCCGTACATGCGGCGATTGGCAACGCTCGTTATGTAAGCGCGTTTACGGGCGCGCGTGATCCCGACATACGCAAGACGGCGCTCTTCTTCCAGCCCTGCGATGCCGTTTTCATCCATGGTCCGCTGGCTCGGGAACAGGCCTTCTTCCCAACCTGCCAGAAAAACCGCGTCGAATTCCAGACCCTTCGCACCATGCAATGTCATAAGGGACACATAATCATCATTCGCATTATTCTGCGAATTTTCCAGCACCAGCGCAACATGCTCTAAAAATTGCGGCATCGATTCAAACTCTTCCATGCCGGAAACAAGTTCTTTCAAGTTTTCCAACCTGCCCGGCGCTTCCGGTGTTTTATCCGCCTGCCACATCGCGGTATAGCCTGACTCGTCAAGAATTTGGCCTGCCAAGGATGGATGCGCCAAAACAGAAAGGAGCGATCGCCATCTTTCGAAATCTCTGATCAAATTCAAAAGCGTGGTCCTGACTTTTGGTTTCAGCGCATCGGTTTCACACAATTCCGCCGTAGCCAGATATAAACTCAAACCTTTGCGCCGCGCATGGGCGTACAGGCTTTGCACCGTAGCGTCACCGATCCCGCGCTTGGGCACATTAATGATACGCTCGAAAGCGAGATCGTCATTCGGCTGCACCGTGACGCGGAAATAGGCCAGCGCATCGCGGATTTCCTGCCGTTCATAAAAGCGCGGACCGCCGAAGACTTTATAATTAAGGCCGAGCTGGATAAAGCGTTCTTCGAATTCGCGCATCTGGAATCCGGCGCGCACCAAAACCGCCATCTGCCGTAATTTCCATTTTTTATTTTGCAGGGATTCCATTTCCTCGCCGACGAAGCGCGCCTCTGCTTCACCGTCCCACAGGGATCTTACAAAAACTTTCTCGCCCATTTCGTCCTGCGACCATAAAGTTTTCCCAAGCCGGCCTTTGTTCTGTGCGATCACACCGCTGGCCGCGGCAAGAATATGGCCCGTCGAACGGTAATTCTGCTCAAGGCGGACGATTTTTGCCCCCGGAAAATCTTTTTCAAAGCGAAGGATATTACCGACTTCCGCCCCGCGCCAGCCATAGATCGACTGGTCGTCATCCCCGACGCAGCAGATATTATTCGAGCCCTGCGCCAGAAGCCGCAGCCATAAATATTGCGCGACATTCGTATCCTGATATTCGTCGACCATTATATATTTAAAGCGGCGGTGATAATCGGCGAGCACATCCTGATTGGTTCGCAGGATATGGATGATATGCATCATCAGATCGCCGAAATCGCACGCATTGATAGTTTTCAATCTCGCGTGGTATTGCCGGTAAATTTCCAGCAGGCGGCCTTGCGCGAAATCCGGCGCATCCGCCGCATTCACATCTTCCGGACGTAGCGCGCGGTCCTTCCAGCGCTCGATCATGGAAAGGATCAGGCGCGGCGGCCATTTTTTCAGATCGATATTCTCGGCTTCGCAGATTTGCTTTATGAGCCGGACGGCATCGTCCTGATCGATAATAGTAAAAGACGATGTTAATCCGACAAGCTCGGCATGACGCCTGAGCATCCTCGCGCATAGCGCATGGAATGTGCCGAGCCACCATCCCTCGACTGGCTGCCCTCCCAAAAGATGGGATACGCGCTCTTTCATCTCATGCGCGGCCTTATTGGTAAAAGTTACCGCCAGGATCTGACCCGGAAAGGCACGGCCACTTTGCAGGAGATAGGCAAGGCGCGTCGTTAAAACTCTGGTTTTTCCCGTTCCGGCCCCGGCGATGATCAGGACAGGACCGTCGAGCGCACGCGCCGCTTCCTGCTGACGTTCATTCATGCCCTGAAGATAAGGCGGCTCACTGGATAATTTATCTGGGATCATGCCTATGATATCGGCGATCCTGCCTGCGAAGTCAAACTCTACTGCAGGAATAACAAGTGTTTAATCGCCATATACCAGCGTAAAGCAATTCTCGCTAAGTGTCAGCGTATCGCCGCCCTTGCTGGTCAGCACGTCGCCCTGCCATGAAATGCTTTCAAGCGGGATACGAGAGCTGAGGACGATAAAATTCGTAAATTTGGAAATCCACGGCACCGGAAAATTGGCGGGAATTTCATTAGGTGCAACTGAAGCGCCGCTGCAATCGACCGTTACATTATCCTTACCCCAGTTTTCGTTCAGCACGATAATGCTGCGGCCGGGGCCGAGTGTAATCGTATCGTCCCCGCCACCGCCATCGACGATACGGTCGCCCAGTGTGTCATTGATCGTATCATTGCCCGGGCCGCCCATGAAAATCTGGTCGCCGCCGATTTCAGTCAAAGGACAGTTGATGACATTATCGGTATCATCGCCGATCAGAACGCCGCCCGGTACAGGGCAGGTAACCGGGTTGGTCTCGCTTGCTTCTGTGATAGAAGACGGATCGATTCTCAAAACATCAAAATTCCTATCGGGACGCAGGACATCTTTGACATTGAGGAAATAGGCAGGCAATTGTCCTGCGCCGATACTGCCGTTTAACAATGCCAGCAGATGGCGGAGCGGCGGCTGTGATTTTTTCTCGTAATCCTGATAAACAGTAATAGCCTGGGAAATCTTGGCAATCGCCAGATCACTCTGGGTTTTTTGCTCGGGCGTAAGAACAGTTTCGGTTTTCAGGTAATCCGCCGGAATAATTCCTCTGGTTACCAGCATTTGTGCATCGGGTTCGATAAAGACAAGCGGCGCCGGTTTCTCGGTTTCGAATGTCGCGATGCCATATCCGGTATAAAGGCCTGCCGCAATCATAATAGTAATGACAATAATAATAATGATCCGCATCAGATTTATATCCTGTTCAAATAATCCTGCCGCAAGCTTAAAACAAATGAAGGGTCGATACTATACCTTTTCATATCTTTGATGCGGTTAGTTGGGGAGTTAAGCGGCTGGGGGCGGCGCGGCAGCCACTTGGTTCCGCCCATTAT
>QFOT01000044.1 GCA_003241285.1 Micavibrio aeruginosavorus
ATTTTTCAGATTTTTACCTATGGAATAGATGTTACGAAGCGGAACCATGACCGCGTCGATCTTTTCACTGATTTCTCTGAACTGCTTATCTAACTCAGCCTTCTGAACGATGAATTCGTTTATCGAACGACGCTTAGCCTCGATTGAACGCTTAAACGTTTCGAAGTCAATCTCCACGTCACAGGCTGGGCACATGTCGTTTTCAAAAATTTCCAGTGCGGTCTTATAAAATCCGTCTTTATTAACATTTCGCTGATCAGACTCATTTAATCGCGATAAAAGTCCGGCTGTACGTTCCAGCAACTTGGAAAATTGTTCTCCTTGCAGATACGCGATTTGCTGCTCCACCAGCACATAATCTGCAAGTGCAGTAGCTTTGTTGACCTTCTCGCTCTCTCCCTCAGCATCCGTCGCAATTCCATCTGCCAACGGGACGTTATTCAGCATAGTTAGCGGAGATAGCCCTAATATGGTTCGGTAACTGTTCGCCGCTGCCAAAATCTGCGCTGTAGCTGGAGAAGTAATACCCAAGGCAACTGATAAGCTCTCTCCTGCCCTGCTTTGCATTGATCGTATCGGTTCTACGGCTTTCGCACACGTGTTTGAGAGCTTTTTTAACTCTGCTCGTGTTTTTTCGAGTTCATCCAGACGCAGCAGAGCCTGAACGTCTTTCGCACGCTTCAATGGTTCGGCCAAAATAAAACGAATTATCTCCCGGCGGGAAAGGGTTAATTCAGGATGTTCTTCAAGCCGCCGGAATATCTCCAGTACATCCGGCGTGCTCGGAATAATTGTTGGATTTTTTGCATTCTTCACTGATCGTTCTATTGTCGCCTGCTTTTTCAAAGCGGGAATATAGACGCTCATTTTTACAATGGCTTTATCCGGCGTTGTCCGGCAGTTCACATGAGGCCCATGTTCCTTAACTGTTATGCCGCCCGTTCCCGCACCCGTTAATCTAGAAATGGTGCCAGTAAGTGCAAATTCTATCGCGTCCACTATTCCGCTTTTCCCTGTTCCATTTGGACCGCAGATGGCGAAGTTGTTCCGGTTCAATTTAAGATTTATGTTTCGCAGACCACGAAACTCTTTGACATCAATTTCTTCAATCAGGATCATTGAGTTTCACCTAGAATAATTTTTACAAAATCTTTCTTTTGTGAGACAGCACTATCACGGAAACGCTTCGCAACATCCGCCAATCCTTCCGTGTTTTCTAGCGCACAATAAAAGCGTTCTAGAATTTGATCGGTTACGCTTCCTGAAGTCGCCTTTTCCACTCCATCATTTTGTTGCGCTGAGCCTGTAAAGCTATCGTTTGCTGGTATATTATTGTTTTTCGTCATGTAGCCTCTCGTCTTACGGGAGGTTAAAGATGTAATATTATTTCGTCGAGTCGTTAATTTTTTTCATAATCAAAAAATTTCTTTTGCCAGATTAAAGCGTTTATAAATGGCAGGCAATACTAACAGAGTCAGTATAGTCGACGTTATAAGACCGCCAATAACAACAGTTGCCAAAGGCTTCTGAACCTCAGCCCCTGCTCCACTTGCGATTGCCATTGGTACAAAACCAAGCGATGCCACGAGCGCGGTCATCAAGACAGGTCGCAAACGTGATAGACTGCCGTTAAGAATAGCCTCATTAGGATTGGCGCCTTCACTGACCAACTGGTTTATTCTGGTCACGAGAACAAGACCGTTTAGGACCGCAACGCCGGACAGAGCAATCAAACCCACAGCCGCCGAAATAGAAAACGGCATATCCCGCAGCCACAGAGTCACGATGCCTCCAGTTAATGCCAGCGGAACGCCACTGAATACCAGTAAGGCTTGTCTTACCGAACCTAGCGCCGTGAATAACAGAAGGAAAATGGCGAAGAAACAGGCTGGTACGACAATACCCAGACGCGCCTTTGCTTCTTCAAGGTTTTTGAACTGACCACCCCATTCGAGCCAATAGCCTGCTGGCAGCTTCACCTTTTGGTCTAGAGCCATCATGGCATCTTCGACAAAAGACGCTATGTCGCGATCACGAACATTGGCTTGAACCACGATGCGACGCTTTCCGTTTTCACGGCTTATCTGGTTCGGACCATCTTTTACTTCCAGCGTGGCCACTTCTTTTAAAGGGATATAGAGCGGACGCTTATGCTGAGCTAAACCAGCATCATTTGTATCCTGCTCATCGGGCAACAGGATTGGCAAGTTTTCTATCGCCGAGAAATCATTTCGCTGCCCCTCCGACAAACGCACCATGATATCAAAGCGCTGGTCACCTTGAAAAACCAATCCGGCTTCCTTACCGCCCACGGCAATCGCCAAAACATCTAGAACATCGCTGACATTCAGGCCATATCGTGCGATCGCTGGCTTATCCAGTTTGATTTCCAGCATTGGAAGACCAGATGTTTGCTCGACTTTAACATCAGTTGCTCCCTGAACACCTTGTAAGGTTTTGGCTATTTGCGCAGCGGTCGCCTCCATCGCTGCGAAATTATCGCCGTAGACTTTAACCGCAACATCGCTTCGTACACCTGAGATTAGTTCGTTGAACCGCATCTGGATTGGTTGTGTAAACTCATAATTATTGCCAGGAATTTTACTTACAGCCTCTTGCAGTTTCTCGACCAGTTCATTTTTGAGCAGGTCCGGATCAGGCCATTCTTTACGATCTTTGAAAATAATGAATGTGTCCGACACGTTTGGTGGCATCGGGTCCGCCGCCGTTTCCGCCGTTCCTGTTTTGGAATAAATAAAAGCTACTTCTGGCAATTTAGCGACAGCTTTCTCTACTTCAAACTGCATGGCCTGAGATTGCGAAAGCGATGTGCTAGGGATGCGCATGGCATGCATAGCAACATCTTTTTCGTCAAGTTGCGGGATAAATTCCTGCCCCATAGTAAAAAATAGCAATACAGCTCCCACAAAAGCCAACACGGACGCACTGATAAAGGCGATAGGCGCTTTCATCGAAGCCTTAAGCATCGGTGTGTAAATGTCTTTTACCTTATGAATGGCCTTACTTTCCTTTTCTTCCACGCGACCTGTAACAAATATCGCCAGCATGGCCGGAATGAAGGTAAGCGAAAGAATAAAGGCCGCTACCAACGCTAGAATAACAGTGACGGCCATCGGCTCGAACATCTTGCCTTCAACGCCTGTAAAAGTCAGAAGCGGAATATAGACCATGATGATAATCGCCTGACCGAATACGGATGGCTGGATCATTTCACGGCTGGCCAGCATAACTTCATGCATACGTTCTTGAAGGGTTAGAAGACGCCCTTCCTGATGCTGCCTCTGTCCCAGACGGGCCAGACAGTTCTCGGTAATAATAACCGCCCCATCGACAATCAAACCGAAATCCAAAGCACCAAGGCTCATTAAGTTTCCGCTAATATTGAACCGCTGCATACCAATTGCTGTCATTAACATAGCGACCGGAATAACCGCCGCTGTAATGAGTGCCGCGCGGATATTGCCTAGAAGCAGGAATAAAACTGCAATAACCAACAACGCACCCTCTAGCAGATTTTTTTCAACCGTCTTGATAGTGGCATTGACGAGTTTTGTCCGGTTGAGGACGGTTTTTGCCTCGATACCTTCCGGCAGGCTTTTATTGACTTCCTGCAATTTTTGATCGACAGCATCGGATACAATACGGCTATTAGCCCCTATAAGCATGAGGGCTGTACCGACCACGACTTCCTGCCCGTTTTCACTGGCAGAGCCTGTACGCAATTCCTTGCCGATACCTATTTCGGCGATATCTTTCAGGTAAATAGGTATACCGCGCCTGTTGGCCACGACGATATTGGCCAATTGTTCTTCTGTATCAATCCTGCCATCAGAACGGACAACATAGGCTTCACCATTGCGTTCAACATAACCAGCGCCAATGCCGTGATTATTTTTCTCAACAACCTCCATGACGTCACTGAAACTTAGTCCCAAGGAAACCAGTTTTTCCGGATCAGGCATGACATGGTATTGCTTCACATACCCGCCAATCGCATCGACACCCGCAACACCAGTCACGCCTTTTAGTTGCGGACGTATGATCCAGTCCTGAACTGTGCGTAAATATCCCGCCAGTTCATAATCTTTACGAAGGCGCTGACCTTCGGGCGTTAGATAACTCCTATCGCTTTGCCAGCCGGGTTCGCCGTTCACCACTTTCAATTTCGGGTCGTGGTCCTTGAATTTGACTGTCCACATATAAATTTCGCCAAGTCCCGTTGATACAGCCCCCATGAAAGGGTCTGCACCATCCGGCAAGTTTTCACGCGCTTCACTGATGCGTTCTCCTACCTGCTGACGGGCAAAATAAATATCTACATCATCCGAAAAGATAGCCGTGACTTGTGAAAATCCGTTTCGTGAAATCGATCTGGTGCTTTCCAGCCCAGGTATACCTGCCAAAGCGGTTTCAACCGGAAACGTGACCTGCTTCTCAACTTCTTCCGGTGAAAGCGCAGGAGCTGCCGTATTTATCTGCACCTGATTGTTTGTAATGTCAGGTACAGCATCAATGGGAAGGCTCCTGAGTGAGTAGACCCCAAAAGCGGAAACGGCGGCGACCAGCAGCACAATCAAATAACGCTGACGCAGGGAGAAATTGAGTAATTTTTCTATCATGTCAGTCTCTGATTTTTTAATGTTCATGTTCGGCGGCAGATTTGCCAATATCAGCCTTAACGACAAAGCTGTTGGTGGCCACATAGTCTTCTCCCGTTTTGACACCGCTTATGATTTCCGTCCATTCGCGATCTGACTGACCTGTTTCGACTTTGCGCATCTCATATATTTCGCCTTCCTTGACATAGACAACTTGTGCGCCTTCCTGTCGCTGTATGGCGGAAGTTTTAACAGCCAAGGCCACTTCCTTTTCTGACAAGACAACATCGCCGCGAACCGTCATACCGGAACGCCATTTATTGTCAGCGTTATCAAGCGTCACGCGTGCTACAACCGTTTGGCTAGAGCTTTCAGCCGTAGGCAAGAGGTTTGTAATTGCAGCTTCCGCGCTGGTCGATGCATCACTTAGACTTAAAACATCCACTTTCTGGCCTGTCGCGATCTTGCCCATATCTCTTGAGAAAACAAAAAATTCGGCCCAAAGCTGCCTTAAATCGGCAATCACATAAACAGGTTCATCTCCAGCTAATCCACCGATAGCGGCGTTACGGGTGATAACCATGCCATCCAGCGGTGAAGAAACAGAATAAGTTTGCAAACTCTGATTACTTTCGATAGTCGCCAGCTCATCGCCTTTCTTCACTTGGTCGCCGACGCTTTTATCAGCCGATTTAATGACGCCGGGAAATCTAGCCCTGACCTGTGCCGTTCTATCCTGATTAAGGATAATCTTTCCTGTCAGGCTGATAGTTTGATGAACCGTTGCGGGACCAGCTTTCAAGACTTCGATGTTCATGGCTTGTGCGGATACATCACTTATCTTCGTATTATCGCCACGCTCCTTTTCGCCAGCATGCTCATGGCCTTCACCTTCTTCTGAATGTCCGGCTTCTTCGTATTTTTCTTCTGTATGGACATGATCGTCACCTGCAAAAGTTTCATAAGATACGAAACCCGCTGTGCCCAAAGCAATCACGGCTACGCCAGTTAAAATAATCATTTTCAATCTCATTTTTTTGTCTCCGGTGAAGTTACAGGGGCCGTTAGATATTCGACCTCTGCCAAATTGGTTTGATATTCGAGAAGCGCGTCCAGATAGGCCGTCTTGCTTTCAAAAAGCGTTCTTTGTGCATCCAGCACGTCGAGATAAGCAAAAGAGCCTGCGTTATAACCCCGCCGCGCATCTTTCAAAGCAGCTTCCGCTTCGGGCAGAATATCATCTTGCAGAGTCTTGGCTTCCTGATAAGCATCGGAAAGTAGCCTCTGACGTTCCATTATTTCGGCCTTGGCATCGCGAATAGTTTGCTTGCGCTCAGCATCACGGGCCGCAATTTCATAACCTGCCTTTTGGATATTTCCTCGGTTAAGGTTTAAGATAGGGATCGGAAATGAGACGCCAACGACAAAAGCGTTTTTGTCATCTTCTCTGAAATTACGGACGCCAGCAGTGATCGTAGGGTCTGGAACGGCATTTGCACGTTCCAGCACATAAGATGCCTTGGACTTCTCAACTTCCAAATCTTCGCGCGTAATAACCAAATCCGGTTCAATGATATCCAATTCAGCAGGCTGGGTTATTTTATGAAAGGCATCAGTCTGGACTCTCTCAATCGCATGTCCAGTCAACTGACCAAGAACCGCTAAAGCTGTACTCTGTTCCCTCTCGGCTTTTTTCAAAGCAAGACCGGACGAGGCTTGCGCTATCTTTGCCTTATTCTTTTGATAAAGCGGATCGGCGGCGGCATCAACACGGCGCTTAACACCGCCTAGAATATCATCTGCCAGTTTTGATTGCTGACGGGCTAGCTTGAGGCGTTCCTGTGCAACTGCCGCTTTTGCAAAAGCCATTTTAACCTGGCGAACGACATTCAAGGCTTCGCTATTCTGGTTCAGTCTAGCCAATGCCTGATCGCGCTCGGCAATATAACGACGGGCAGAGCGTTTGCCGCCAATTTCTACCAGTTGACTGATAGAAGCTGTCGTTTCGGCGCTATCATAGCCCTTGTATGCCCCACTGCCGCCAATATTTTCAGCTTCGATAGACAGTTGCGGATTTGCCCAAGCGGTTGATTGACCTCTTGCGCCGTTGGCTGCTTTATTTAAAGCATCGCTTCGTACAATTTCAGGTGCGTTTTGTAAAGCCTGTTCAATAGCCAAATCTAAAGACATGGCTTGGCCGTCTTTTGCCCATGAAGACGTGCTGCACAAAGCTAGGCCAATTATTGTGGTTAGTATAATTCGCATAAGGCCTCCTATTGCTTTTTGAGGCGCAGCACTTCGCCAGCGAAACGGCACTCTCGCCATTCTTCAAGCGAGATATTTCCACGACCGTGCATTTGCTTACAGTCTTGAATGGAATATTTCCTGCTGGGTTTTTCCGCAGTGGAACAGGCTGCCAGAGTTAGGCCTACGAATAGCAGGACAGCCACGCATGAGGCGTGTTGAATAGAAAATGGCATAAGGTATTTCCTTGTAAATACGTTTCAGATCCACCAAAAGGCGGCTGGCACAGCGCTAAAGCTTGAGTGTATTAAGCAAGGATACGGGGAGGACGCAGCTGGGGGCTAGCCGATGTGCCATCAACCTTTTGGTTTTGGTCAACGATGACAGCTAGGGCATGAACCACAGGGGTGGAAATGGTTTGAGTTACCGGAATGGCATAGCCAGCGCAAAAACAATGACTGATACAGCACCCATCATCGCACTGGCCGTTTTTTTCATGCGCTGGGTCATCTTTCTGGCTATCAGCAATATGGAAGATAGATGTATCGGCATTGAAAGTTGATGCCATAACTGACGAAGGAACCGCAGACATAATAAACGCCGCCAAAGTTATGGCGATGAAGAGGTTCATAAAGCTGCGGAAGACCTTTTGCATTGAGAGTAAAACTAGGTCAGTCAAATCAAATTTGCAATCAAATTTACCTTCGATAATTGAATATTATTGAATTTTATCTACGCCGCTGTGAAAGGACCGAAATGGGAAGCTAGGCCAGTGCCCTTTATTGATTGAGCTATCTCTACTGCAAAACCCTTCACCTTAATATCCCTGATAGCCGCAGCAACATGTTCAGCTTGACTTCTGAAATGACCGATTTGATACAACTCTGCGGCTACGCCAGTAAGGGAACAAACCTTTAAATCCAAAGATACGCCGGGGTCGGGATGTGTAACTTTAAGTACACAATCATTAAATAAAACCATTGACCGAAAAGCTAAACCCGTAGGGTCTGTATTTGAGGCACTCCACCGCAAACCCAAACCATCTACACCAGAAACAACGCCCAGTTCCTGCATGTGCAAGAGAAATTTAAAGGAAATTCCATTTTTCTCTAAAACGGCATCGTCCCGATATATAGCGTTGGTATTAAAAGCAAACGAAAATAACATTTCTATTTCTTTAGCTTCCTTCGATGACAGATTACGAAGGAACTCTAGCGTTCTCAATGAAAACCGACCTGGATTTTGGACTTCGCCCGCGAGCAGCTTCCCCCAAAGACTTTGCAGCTCTTCGTCTGAAACTGCCGAAACGCAATCGCGCCATCTACTCAACCAGTCGAGATTGACATCTTCTGTCGGTGCTGCGCCGACAGCATCTTCCAATTCTGCTTCTGCCTTAAGGATTGCCTTTGATACATTTATATCTTGAGCAATTCGTTCTACGATGATAGTTGCCGCAACTGAGTCTGGTTTAGTAACCTGTCGCAAAAGCGGCATTGAACCGTCTGCTATTTCCTCTGCAGTCACAAACGCGAGAGAACCCGCATTCAGTTGCGGAAAACGCTTTACACGTCTTTCGACAATTTCTTCTTCCAGCTTCGCAAGTTCATTCAATTCTTTCAGCCGTAACTCTTGCCGCACAGTTTCGACCCGTCTCATCTGCCAAGGTTTAAGCAAATTTCCCATGCCCCGTTCGGCAATGGTCTCCCATAGTTTGGCCAAGAGTTGCTCGCCAGGTATTTCGACCATCGTTGAAGCCTCATTAATGACAAAAAAAGACGCCAGACGCTATCCGGGGGATTGGATTACGTCTGGCAACAGAGAGGTTATTAACTTATTCAGCGCGCGGCAAGGGTTAAAAGCCGGAAATTGAGACGACCGTCCAATTTTCAATTTTATCCGCGTCCTGTCCGTTATAAGTAACGCGGCATTGGAAATGTGTCCTCACTGATGCTCCGTAGCTGTTCTGGGCGTCAACAAACGATGTCATTGTAAATTCTCTATCGCCCGTCGTTGGGATAATTTGAGCCGACCAGGGAAAATCGGCCGACTTGGGAACGACCAACTTTTCCGTAACCGCCATTTTGCAAAGGGCGCCGACTTTTCCAACAATGAGGGATTGGGATAATTTTTGTGTTGGCGGCGGTCTCAACGCCTGCAGCCTGGCCTCCTGCTCAGGAATACCTTTTACTTCTCGGTAAATTAACATCCCCGCAAAGAGGACCACAAAAACAAGAAGTATGGTTCCCGGCTTCAGAGGTTTATCATAAAAATTTTTCTCTTTGTTATAGTCCATCTTTCACTCCTTAAACGGAAACGGCCACCAAGGATTTTTCCTTGGTAGCCGGGGAGTGATTACCGCTCAGTGAACGGCGCAGCGTATTTGCTTGCGCTATGGTATTCCGCCGCCTCCCCGACCATAGGTCGAGAAAGCAACGTCATTGGTAACGGCCTGACGTTGTCGTAGGCCGCACTGAGAAGGGGTAATCAGCCCCGGCGGTGCTATAGAAACCGCTTCGCCAAACGTAACAGAAGACTTGATAATTTCAATAATTAAAACAGTGCAGCAGCGTTGTCTTTGAACAGATTTCCTTGCCGGATGTAGCGATTAAGCATCTGGTCGCTTTTATGACCTGTCTGCCGTCTGATAGTCCATGACGATTTTCCGGCTTGTGCTGCGCTGGTGGCAAAGCCCGCCCTTGTGGAATGACCAGAGTATTCGCTGGGGTCATAACCGATTGCCTTGATAAGACGCTTGATTATCTGGGCAACGGCATGGCTAGACAAACCGTCTTCCGAAACCGCACCGCCTTTTCCGACTTGCCGGAACAGGGGACCTTCCGAACCGATAACTTCCAGCCAAAGCTTTATGGCATGAACTGGGCAGACTCGTCGATTGCCAAGCGGTATCGCTACTTCACGCCCCTCGCCAAGCTGGTCGGTTTTAGATTTGTTCAATCTGATTACCATTCCTTCTGGTGTGAATTTTAGGTTTTCGCATTTTAGCGAAATCAATTCACTTCTCCGGAAAGCCCCGCAGAAGGCAAGCATTATCAAAGCCGCATTTCTTTTACCCTGATTGGTCTGCGGCAACGATGGAACTATCATTATTACGTCTTCCTTTAATATAGGCTGGACCTGACGTTGTGGCTTATTGTGCACTCGCCGTACGCCCTTGAATGTCATTTTGACTAAACTGCTCTGCCCTGGGTTAGGAAATCCTGCCAGAACATTCGCTTTGCCGATACTGACCAGCCGCCGTTGTAGCGTAGCTATGGACAGTATCCCGGCATGACTGGATAAATACGCCGCCACCATATCGGGACTGGATGGTAAATAGCCGCCCCAACTAACGAAATGCTCGAAGTCTTTTCGGTATGCTCTGCGTGAGTTTTCAGACAACGATTGTTCAAAATATTCTCGAACCTTTTCGGCTTGCGCCGTTAAATTAGGGTTGATGACAAGCCCTACCATAAGCTACCCCCTAATAACGTATGTTTCAGAATATCCGACCTGATTTGCTGAAGCGTTTCCCAATGTTCAGTCAACACAGTCTTCAGCCCGATGTATCGAGCATCACACAAACCAGAAGAATAGATGTCCGCATATTCGCCCTTCCATTGCATCTCGTTTAGAAATGGCGAAACCATGTATTTGTTCAAGTTCCGGCCTTCGAGGTAAAACACGGCCAAACCTATCTGGTTCAGAGAAAATTCCCTCAGTTCATCGATGGCTGACCGCAGTTTACGGAATGAAGCCTGTCCGGTGCGGGTGAAGGTATCGAGCGCATAAATCGGGATGCCTTCGACATTCGGCGTTGCTGGAATATCTATCTCGACCAGTTCAAAGCTTTCGGTCTGCATCTTATGAGCGATAAGGAGTAAAAATCCTGCCAACGGCCACTGCGTCTTTGGTAGCACTTTCAGACAAGGCTCCATGATGGACGAACTAATCGGCAAATCCCGCAAAGTGCTCAGGGCATACGAAGAAGGCCCCCTGCCCGGCATAAAGTCAGACGGATATTTTCGCGTTCCTAACAGCAGCCAAGCGGCCATGCACCGCTTGTTCAGGTCTGACCGTTGATTTTTAACCGTCTTCATCAACTGAATATCATCAGCATCAACCATCTTTCGCTTAACCTTAGCAAGTTCCGGGCTTTTCTCAATTTGCGTATAAATTTCTTCACTCAGGCGGTTCTTATGGGCCTCGCACAAGGCACCGACTAGAAACAGGATAACTTTCAGCTCACCGACCTTCTTACGCCAATCCGACGATGTCAGTGCTAGGAATGTTTTGACGACAGCATCTAGGTCACCCACGCCAATGTCTTCCGGCGCAATGGTAATCAGGCGGCGGAAAACGCTGTTTCTGTCCTGCCTCCAAAGCGATGCCGCTGCTTTTTTTGCGGTTTGAGTATCGCCTCGCCTGATGGCTTTCTGTAGAAGGCTGGCAAGCAGCCATCTATCACCCATAATAGGTTCAGGCTCACATATCGTACTGGCTTGAATTTCATCCGCTAACTCGTTCAGAATTTCATCACATAAATCTAACACTTCGGTCTCCTTAAAAGTTGATAGGAGAACGATGACTTTAGGGCGAGCTAGGACAATAAAAATGCGACTTCGACGAATTAAAAAAATCATATCCGCGTGAACCGTACTGGACAAAGAAATCGAACACAGAAAGAAACCGCAAAGTGCCCGTCGTATTTGAACTAATTACCCCCTTATGTTCTTTCCACGCCTTTCTCCCTATTACCGCATGTATCCGTATTACCACTAAATTTGAGACCGTTTATCTAACGGAAATCGAGGAATTAAAGCACATGCAGAAGTAATACCATGCGAAGTGGTAATAAATACCATCTAAGACCTTGAAAATTGGAAGAGTGCTGGCCGCGACCCATGCTTAGCGATTACCCCTTTTACTCGTTTTCCGAGCGCGTGATTTGAAAGTTGCTTAAACTGAGCATCATCTGTTCGATACGCGTCAAAGGTTGCGTGGTTATCATCTGCATAGTTCGATGGACTGAACAAAAGATGAGAGTAACCTTGCGATACCCCGTACACCCATTCTTGAAAATGAAAAAATGCGACAATATTTGAGGCCTGCATTTTCAGAAAACCGATGGTCGGGACCAAAGGCACATTCCAAGCACCATTGGCGAACTTTAAAAAGAAATTGAAGTCCTCCCAGTGCGAGACAATTATCTGCAACGCCCGTAAATCGTATGAAATACTCGTGAACTCCGTATCCGTTGGGTCCTCCGCAATCTCGCCAGCTGAGAACAGGCGGTAGTCGGAAAGCGATAATGCGTTGATGCACTGCTCGAAATCGCTAACAAAGAATTTATCAGGGAAAGGTACCGGGTATCCTATGAAGCCCATGTAGCAGCAAAATTCAGCAACAGCTTTTTCAACATCCTTTGGTAAACCTTTCGCATTAAGAAAGTCTTCAATAGCTTCTTTCTTGTCTGCTACTCTTACTTCTTCTTCCGGGGCGTCAGCACCGATATATGTTTGCTGATAGACATTACTCTTCTCTTCTTCATTATCCTTCTGTTCTTCATTTTCTTTATCGTCCGCTGTAGCGGAAAAGAGGTCAAAGACCAATTCCGATTTGGCAGAATTTGGCTTGCCCGTGCTTTCCGGTTGAAACGAAATCGCATCACCCGCCGTAATGTCCGATATAGCGGATGTCACATGCTCCGCAAGATAAATCCAAGTGCGCTGAAATTGGTCAGTCTTCCGCATCTTCTCGTGCCGGACTGTTATAAGTTTCCGGTCTTTAAGTATCTTTACCGCTCGGTCGTATTGGTGACGCGTGAGGCTGGTATCTACCATCCATTCAGCACGGGTTAGTATCACGGCGGCAAGGCCCTGTTTATCTTTCCAAGGTTTGAAATGCTTAAACCGCAACACTACTCTATATAATAGGTGGCCGGCGGGCAGGTCACCTGCAAGTATCGTGCATGCGGCTAACGATGAAGGACGCACTACGAATTTCGCCTTTTTCATGACTGCCTCCTCACCGAATGTCCATCACGTCTGAACGTGACGATACCCATTTGTCGATTTCAGCCTCTTTCCAGCCTACGAGCTTGTTCCCGAGATTTACTTGCGTTGGAAAAAGCCCGCACTTCATCCAATGATAAATTGTGCTGGTCGATAATCCTGTCCGGCGCTTCACTTCGACTAACCGAATGATTGTTTGTGGTTTGCTATTGTCCATGTAATTCCTCCTATGATTGGGGAACCCTACGGAATTTCAGAAATGAAAAAAGGGAGAAGCGATTTGAAGGGTCCCGATTATAGTCCCGATTAAGGGATTAAACGGTCGTACAATTCTCTTACCAAGTCGTCTTCAAAAGCTTCAAGCAGTACACTATCGGCCGCCTTAGGCCGTCCTGCTCGACCAAATTTTGGGTTTTTAATGATTTTCGAAAGGTTTTCATGAGTCGAATGAGCAAAATAGGCTATTTCCCCTTCTCCTTTTATTCGGTCGGGTAGGGTCATCAAAAACCGGATAAGCTCCACTTTCGTCACATTCGGAAATCTTTCCCGGACTAAGTCAGCCGCCATTCTGTAGTTAGACCGCGACACGCCCGATTTTATTCCTTTGGGAACCAATCCTTTTTCAGCGATATCGTACAACGCCCACACCCGCGGGGAGAAATGTCGCTCCTTTTCCCAAAGGTACCTCATGATTTTACCAGGAGAAAACAAAGGCGGCTGGCGATTTCTCAAATCAATCAACTGGCCTTCCAAATTTTGGTTTACCAACCAATCATAAATTTGCCCAATTTTCCCGAGCTTCTCCGGTTGTTCTAACAGTTCGATTTGGGGTTTTCGTTCGTGAATATAAAAGGCAGCTTCTTCAAGACTCCAAATCTTTTGCACCGCTTCGACCAAATAAGGTTTGTAGTCTCCTTCCGACAGCGGAGGGTGTTCGGGAGCAGGTCTAGTGCCAACAACACGTTTAGCCTTTACCATTAGGACGCACCTCAAGCAAAGTCGTTTTGTTAATCAACTGTTCAATGTATCCCGACCAGTCTTCCATCATTTTCGTTCGCTCTTTGAGGTATTTGGTGCGGTCATAAGCGGCTCGAACAGCCGAGCCCTTTGAATGTGATAACTGGGTATCAGGAATTTCGAATGGATAGCCTAATTCCTCCATGATTGTGGTCATGGCTAGGGCGCGAAACCCATGGCCCGTATGGATGCCCGCATAACCCATATTTCGCAAAGCTACAAGAAGCGTGTTATTTGACATGTGCTCCCTCGGGTTCCGCTGGCTCGGGAAGACATAGGAACGATTTCCGTTTACGGTATGGAGTTCCGCCAGCAGTGCGACTGCGCGTTTCGATAATGGAACAATATGGTCATGGCGTTTCATTTTCATTCTCGCGACCGGCACCGTCCAAATTGCCTGGTCGAAATCGACTTCTTCCCATTTTGCTTTAATCATCTCCGAAGTTCTCACGAAGGTAAGAAGCATGAGTTCCATTGCGATTTGTGTCTGGCGGAAGAGCCTACCTTCGTTCGAATGAAGTTTGCAAAGAAATCTTGGAAGTTCAGCCGCTTCCATCGCGGCGTAATGACCTTTTGTTTGCGGGGAAAGAATGTCGGACGCCTTGATGTCCGCCGGATTATGCGTCAAATATCCTTTGACTTTCCCGTACGCGAAAATGGCCCGGCAGTAT
>QFOT01000045.1 GCA_003241285.1 Micavibrio aeruginosavorus
GTTTCAATAGATCCATCATGGATCTCAAAGGTAACCCGCGCAAAACGCCAGTCGGATGATAATGCTTTTGCAGCCTCGCGGATTTCCGCATCCGCAACATGAAGAGCTACTTTCGCAGCAGGTAATAGCACGGCACCTGAATGGCCTGTGTCCTGACTCATGTTCTTAATTCCTGATACCTTCGATTTATTGGTATTTTTTAAGTTTTTCAGCTTTATTATAAAGCCAGACTATAAATCAGAAGTTAATAATGAACGCTTCTTATCAAGGCTTTCAGGAATAAAAAATGTCATGTGCAGAGCGATTGCACCCTATTTGGTATCGCTCGCACTTTCGCCCTGAAGGGGCGGATTAGACTTATTGCTGTAATAGCCCCTTTGCCAGATAACGGCATGTTGCCTGCGGGCATCAGCATCAGTTTCAAAGCCAGGACGACCCAGCAAATCTCCGGGACGGGCAATCTGCTTTGCCATCAATGTTTCGATTGTACATCCTATCCCATAGCCGGGGCGCGGCCCCTCCGCATTTTCAGGCAATGACGTTTGAGCATCCTCATAACCGGGCATTAAACCGCAATCCTGTGGAGGCTTTGCGGTCAAGGCAGGAAAACTGATCTTTGTGGATGACCTTTCGCCCGCGCTTTGACTTGCGCTGAGGCGAATATTATCAACGCCCTGACGACGCAGCTCTTTCTCAATTCGCTTTCCCTGACGAGAAGCCTCGGCTGCCGAATTGGCAACTGAGGAATCATAGGAAACCGCAACATCCATAGGCCCGTTGCCATAGCGATAGTAATTAACTCCAATAGCTCTCAGTGTCGGATTGTCCAGCGCATCGGTATAGAATGTGTCCGAATATCCCTCTTCGTGAACTTCAACGCGCGACGGGTTTACCCAAGTCGGGTCGTCCATTGTACAGGCAGAAGCTTGGGCAAGGAGTAGAATGCAAAGAGTTATTTTCAGCATCTTATTCATTATTTAATCCAGCATATATCCATAGGATTGCGTTTTATCCGGCATGTTATGAAGCTTCTGCCCGTAAATCTGCTTCATATTCTTGGAAAACACTTTATTCAAAGGTGTATCCAGCTTAACCGTTGCCGGCTCTTCCGCTTCGATCACCGGATCTTCTTCAAGCAGCGACTGCTCTATCGGCGCAACCGCAGGCTTACCGTTTTTACCCGGAGCCATCAGCCCCGCAGGGGGTGGAGGCGGTAACATCGGATCAAGCTCGCTTTTTGCGACCGGCTTTGACATTTTATCGTCAGCATAGGGCTTGACCATAAATGGCGTTACGATCACGACAAGTTCAGTTTCAGATCGCTGAAAGCTTTGCGATGATAAAAGATTACCAAGTATAGGCGTATTTTTAATGCCAGGAATTCCGTTCAGACCTTTAGTGTTATCCGATCGCAAAAGTCCGGCAATCATAAGAGAGCCACCACTATTCATCTCAACGGTAGTTGTAGCGCGTCTTACATCAAGGCCGGGAACCTGAACATCTGATAACGTAATGCCTTGCGCCGGATTGAGAGATGAAACTTCAGTATTGAGCTGAAGGCTGACGCGATCTTCGGATAGGACGATAGGTTTGAAATTGAGGGATACACCGAATTTCTTATATTGGATGGTTACGTTTCCTGTCTGGTCGCGTCCCGCGGGAACCGGAAATTCACCACCGGCAAGAAAGCCTGCTTCTTCTCCGGAAATGGCGGTCAGGTTTGGCTCTGCAAGAGTGCTCGCCAAATTGTCCTGTTCAAGAAGGTTGATCAGGAAATTCAAATCACCAATACCCGAGATGCCTGTATTGAACAAAAAGCTGCCAATTGTATAAGGATCTTCGGTCAAGCCTGTCTGGCTGGCGGATAGGATACCCGCCCTGATGCCGCTGTTTCGGGCCAGAACCGCATTTGCATCACGGGATGAAATTTCACTTCCCAATTCTTTCAATACGCCGCGATTCATTTCGACGATACGTACGCGAAGCATGACTTGTTGCTCGCCACGGACTTCCAATAAATTCTCTATAATGGACTCGATAGGCTTACCGCTCATCTCAAGGACTTCACCTACCTGAGCGCCGACCAATTCCGCGATCCTGACAGATACGGCCGGTGTTGATACAAGGCCTGTTAAAACAACCTGATCCCCAACCAGATCAATTTTTACATCCTGCTCTTTTGGAAATATCTTATGAACCTGCCGGGTGATCTCAACTATGTTCAAATTAACATCGACATTTATATTTTTCAGAATACTGCCAAATGAATCCATAATAATGATGTTCGTTGCACCGATATTCGTGCCAACAAGGTAGAGCTTGTTACTTTGAATAGCTGATATTTCCAGAACTTTTGGATTCGCGATCATCACATCCGACACACCGGCCGGGATTGTCAGCACTTCGCCCTTACCCACTGCAACGCTCATAAAGGTATCAGGCTCCGCATTCACATGATTGACCGCCGCATTTACAGGCACAGAATTTATCAGTATTGCCGCGCACATCACGGCAAGAAGACGAACAGTTGATAAACCTGTTGAAAACATAAAATTTATTACCTAATTCAGTGTTTTAGAGAGGATCTTAAACTTGATATAAAAGAGAACGCAGAGAACTAGCGGCGGACAGTGACATTTTCTACAGTGTCACCACTGTAAATTCTCACAATATTGGAATTTCCGCCAGACCTTCTTTTGTTTCGGTTGATTTCTTGCAAAACGGAGCTGACCTGTACATCGGTGGTCATGCGACGTTTGCGCCCAGAAGAAATTTCCGTATCACCCATTGCACGCAAGGAAAGGGACAGATCTCCCATCTCGGTTGCAAGGGCTAATTTCTCCGCCCCTTTCTGATTAACCTCTAAAGTGACCGTGCGGCCAACCTTTGCTTTATCATCTTCTTTACGGGCAGTCTGATCCACAGCAAGCACCTTTATGTTTTCCAGAACCGTTTCCGTTGCATTGCGCTCAACCGGGTTTTCAAGAGCTTGTCCGCCCTCGCTGTTCTGATTGACCTGATAGGTAAGAATTACATCTACGTAATCACCCGGATTGATAAATCCGCCGACCATCGATTCAGCTGACGCCTTTATAGCAACCGCCCGCATGCCTGCCTTCATGCTAGCTGCCAGGACATTCCCTTTTCCATTTGCGATAAGCGCAGAAACAAGAACAGGCTCGTTCGCGGCCAGATCGCGGCGCAGACGTCCTTTGATCATCTGGCTAACTGGCTTATTCCCATCACGGCGGACAGAACCCTCCACAACGGAATCTCCCGGTACGCCTTTCCATTTGACGTTATCGGCTGTCAGTTCCGTCCCTATCGTCAAGGGGCGTGCGGCAACGGCGATTTCAACGAGATCGGATTTTTTACCAAAACTGGCTTGAACGATAACTGCGACAAGCAATGCGATGATAAATCCACCGCCAAGCACGATCAATACATTCTTGTTCATATGATTATCCCTGGTAGTCCCAATTTTTTATGCGCGAGCACTCGCAGTATTTTTCATCTTATATCTTGCGGTAGAAGATTTAATTTTTACTAAAGATTCATCATCTCCGACCATTTTTCGAAACTGAAATATCCGTTGAAAACAAAAGCGATCAAAGCACCTACAGCAATTGCAATTCCATAGGGCACTTTATTGACTCCTATCTGCGCATTCTCAAGCCAGCTCCCGCGCAAAATTCCCGGCAAAGGTAATTTAAACGGCTTATATTTTTTTAAGATAATGGACACCAGCGCCAGAACACCGCCTGTAAGTGCCATATAAAATAAAAATGGTACCAGACCTCCCCAGCCAAGCCATAAAGCTATAGCAGAGGCCATCTTTGAATCCCCTGCCCCCAGCGCTTTAAAGGCAAACATCGCCATCGTAATGATCAATACGAGGAAAAAAGAGCCTAAATGCGACTGCCATGAGAAAAAAATAATTTCATTTTGACCTGTTAGAAAAGTAATGCCAAAAGCCGTTACAAACGAAGCAGCAATTATAACCGAAATTATATTTGGAATCCGGTAGCCCTTGAAATCTGTCCAGGCGGCAAGGCCGCTCATTCCAATTGCGGCTATAATTCCAAAGAAGAAAAAGATAAATCCGATCATCACTGCCCTTTCAATAAAAAAAGCCCACCATGAAGGCGGGCTTTTCTTTTACGAGACGCCTTATTGTGGCATCGCCGCATCGATCTCTGTAAACGTGGTTTCAACTTTACCACCAAGCGTAAAGACAACACCTGCAATAGCAAGGGCAATAGCTGCTGCGATCAGACCATATTCAATGGCTGTCGCGCCTTCTTCGTTTGTGTTCCAAGTTTGAACGAGTGCAATAAGTTTCAACATTCTTTTAGTCTCCTGAGTTTGTTATTTTAAATTGGTTACTCCCGAACCGTACTTAATGAGCATAACGCAGAAAGATTTAATGAGCCGTTAAAAACAAGCTATTTCTACTAACTATTACTTCGACTTTTAAGTATTCATAGAATTTATACATAACAAACTTAAATCAAATTTTATGAATACTTATGAAAACGATTAGAGTCACTTGCCTAAAATTGGCTTTTTTACAGAAAAGCCCGCTTGATAGCAGGCTTTCTTATCAATCTGTTTTGTTTCTTATTGCGATAAATGGATATTGCTCAGCTCACGCGCAATCTGCTCGAAAGCATTGGTCAAATCACTCTGGCTTGGGGCGTCATACCATTTATCGGGTGCCGATGCGCAGTTCTTAAAGAAATCTTTTGTCGCCTGATTAATGCCGGACGTAAACGTCACCGTATAAACAGTAATCCCCGCATTCTTCATGTTGGTACAGGTCTGCGCAAGCTTGGCATCAAGCATACTGTCCGTAACTTTCAGCGTATTGTAAGGACCATAGGCATTGTATATCTCACCGTTATTATTATCCCCGTCCGTCATGAGAATAGCGACTTTGCGCCACTCCGGTGTACCCCAGGCAACTCCTTCGCGAAACGGCGCTTCCGGTGACAGCAGCCTGTATCCCCACACCATACCGACATTGCTCAACGTATTTCCGTCTGCCGTAAATTTACTGATGCGGTTTAATATCGTCGATTTGACAGACGTCAGTGGCAATATGTAGTTTTTATTGCAACTGGTATTAACCGCAGCGGAGTCCCCGCGAACGCTTGAACTCTTTGCACCGCTTGTATTGTAGCGGTACATATTCCACTTCCAGGCGGCGCCGCTTGTCTGGTCTTGAGTATCCTGCGGTGACGCCCTTTCGAGGATACATCCCCACCACTGCGAACTTGAGGACTGGTCGAATTTGTAATTACTCGGGTTATTTACAAAGGCTACGCCGTCATCATATTTAGTTGTGCTGGCTTTACGTGAATCTGTCGAACTGGGAAGATAGCCCAGACCGTATGGCCCCACATTCACAGAAGCAGAAAAAGGCACAAGTCCGATCTTTACCGAGTCCGGATAGGCAGCACTGGCGAACAAAATATTCGTAAAATTCGTTGCGGCAGTCCTGAGCGTCCCGATATTGTTATTTGTTGACATCGAACCTGTAACATCAAGAACCATGGCAACTTCGAGGCCAAGGATTTCTCTTGTTACCGTAGACGAGCTACCGATATTCATATTTTCGATACCGACAACAGCCGCGAAAACTGTTTCATAATTCGCAGAAGCGGACACAATAATATTGTTACCGTCGGTTTCGACGTTGACGTCATAAGCCGCACCGATTTTATCTTCAGGATAATTCAATATAAAAAACTGCTGAACAAAGTTATTCAGTTCGACGAGTGTAGAGGTTGACGATGTCGATGCCGCCGCGGCCAGAGCTGCCGCATCGACCGCATGACTTAGACGCTGTTTGACAAGGTAGGCATTTGATACATCTATAGAAAACCCTGCCATTGCAAAGACCACAGGAATTGCCATGGCGAAGGCTACGGCAAGAGCACCCGCCTCATGGCGAATATAGGCATAAATAAAATCTATTCTATCCTTCATAGCGATCATCCTTCCCATTCAACGGTAGGGCTGCGGCGTCCTCTGGAATACGCAGTTTCAACCATCTTCATCTCGCCTGTAAAATATTTCGCAAATAATGGCTTGTACGTATACTCAACCGTTACGATAATCATGCCGTCGCCCTGATCACCCATTCCCTGTATGTTTTCCAGCGCGTTGTTATTGGCTGACATATCACGTGTTTCCCGCCACAAGACTTGCGGCCTGCGCTGGCTATCAAACTCAACACTTACTATATCGATACCGAAATCCCGTAAGCCAAAAGGTTCATACGCGAGCTGCGCCGCCATAATAATATCGTTTACATCCGCTTGGTTGACCGTTTTATCGCGCGAAATCAGATCAGCCGCCACTTGTGTTGCCGTTATCGTGCGTCCGTTCAACACGATACCCGTTCCAAGATCATAGCTGCCGAGCATAAGCGTCATCATTACAGGAAAAAGCATTGCAGCTTCAATGGCGGCGAGCCCCTCCTCGTTTTTCCACCACATTTTCACAGCGTGGAGCGTATAAAACCAGTCCACTACCATTACAAATCCTCCGCTACTTGAGAAAGATCATAAGGCTCTGTTTCCAGCACAACAGTGGAAATCATCATTCTGGAATTATTGGGCCCCGTTGCCAAAAATTGTCCGATAAGAGGCGTTGCAAGATTGTAGCGGTAAAATACACGCACTAGATTAACGCTATTTACACCACCCGGAGTAAAGCCTCTTGAGTCGGGATTGCCATCACCGTCGAAACTTGCCGCATAAGAGGAGAAATCGGCGAAGCTATCCATCTCAACCACCTCTACCTGAAAACGTGAGCAATCCAGAAGAAATGACGATTTCTCGCAAAGCTTATCGATAAAGACCTGTCTTGGGTCGCCTCCCGATTGCTGAACCTGGCCTGTACGGACCATCCGCGCCGCCGTATTCGTGGCACCGTCGAGTACGCTATTGGAGGCGAACATCAAGCCTATTTCCATCGTACCGACCAGAATCAGGATAAAAGGCATGGAAAGCATCGAAAATTCGATGGCCGTCGAACCCTTCTCATCCCTCTTCCAAAGCCGCAGGAAATGGCTAAAGCGCATTTTATCCTTATTTCTTTCAATTTGAATCTAAAATCCGGACATAAAAAAACATGCCGCAGCATGTAGTTCACTCCATTCTAAATCCTATTCCTTGTATCCTAAGAAAGATTTAAGGAAGGGCGGCTTTTTATTTAGTTTGCCCAATGGCATCGTCCTCATTATCCATGGTCCCGCCCGTCACTTCCGCACCCCATTTCTTTACTAGACCTTCTTGGGTCTTTCTAATATCCAGTAATCGCTGACGCCCGCGCTGCACCATAATGCTGGCAACGAAACCAACCACACCCCACTCTATAATATAGCCGACAAGTGCACCGGAATACATGATCACTATACTCAAGGGATTGGCAAGAATAGCCCCGATAGAGGCAGCCTCTGCGTTTTTTTCGAACATCTGAAAGCAATAGGGAAAGCAACCGGCAAAATTCATAAAACCTATAGTCAGGACTTTGGTTCTCTCCGGCGTCTTATCGACAAGGCGAACCACGATGGTAGGCAGCATTCCGATCAGAAGAATAATCGCAACTTTATAAAAAACCAGAGAAGTCATGAAGAAAGCAACAAGTAGAATTCTCTCTTGCAAGCTGATTTTCTTCTTCTTCTTTTTCTTCGCCATGATCAAAAAGCCGTTTTTGTTGTAAATTTATAGAAAAGATAAACTATTATAATGCAGGTTGCGACAATTCCTGAGATCAGAGCCGATGTGCTTTGTCCCGTCGCATGACCGAACTTATCGTCATAGGCGAGATCATGCTCGAGTTTCGCATGCTCCTCCGTTAAAGCATTGTAGTGATAGCTTGCTTGGTTGAAATTATGCTCATCAGCTTGCAGCGCCTGCAAATTGTCAAATAATTGCTCTACGGCAGATATATCGCCCTTATCTTTAATTTTGATAAGTTGGGCCTTAAGCTTCGCCCTCTGGTCCCGATCATGAAAACGATTGATAAGAGGATCGACTTTTTCAGCGATCCAATTCAAAATGTTAGGAAGATTCTGCATTTTACCTCTTCTTTGAATCGAAGAGAAAACACGCAGAGCCGCCAGAATTGATCTAGTAGGGTCATTTGAATTAATATCAGGAATGTAAGGATCGACAACCGATCTGTCTTTCACCGACAGGAAAGCGACAATATGGCGATCAAAGAAACCCTCCGGCCTGTCGGGAGTAGCCGCCAGGCTTTCGTATGCCGTCACAAGTTCCTCCGGCGTGCGGACATAGTAGTTTTTAAGCTTCTCGCTCATACACGGCGCTTCAGAACAGAGGTAATAAAGGCATCTCTCAAGACCATAGCCTTGCCCCTGTTGCCGCAGAAAAGCTTTACATGTGTCGAATTTCGACACGATCTCAACCCCATGCGGCGTAAGGGTATCGTTCATCAATGCCCAGAAATTCACCAATGACGTTTGCAGAACTTCGGCGAAATGGGCCAAGTCCTTTTTTGTAACATAAGCTTCCGCCAGCATTCGGCCAAAAGCCTCTGGATGAAATTTCAAGCCTCGATAGAAAACCGGCAAGCCTGGGCCCAGTACAGCTGACATGAAGCCCGCTATTCTCTCCGGATAAGCCTCTCCCATAACACCAAGCTCTTTTGCCGCATTAGATGCATGCTCGACATTCTCTTCCAGTTTTTTATCCTGAATAGATCTGTTGAGCCATAATTTCAATTCTCCATGATCGTTGATACGAACAACATCTGTCGGATTTTTGTGCAGATTTAAGGCAAGAATATTAGGGCGTAGAAATTTTTCTCCAAAAAAATCAATTGGCCTCGCAGCCTTCGGCTTGACCGGCCCCGCTTGTTTTGGACTAACGCGCTGCCCGTCTACCCAAGTCAGAATATCCTCTATAGTCCATCTTTGCTTTACATCATCATTAAGAAGGCCGCGCAAAAGCTCGAGAATTGACCCCGAAAATCTTTCTTTTCCCGTCAAGGCCTGATAACTGCCGTGCTCAATCTTATATTCAGTAATACTCTCATCTGACCACCCCGATGTGGGATCAGACGTTCGTATCATGATTGCAAGCATGGCACCGAATGAATAAAGATCGTCGGCATAATCAGGCGTTCCACGCCCAAGCGGCAGGGCGGCTGCCCTTTCTATCGGCTCGTATACAGATGAGTAGAGATAGGCCGGCGGCGTGGCAAGACACTCACCCAGCATAATTTTTTCAAACCCGTTACCGCCCCCCGTAAACAAATTAGTGACCCGGATATTTCCATGCACAAAATCCATATCGCGGAAATTCTTTAGTAAAGGCACCATCTTTTTGACAAAACCATGCAGGACATTGTCAGCTTTCAATCCCATAGCCGTAAAGTTAGATGGATTTGCAAATGGCAGGCCTAATTTATTTTCGTAAACGAAAACATATCTCTGCTGTTTTTCAGGTACCCAGTTGACAGTACCCGTTGCCATGAGTCTCGGCAGCGATGGCGTGTTTAATGTCATATATTTTGACGAAGCATGAATTTGCGGCACTAATGGTTTTTCCACCAACAATGCGTAAGCTTTTTCTTTTGCCCGTCCTGTTGCCGCATAAGCTTTTACTGGCCCTTGATCAAGATGCGGCAAACGCTGGTCAGGATAGATTTCTATTTCACCCTTAAGCAAAACGGGATTAGCCCCGACCGCAGAATTTTGCGGTGCAGGCTCAGCCTTAGGCGGTTCAGTTAAATTCGGTGTTTCGGACATGGCTTGAACTATGATAAGGCCGCTGAATGCGATTTCCCCACCATAGCATAATAGCCTTCAAGATTAAATCAGCTAAAAAACGGGTTTTGAACTAAAATAGTGTCATCACGCTCAGGGCTGGTTGAAAGCAGCGTCACTGTTGCTTCGATCAACTCTTCAACCCGTTTAACGTATTTAATGGCCTCCGCAGGCAGATCTGCCCAGCTTCGCGCGCCATAAGTGCTTTGTTTCCAACCTGTAATCGTTTCATAAACAGGAACAACATTGGCCTGATCTATTTGAGAAGCCGGGAAATAGTCAATACGCTGCCCGTCAAGCTCATAGGCGACGCATATTTTGAGTTCGTCAAAGCCGTCCAGAACATCAAGCTTCGTCAAAGCGATCCCATCGATCCCACCTGTTTTAACAGCCTGACGGACGAGAACCGCATCAAACCAGCCGCAGCGGCGCTTGCGACAAGTTACCGTTCCAAATTCATGTCCTTTTTGTCCGATCTGCTCGCCGATATCATTATCAAGCTCTGTCGGGAATGGGCCCATGCCGACCCGTGTCGTATAGGCCTTGGTGATGCCAAGGACATAGCCTATCGATTTAGGACCAACACCAGATCCAACGGCGGCTTGCGCGGCGACGATATTGGATGACGTCACAAACGGATATGTCCCATGATCGACATCAAGCAAATGGCCTTGCGCACCTTCGAACAAAACCTTCTCACCATTATATTTGGCTTCATCAAGGCGCTTCCAGACAACACCGGCATACGGCAGAACTTGAGGTGCTATTTTCATCAACTCGTCAAAAGTATGATCGACATTGATTTCTTCCCAGCCGAAACCGCGGATCAGGGCATTATGATAGGTCATCAAGGCTTCGAGTTTTTCGCGAACCAGTTCCGGGTGCTTCAAATCACAAATCCGAATAGCGCGGCGTGCCACCTTATCCTGATAGGCTGGACCGATACCGCGTCCGGTGGTGCCGATCTTTTTATCGCCTCTGGCCTCTTCCATTGCGCGGTCAATCTCGCCATGTACAGGGAGGATCAATGGCGCGTTCTCGGCAATCATCAAATTTTTTGGCGTAATCTCGACGCCTTTGGCACGAACCGTTTCAATCTCTTTCAAAAGCGCCCATGGATCTATCACGACGCCATTACCGAGGATTGAAAGCTTTCCTTTGCGAACTATTCCAGACGGCAACAAAGAGAGTTTATAGACAACACCATCAATAACCAATGTGTGCCCGGCATTATGGCCACCCTGGAAACGCACAACGACATCGGCGCGACTTGACAGCCAGTCAACGATTTTGCCTTTTCCTTCATCTCCCCATTGAGATCCGACAACAGCAACATTCGTCATTTTATTTCTTCCAATTTTCCGTTTTGATAAATATGCGTCACATAGGACACGAAGTTTTTCTTTTTAAAATCTTTCACAGAAGACCGTATAACGTTCCAGCCCTTTTCCTGCAATTCCTGAATTTCGCTCCAGCCGACAATCTCGCTAACTGCGACCATTTTCTTTCGGGTTTTCTTTGGCAACGCCCGCAAAACACTGTCCATATAGAGCGTAAAACCGCAGGCCATTTCCTTGTCCTGGCCAAATTGGGACATATAAGAACCGCCGCGCCCTAATTCTCCCATAATGCCCTTGGCAAACAAGGTAAAACACGGAAATGATTGGTATTCAAATCCTCTGGCTTCCAGTGCATCAACAGTAATTGTTACATTATTTTCGACTCCATAAGCTTTCAATGCTTTTTGAAGATCTTTAATAACAAACTCCAGTTGATCAAGAATCTTTGTCACAGTCGATGGCAATTTCAGATTTTTCTTCTTTGTTATAAATTCAGTTGCCGGACCGGACATCTCATCCAGCACGATTAAAATCTTTCCTATATTCCCCAGCTTCGAAAAAACGGCACGGTCACGTCTTTGCGAAGCCTTTATGATTTCATCCTGTTTTTGTCCGGCGGCCAGTATTTTTAAGATTTCAGGCGCGGTAAAATCGATTGATATATTTTTGACACCGCATTCATGCAGAGAAATTAAAGCCATTAATGCAATTTCAGTCGCCGCAGTAGAGAGGGGACCGACAATTTCGCAACCTGCCTGACGAAACTGGCGCTCAGGGCGTAATTGGGTAGAGCGAATTCGCAAAACATCTGTTATATAGGAAAGTCTTAAAGGACGGACAGTATCCTTAAGCCTTGATGATGTAATCCGGGCAATTTGCGCCGTTGTGTCTGACCGCAAAGCCATCATTCGCTGAGAGATAGGATCCATCAGACGGAATGTATTCGTAGAGAGCGCTTGCCCTGCGCCTTCGGCCAGTAATGTTTCTTCAAATTCAAGAAGTGGAGGATTGACGAGCCGATAGCCAAAGCGTGCAAAAATAGTACGCAGCTTTTCACAGGCCGCCGCTTCGCGTTCGGCATCGTCCGGCATATTATCCATCATACCGTTAGGAAGAAGAGCATTACTGTCAGCCATGTTTTTCCTTTAAAGCAAAAGCGTGGTTGAGCGGACCGTAGCCCGAGCCGATAGCAGATGCAGAACGTATAGCTTCAATCAGGAAATCCTGCGCCACGAGAAAAGCTTCTTTTGGTGTTTTTCCTTGGGCGATTCCTGTCGCGATAGCCGACGAAAGTGTCGTTCCAGCCCCGTGCGTCGCCTTGCTGTCGAAACGGGGACGCTCAAAAACCTCAGCTCCATGGTCATCAAAATAAATGTTATAAATCTTATCAGCCGAGAGTGAGCCACCTTTGACAACAACAGTTTTACAGCCAAGAGTCATTAGCATTTCTGCTGCATGTTTCATTGCGTCTATGTCCTTGATCGATAGCCCTGTCAGTTCTTCAGCTTCCCGTATATTGGGCGTGATAACTTCAGCATGGATGAGCAGACGTCGCTTTAAAGCATCCCGAGCAGACTTGTCTATGAGCATCTTGCCAATACGGCCTATCATCACCGGATCAACCACCAGGCTTATGTCTTTTTCCTGATTTTCAATAAAGTCACCTACCGCATTGATGACGCTTTCGGAGCCCAGCATACCAAGCTTCATTACATCGGGACTGAAATCATCCATCACTGCTTTTAATTGAGCCGATACAATATCGGCAGGTATTGGATACATATCAAATACGTTCGTGGTATTTTGAACGCAGACCGATGTTAAAACCGTCGCCGCATAACCGCCCAAGGCCTGAATGGTTTTTATATCAGCCTGAATACCCGTTCCGGCAGAAGAGTCGGACATTCCGACGCAAAGAACTTGTGACAACATATGATTTCCTAACCTGAAGTTGCCATTTTAATCACGTCGCACAAATCATCAACCACGCTCTCAACCAGTGTATAGTCCTGACCTTCCGCCATGATACGGATCAGCGGCTCTGTCCCGCTAGCACGAACCAGAACGCGACCGTTTTTTTCTAGTGACAACTTGGCTTTTTCAATGGCGGCTTTTACTTTTTCATCCTGCAAAGGTTTTTGGCCTTTTTCAAAACGCACATTCTTTAAAATTTGCGGCAAAGGTTCGAACACACTGGTGCATTCACTCGCCTTCCGTCCGGAATTTTTGATGATCGATAAGACGTGAAGGGCAGCCAGCAAACCATCTCCTGTTGTGCCATAATCCGATAGAACGATATGCCCTGATTGCTCGCCGCCCAGATTGAAACCGCCTTCCCGCATTTTCTCGACAACGTAACGATCGCCGACAGCGGCTCGTATCAGAGTAATGCCGTTATCCTTCAGATAATTTTCAAAACCCAGATTGGACATGACGGTCGATACAACAGTGTCATGCTTCAAAAGCCCTTGGCGCTTCAAATTTAAGGCAAGAAGCGCGAGTAATTGATCGCCATCGACCTTCTGGCTTTTTTCATCGACCAAAATCAAGCGGTCGGCATCCCCATCAAAGGCAATACCAAGATCGGCCTTATGCTCCTGAACCCTTGCCTGCAGCCGCGCAATCGACGTCGCGCCGCGTTCATGATTGATATTTTGTCCGTTCGGGTGAACGCCTATCGGAATGACGTCCGCTTCAAGTTCCCACAAAGCCTGCGGTGCCGCTTTATACGCCGCGCCATGTGCGCAATCGACAACGATTGTAAGCCCGCTTAGTGTCTGGCCTTTAGGAAAAGACGCTTTCACTGATTCTATATAACGCCCGATCGCATCATCCATCCGGCTCGCCTTGCCCATATCCTCAGGCTCCGGCAGATCATTCATCAATTCCGGATTGTCGATCCATTCTTCAATTTGTTTTTCAACGTCATCCGGAAGCTTATAGCCATCCGCCGCAAATAATTTTATGCCGTTATCAAAATAAGGATTATGGCTCGCCGAAATCATGACGCCGATATCGGCACGCATGGAACGCGCCAGCATGGCAATCCCCGGTGTCGGAATAGGCCCCGTTAGAATAACATCCATCCCCATCGCCAGAAATCCGGACGCCATGGCTTGCTCTAACATGTAACAGGACTGGCGCGTATCCTTACCGATAACGGCGCGATTGATGGAATGCTGAATGCCAGAGCGCTTTAAAACGCGAGCCGTGGCCATCGCGACGCGCAGCGCGACATCCGCCGTCATAGGATGCTGGTTCGCCTTGCCACGAATACCGTCAGTACCGAAATATTTCTTGCTGGTCATGGAGCCGAATATGGCTTAATTTTGATATGAAAACAATGATTTATGGGGAATTATATGCCGG
>QFOT01000208.1 GCA_003241285.1 Micavibrio aeruginosavorus
TCCGCACCGAGTTCGCGGTGGTTGATAAGAGATTTTTTTGATGTGTGAAAAAATTCAACAGGATCTTCAATCGTCAGAATATGTTTCGATGTGTTCTCATTTATGTGATTTATCAAAGCAGCCAGCGTAGTTGATTTTCCTGAACCTGTGGCTCCCGTGACGAGAACAAGCCCCTTTTCCAGCTCGGCAAACCGCCTGATAACCGGCGGTAAATCCAGCTCAGCCATTGTCGGGATGACAGACGGAATAGTTCTTAATACTGCCGCTGTTCCATTACGGTTCATGAAGGCGTTTACCCGGAAGCGCGCTTTTTCTCCAAAAGTAACCGCGAAATCCATTTCAAAATTTTTCTCGTATTCAGCGCGCTGCTCATCGGTCATAATCGAATAGAGCATCGCACGTATCTGGTCCGAAGTGAGGACATCGGCTTTCAATCTTTTGAGCGAACCATGGACGCGAATGATCGGCGGATTACCTGAGCTGAGGTGTAAATCCGATGCGCTGTTTTGCATAACAAAGGCAAGTAGTTGGGTTATATCCATGGTGTTCTCCCTGACAACTATTTTTTAACTCATAAAAACAAAGATATAGTAAACAAGTTACTGCTAATTGAAAATTAGCTGCAGAATAAAGGCGAAAGTTCCGATAGCGACTACAATTGCAACAAGTCGAAGTGAGAATCGTTGCTTAAAAAGCCCCAAATAAACAAGTGATACCAGAAACGGAAGGCAGCATAATGCTGTAACAGAAATAACGCTTAGTCCAGACCAGAGATAAAGAAGAATTGACGAAACCGCGCAAATCAATTCCAAAAGCGGATAAAAAAGAGGAATTTTTTTTCTGCAGTATCGGCATTTACCTTGAGTGCTGATCCATGAGAATACAGGAAAAAGATCCTGAAAATTCAATTCCGTATTACAGGACGGACAAATTGACCTTGCGTGCTCCCCCTTTAATTGAAACCACGGCAAGTTTTTATTTTCACGATAAATTATAGCTGTAGAAAAGCTCCCGGCACATAGACCGAGTATTCCGAAAAGAAAGCCTACAATAACTTCATAAAAAGATAAGCCGATATCCACGGCTTAACTTCCTCTCAATGTTGCCAGCCTGTCATATATTTGTTCGCGAGAAAAATTGCCAGCCCCGCCGTTGACAGAATAGACATCAAGTGCCTGCTCGTAATATTTTATAGCATTTTCTCTATCTTTCAGACGGTCGTAGATAACAGCCATATTAAAATAATGAAGCGGATTTTCGGGCTGTAAATTTGCGGCGGCATTCAATTGCTTTAAACCATCCTGAGGATTACCGGATTGAGCATAAGCGAGCCCAAGTTGAGCTGAAACATCGGCACTTCTTGGAAATCTTTCCTTTAGATCAAGCAAGTTTTGAATAGCCACAGCCGGCTGTGTTTTCCCAATTAATCCCATCAGATTTGTTAAGGCTTCAGGATTATCGGGCTCCGTATTCAGAACATCTCGATATCCATCGATAGCCTTCTGAGTTTCGCCTAATTTTTGAAGAGTTACCGCCCGCCCCATCGCAATGCGCGGGTCACCCGGGTTCTTCCGATATAATTCGTTATAGAATTTCAGCGCTGCTTCATTACTTCCAAGACTTGCGGCCCT
>QFOT01000046.1 GCA_003241285.1 Micavibrio aeruginosavorus
TATCAACTTTGGCTGGCCACAAGATCTAGTTGCAGCTCCTACGCTACAGAAGCCACAAGATTAAAAATAGAGATCAAATAATTTTTTGCGGCATACACAAGATGCATGATGAGTAAATGTAATCAATATTTGTAAATTTTTAGTATTCTGGTTTACAAGCCCGAACAGGAATCCCAAAAATGCGCGTAATGATATTCGTCAAAGCAACCGTCGATAGTGAAAAAGGCGTCGACGCCAAAGCACCCGAATTTCAAAAGCTGATGGCGGATATGGGCAAGTTCAATGACGAGCTGATCAAAGCCGGGATTTTGAAAGACGGCGACGGATTGAAGCCTACCTCACATGGAAAGCGCGTTTTATTCAATGGCGAAAACCGTACCGTTAAAGACGGCCCCTTTTCTACCGAAGATCCTAACGAACTTGTTGCGGGTTTCTGGATCTGGGATGTCAAGGACATGGATGAAGCCGTGGAGTGGGTAAAGCGTTGTCCCAACCCGATGTTCGGCCCTTCTGAAATCGAAATCCGTCCATTTTATGAAATAGCCGATTTTCAATAGCGTTTATCCTTTCGCGTGAATGGTAAAGGACTAGCGGAACAATTATCTCTCTCTACCGTTTGCTCCTGATATTCAAAACGGAGCATTATCATGAAAAAAGCTATCATATTGGCATCTGTCTTATTGTTGTCCGCCTGCGGCAATGACGAGATCACCAGAACCACAACGACCACGACTTCCGGCCCTCATGCCGAGCCGACGACAACGGTTCAAACCACCCATACCGAGATTGACGATTAAGTTATTGCCACCAGAAAGACCTCCCATGTCCCGTTTTCAAAACAAAGTCGTCATCATCACCGGCGCAGGGTCTGGCATCGGCGAAGCCACCGCGCTCCGCTTTTCAGCCGAGGGCGCGAGCGTCGTTCTTGTCGGGCGCACCAAGAAGAAACTCGACAAAGTTGCCGCGACGCTTGAGGGCGACAACGTCATGATCGCGCCATGCGATATCTCCGACGAGAACGCGGTCAAGGATTTATTCCGCGCGGTGATAAAGGAATTCAAGCGCGTCGATGTTTTGATCAACGATGCGGGGATTTTCAAGGAAGGCAAGGTTCAGGACGTCAAAACCAAGGATTGGCGCGAACAAATGGCGACCAATGTCGACGGGTATTTCTTTATGACCCGCGCCGCCATGCCGTATCTGATCAAGACAAAGGGCAATGTCGTCAACGTGTCGTCCGTTTCCGGGCTGGGCGCAGATTGGGGCAGCGTGCCGTATAACACCTCCAAGGGCGCGGTGACGAATTTCACCAAGGCGGTCGCGCTCGACGCCGGAAAAGACGGCGTGCGCGTCAACGCGGTCTGCCCGAGCTTCACCCGCACGCCCTTGACCGAAGACATGGAAGACGATCAGAAAATGATGGCGAAATTCAAGGAACGTATTGCGCTTGGCCGTCCTGCCGAGCCGGACGATATCGCCAAGGTGATCCTGTTCTTGGCCTCCGATGATGCGGGGTTCGTGACGGGCGTAGCCATGCCGGTCGATGGCGGGTTATCGGCCTCCAACGGCCAGCCAGCCCTTGGTTAATATTCTTGGTTAATATCTTTGGTTAAGCTGTAAAGAACAACCGTGACCACCCCAACAGGACAGTCAAAATGGTCACGGCCTTTCTATATGTCCCGAAAGACAAACAGATTCTGAGTGGGCAGTAATTTAAATCCATTTTCGCAAATTACGGCTTGCCTTGCCTCGCCTTTTCGCAAAAACCTTCCCCCCGGAAGTGCCTTAAGTAAACCACTGATATACGATCGTCGTCACCTGTATGAATTTACAGGTTCCCTTTAGAGCGAAATCTGCGGGTCGAGCAGTCCGAGGCGGATGGCCTTGAGAACAGCATAGGGGCGGTTATGGACTTCGAGTTTTTTGAACAGCGACTGGGTATGAAAGCGCACCGTGCCGATATTGATCGACAGGATCCCGCCTATTTCCTCGTCGGTTTTACCCAGCGCCAGCCAGCGCAATATCTGCTGTTCGCGGCTGGATAAAGTGATATTGCGCACCGGGAGCGGCGCGTCTTTCAGCGCCAGCCGCTTGAAACATTTGTAAAACTGGCGCGCATAGGCATCGAGCAAATCATGGTCGATATGGGCGGCATCTTTTTCCTCGGTGGTCGCCACCGCGATGCCTGATAATTTTGCCAGCGTATTGGCGGTCGGCGCGCAAATCCCGTTGCGAATTCCGGCCTCCGCCGCCTCGCTCAAACATAATTTCTGTTTCGCCGTCAGCCCGCCCAGTTTTTCTTCCAGCGTGTCCCAGGCAAAGACATCGCTGGTCTGCGCGACATAGGCATGGACGGGATCGATCTCGCGATACCCGCTCGCCATGTAATAATCGTGCCATTCCATCGGGTAATTCTGCAATACGCCGTGCTGGCTGTATTCAGGGCCGAGATCGATATCGCGGACGATGGAAAAAATCACCCGGTCATAGCCGTAATTTAAAAGCGTCGATTGCAAAATACCGAACAGTTCGTCCTGCGTGGCGGCGCGCTTCGTGCTGTCTATGAAATCCTCGAAGGTGAAAGCATGGGCAAAGCGCGTCATGTCTTTTATAATAACCGAGCCGCTACCCTACTGCGAGCGGTTTTGTAGAACGTAAAAAAATCCCCTTCGCGAGGAAGGGGATTTTTAAATTCAGAAATAACTTTCTTACAAAAAATCTCGTCAGGAAATTCTTAGTAAGAAACGCCCGCGCCCGCTGTACGGCCTGTTGTCGTGCGGAAAGCTTTTTTCGGCTCGGATGGTTTCTTTGGCTCGATAGCCTGGATGCCTTGCTCGGAAGATGGAGCTTCTGCGCCGGCTGCCGGGCTGTAATCGTTCATATTCTTGATTTTTTCTTCCTTGGAAGATGTCATTGTATCGGCTGTCGCAACGCCGTTTGTCGCGCCGGCGCCAGCAGTGCGGCCCGTAACAGCGGAGGCTGGTCCAGCTGCAACCAGAATGGATAAAGTTGCCAGTGCGGCCAATGTCAAAGATTTAACAGCTGTCATAAAAATGCCCTTTCAGCTCAATTTTTCTAATGCAAAGAGTTCTATCATAGAGTCTTACGGAAAGCAAACTTTTGATTAAAAACTTGCCCCGGTTATTAAAACAGCTGATTAAAGGCGGTTAATTTTGACAGCGGCAAAGAACTTCTTTAAACGAAGCGCCATGTTGAGTACCGGTCCCCTGCCTTTTCCCCCTTCCTCCCCGTCTTCGTCATCTGTGCCGATGAAACCCGCCCATGAAATTATCGGCGGATTGAAAGAGGCGAAAACCTTGCGCGATATTTACCGCCTGCCGATGCCCGTATCCTCGCCGCTCGTGTGCCGCAATGAAGCGATCAATAATTTTCAGACCGACGCCAATAACGGCGTTTTGTCCCTGACCATAAATACGGACGAACGCGGCGAAGAGCTATGGCCGAAGCAGGCCATCGATCCGGATTTACGCGAAGTGATGGAAGCCGTCGGCGATCTCGACGCGATCAGCGGTTTCGACGACGCCAGGAAGAGAATCCAGTTCGAATTCCGCAGCCCCTATACCAAAATCATGAGTCCCGTCATCTGCGCGCCCCATGTCGACGGCGCGACCATGCCGCGCCTGCGTCTTTATTTCTATGCCTCTTCCAGCCCGACCTATGTCGTGTCGCACGATAATACGCTCGCTTTGTTTAATCTTTACGCGCCGCGCGTTCTCGACACGGAATTCGCCGACCCGAAATTCTACCGGGAATTTTCAGATGCGCGGGAGAATTTGAGAGAGAAATTCTCACGCGCCGCAACGCCGATCCGCGTACAGGAATTAAGCGTTATGTCCGGCGCTACTATTCATTTCATGCCGGGGAACACCGATCCAACGCGCCGCTTCATGCGCGCCCGTATTTTTGACCCGTCTTCTAAATAGCCGCAATGATAGTTGCCATGCGGCTTTGGATCATGTCTTATAGGCTCATGAAGAAATATATCGCGCTAATTTCACTGCTGGCCCTACTGATCTCCGCACCTGTACTGGCGCAGGGAACGAAGAAAAAAGAATATGACGAAGTGCCGCCGCCTGAATGGACCAAGACCATCAAGGCCGAGGTCGTCGCCAAATATGCCTGCAAGCTGACGAACGCCAAGGGTGAAACTTTCGATATCGCCCGCGAAGGAACCGATATAGGCGACGGGCTGATTGCCACGCGCCGCCGCTACCGCTGCTGGGTGACGGATAAAAAAGGCGTCCGCTGCCGCTACAACCGCGCCGAGGCCTTATCGGCCTGTATGCCGATCGACCGTGAAAAATTCGAAGACGAGCTGGAAGAAGCTGTCGCAAAGAAAGCCAACGAACCGAAGAATAAATAAGAAGCGGAAATAAAAAACCCCGGAGGATCCGGGGTTTTTTTAATATTATGATTACATTCCGCCGCCTGCTGAACCGCCGGCGCTTCCGGATGCTCCGGCTGATCCGCCTACGGAACCACCTGCACCGCCGCTAGACGAGCCGGACGTACTGCCGGAAAGGCTGCCGCCCGCACTTGGGGAAGTCGCCCCTCCAACCGATGATCCGGTTACGCTGCTGCCGGTCGAACCCGATGTCCCGACACTGCTTCCCGCTGTGCCGGAAACACCGCCTTGCGTACCGCCGTTATAAGTGCCGCCTGAAGCTGGCGCTGTTGTGCTAACCGATGTATCGGCGCCAATCGTGCCGGAGCTTGGACTTCCAGCCGTTCCGACAGCTCTTGAATCAATCGCTACCCCCCGGCGCTCTCCTACTTGCGCGGAAGCATCCTGCGCCGCCATTGTCACGGCGAATAAAATGGCGCCTCCGGCCAGTAAATTTCTAAAAGTTGCATATTTAGTCATTATAATTCCTTTCAATTGGAGTGCTTTGCCAACGAAGGTCAGGCTGAACGGTTCCTGAATTTTTTAATATTGTCTTTAATCCCTTGAGAAGCATATTATGTCCACCACAACAAAAAAGAGATTTCCATGAAGTATTACCTGCCGCTATTCGCAACCCTTCTTCTTGCCGCCTGCGCCGGTGATCCGCCGCCGCCCAGAGGCGAGGAATTCGAACTTCGCGCAGCAACGCCCGGCGTTGTCGACCATAACGTCATTCCAAAGAAATAAATCATGAACGGCTTTGCGCGTATTCAATCTGTCACCCCCGGCAATGCGGATTATCTTTCCCGCAATATGGGGAATTACGCCGTCGAACAGGGCCTGCCGGATTTAAGCGCGTTTCATAAACATTTTGAAATCGCGTCGCGCGACGTTCCAAATCTTGTTTCACAGGATAAACCTCCAGCGCCGCTCGAGCCGCGGGTTATTTATGCGCAGGCTACATTGACAGGCCGCGAGGGATTTTCCGCGCTTATTACTAATCTGTATGTCGAACCCGAGCATCGTCGCAAAGGCCATGGCCGCGACATGATGGAACTGATCGATGTTTTTGCAAAGCAAAGCCGCCTTCATCGCATTCTCGCCCCGACCGGGACATGGGAATGTTCGGATCTATACGAGCATTGCGGCTACCGCCAGGAAGGCGATGCTATTAAAGCAGGCTTCAGCAAAGCCGATGGCACGCCTCACGAATATCGTTTTTATCGCAAGGACTTTACTGTTTAGAACTCATGTCCCCTTCCCTGCTTCTTATCCTCGACTGGTTTTTGAATATTTTGCATTTCGCAATTGTCTTTATGCTGTGTTTCGGCTGGATCGCAAAGGCCACGCGTAAATTTCATCGGCTGCTGCTGTGCGTCGTAACACTTTGCTGGCTGGCGATTGGCCCGATGATAGGCAAGAATATCGGTTATTGCCCTGTCACTGATTGGGCATGGAATGTGCGCACGCTGCGCGGCGAAACCGATCTTGAATACGGCTATATCAATTATCTCACGGAAAAACTCGGTATCTATATGTCAGACCAGACCACCGATTTAGTGGTCGGCATTATCTTCGGCTTTATCTGGCTGGCAACGATCTTTCTCTGGGTGCGCGAATATAAAAGCAAGAAAATGCCAAAAGCATAGAATAAAATTGCATGCGAAGGCATGTTATATTTCGTAATTTAAATTGCACATACACACTTGCGTGTTCTTCAGATTCTTTTAATCACGAATCTTCAGATTAGGGCTTACCCTCATACCAAAAGGATAAACCCATGCCCAACGTACTGGCTTTTGCCCGCAAGAATTTAACCCGCCCGCCTTCCGAATGCTCTTTCATCGTCGACGCCCTCGACAGATCGCAAGCCGTCATTGAATTTAAAATGGATGGCACGATCATTAATGCCAACAAAAATTTCCTTGATGCGGTCGGGTATTCGCTCGATGAGATTTTCGACAAAAACCATTCCATATTCGTCGACCCGCTGGAGCGGAATGACGCCTATAGGGATTTCTGGGCAAGGCTTAATCGCGGCGAGTTTCAATCCGGGCAATACCGCCGCATCGGCAAAGGCGGCAGGGAAATCTGGATCGAGGCCTCTTATAATCCCATTCTCGGCAAGAACGGACGCCCCGTCAAAGTCATTAAATTCGCTACCGAGATTACGCGGGACAAGCTCAGAAATGCCGATTATGAAGGGCAACTGGCGGCGGTGAATAAATCGCAAGCGGTGATCGAATTCAAACTCGACGGCACGATCCTGAAAGCCAATGAGAATTTTCTTCATACTCTCGGCTACACGTCTGACGAGATCGCGGGCCAGCATCACTCGATGTTCGTCGATCCGAAAGAAGCTGCCCTTCCGGCCTATCGCGAATTCTGGGCCTCCCTTGCGCGTGGTGAGTTCAAAGCTGCGCAATACCGCCGTATCGGCAAAGGCGGTAAGGAAGTATGGATCGAGGCTTCCTATAATCCCATTTTCGACATGAACGGCAAACCGTTCAAGGTTGTCAAATATGCAACCGACATCACCTCCCAGATCGATCTTCTGAAGAACGTAAAGAATTTGATGGACCAGAATATGGAGGAGATCGATCAGGCTGTGCAGATGGTCAGCCATCAATCCGGCAGCGCCTCCAGCTCCTCCTCCCAGACGACATCGAATGTTCAGGCCGTGGCGAGCGGCGCGGAAGAGCTGCATGCCAGCGTGCAGGAAATTTCGCAGAATATGAGCAAATCGAAAACCGAAGCCGATGACGCCTATGAAAAAGTTTTATCCGCCGTCCATGAAACGGAAAAACTTGAAACGGCGGCGCAGGCCATGAACGGCATTGTCGAACTGATCCAGAATATCGCCAATCAGGTAAATCTCTTATCGCTCAACGCCACGATCGAAGCGGCGCGCGCGGGCGAGGCCGGGAAAGGATTTGCCGTCGTTGCCAATGAAGTCAAAAATCTCGCCGGGCAGGCCTCCGATGCCACGTCGCAGATCAGCACTGAAATTAATGGCGTGCAGACCGTCGTAAAAAACGTGGTGGAATCCCTCGATACGATCCGCAACTCCATCGACAAGGTCAGAAATTACGTGACCAGCGTCGCCGGGGCCGTTGAGGAACAATCCGCCGTTGCGCAGGACATGTCGTCGAATATGCAGATCGCCTCACAGGCAGTATCGGACGTAACCGAAAGCATCTCGCAGATCGTCGCCGCCGCCGAACAGGTTAACGCCGCCGTGCTGCATGCGAAAGAAGCCGCGTCGAGCCTGGCAAAGTGATGACTGTTGCAAATCCACAACAGTTAAAAACCTTCTCAAAAACCAGGGGAATGTTTTGACCGGAACTTTGTTCGCAAAACACTGTCCAATCACTTGACTGAAAGAAAATTACAATGAAGAAACTCCTTATGCTCGGCACTTGCCTGATCGCCGTTGCCGCAACGCCGGCAAAAGCCGAAACCTATACAGATAACCGTGAAGGTTCCCTCTCCTCCCTGTCCGGTCTTTATGCCGGTGCTTATGGCGGCTATGACTGGACGGATGCCGATGTATCCGGCGCGGGCAATGTACAGGGTTTCGATTACGGTGTATTTGCTGGTTACAAGATCGACTATATCCTCGACAAAACCGTTAACCGTCTCGGCCTTGGCCTCAATGGTGCGGTTGAAGGCTTCTACGGCTGGTCCGAAGCCGATGACGGCGATTTCGACAAAGAAAACGAATGGGGTGTATCGTTCCGTCCGGGCCTGTCTTTCATCAATGAATATGCTCACGGCCTGAATCCGTATGGTATCTTCGGCTGGAGACGCACGGAATTCGAAGGAACCGATCTTGACGGTTTCGAACTCGGTATCGGAACTGAATTTGTCGCCTACGGCAATTTCGGCGTCCGCCTCGATTACTCCCATACATTCTATGAAGACGATAACGGCCTTGATCCTGACTCCAACGATCTTCGCCTCGGCCTTGCCTATCACTTCTAGTCTTTTCAAAACCCCGGGCAACCGGGGTTTTTCTTTGCCGAATTTGACAGCAGGAAACAAAATTCTGTAAAACCTTTGGTATGAGTAAGGATTTATTGCGTCAGCTTCACTGCGCCCGGACCTATGGCGATGTCTACAGCGTCCCCTTGCCGCTGACTGTGAGAGCTTTGCAAAATCTCGATGTGTTTTCTTCCCTGCAGCAAAGCGCGTTCTGGACACCGTCTTACGGGCAGAAACCCCCTGCCGAAATGCTCGAAGCTGCCGCAGCGACCTTGGCGTTTGACCGTCAAATCGAATTGCCGTCGCCGCAGGAATGGAATTTCCGCGCACACCGGCATTTCAACGAAATGGTGCTGGAGCGTGTTGACAGGATGCATCCTGATTATCTTTTCGAACCGCGCAAAAGAGTATATCTCGCCTCGGACGAAGCCGGGACGATGATCGTTTCTCATGAAGATACGCTCGATATTATCAGCCGCGACCCAGACAGCCGCCATATTCTTGATCTTGAAATGGATGAAAAGCATAACAGCTGTATTTTGATGCATATCGAGAGGCTCGCGCCACAATTCAGCGAAGCAGCGAAGCCTGCGCCGCTTCATAGCGTCACGATGATGTGCGGCGCGACGCTTCACAAACGCCCCGGCCATGCGTCACGTGAAAGAGTCTTCTTTCACGCTTCTGCTTTCACGGCTGACTGATATCAAGACGGGCCACCAGCCCCTTATGATCGCTGAGCAGATTATTACCGACCGTGCCGATGGATTTTGCGCTGACGCCGCGCCCGAGTATGACATCGACGCCGTCGGCGCTGCGCGCAATCTCCCGAAGACCGCTTTCCGATAAAAACATTCGGTAATTGGCTTCGTCTTCCGCGCGGTTTCTTTTCAAATTGAAATCTCCCACCACGATCACCCTGCCCCCTGCAGGCAGGGCCAGCAATATCTCCGCCAGTTGCAATTCACGCGTCATTATATCGTTCAGTGAGTCGCCGGCATCGAGATGCGTATTGAAAACGGGAATGCCCTTCATTTCGATTTGCTGATAGCCTTTATGGGCGAGGCAGTCATTCTTTTCGCCGAACAGCCCGTTGCATTTGGAATACATTTTCTCGTCCTTGGCAGTGAAGCGCACATGGCCGCTGATGGAGAGGCCGGAATTGAATCTCGTATACAGGCGCGATTGCGCTTCCTCGTTTTCAGCCCATCCCATAAAATTTTCCTGATAGGCGACGAGATCGAATTTCTCCGATAATTTCGACAGACAGGCTACGCGGTCGTCGCGGTAATCGGGATTGGCCTTGAAAGGCAGGCGCTGGACATTCATCGACAAAACCGTCACCTCGCCTTTTTCGTTTCCGGCCAAAGAAAAAGGCCCGGATACCGGACCTTGCGAATTACTGAGCGTTTCGACCTGAGGCAGGTCCATTTTGCATTGCGCCGGAACAGGGGCGGATTGCGGCAAAGGCTGGGCGGATCCGCATGTGACGAGCGCACCTAGCGCGGTAACGGTCATATATTTTTTACGAAGCACGAAGTAATTCCCTGAAAACATTATTATTGCGCCGCAATATATCCGATTCTCCTCCCTGAAACTATTTTGAAAAAAATCATGGCAGGGTTCAGCTTTTATTAACCCCGATCAAATATTATGGGAACAAATAAGAATTAATTATAAATGAGGGTGTACTAATGGGCAAAGCGCCAACCAATCTTCTACCGCAGAGTTTTAAGCAAGCCGCCGAACAGAAAAGCGATGTCGGCGTTTTGAAGCCCCTACAGTTTGTAGAGCATAAGGGGGAACCGGGCGCGGTTTTCCGAACAAGCATTAGAGATGCAAAAGGCGAGGTTCATGCCGCTAATACTTTCATGACCGATGCCCAGATGAAAAACTCGATTGATAAGCTGATGACAGATCATCTAAAGCACGATCATCTCGATAAGAATGTCGCTACGTTGCGCGAAGCGCGGGCCGATCTTAAGGGCATCGTGAATAGCGGTATAGACCTGCCCAATGCCACCGCCGCCGACATATCGCGCATGTCGCCTCTGGATAGTTTGAAAATCTCATCTCCCGAACTTCCAAATCACGGGATCAAGAGTGATGTAATTGGCAATATCATTAAAAACTCGGATGAATTCGGACAGGCGGCAAAGGCGGCGGAAAAAACTGCCATCGCCGTCAAGACCGAGCTGGAAGGATCAACTTATATCTCTCCGCGTGAAGGCGCTGAGATCGCCGGAGATACTTCCCGCATTTCAACCAAGCTGAGCCTTAACCTCGCGCCGTAAATAACCTTAAATACCGCGCCGCACTAGCTGCGGCGCAGCTTCTTTATGTTTCGCAATATCCTGAGAGTTTTTCTATGCTGGAAAACAAATAGCGCTTCGGCGTTTGCGGTTTTACTCTTGCGTAAGGATATTCCAATGAACACCATGGCTCCGGCGAGCGACTTCACGATTGTCGCCCAGCCTGTTAAATTCACCTTCGAAAACCCCCATTTTCCTATCGACGACAAAGTCGATAATTTGATCGGAAAAATTTCTGCTTCTGCTTCGGCCTGTCTCGTCAACATGCATCTTGAGGATTTCACGCGCGACCTTACGCGGGAATCTTTAAAGGCCAGCCCCGGCGATGTTTTAAAAATAACACAAGCCGTTTCGGCCAGAACCGAAAAAGCCTTGGGTGATCCTGATCTTCATTCGTCTTTTAAAGAATTGTGGTCTGCATGGAAAACACAAGGTTTCCCATACAGGCTGGACAGGATCCCCGTGCGTCAGGCTGCAAGCTTCGCCGCGATGCCCGCAACTCTTGCGCCGTAAATCTCGGCGGTTTTCAAGTCGCCCTCTGGGATCGATCCTTCCGGTGCGACATTCTCCGCTTGCGTCATGACACCTAAAAAAGATCCAAGCCGGTTGACCTGATGTCCCCCGCGCTGATGCGCCTCGCCCTCCTGTTGTGCGGCAGGTTCTCCAAGCGATACCCAGATCATGCCGTGCTGCGCCGCTAAAATCGAAAACTGTTTCAGCGTTGCGAGTTTATCACCGCTTAAGGAATGCGAATTGGTGAAACCGCCCGATACTTTGTTCTTCCACTCTTGGGTGAACCAGGGCTTTGATGACGCATCGGCGAAAATCTTGAACTGCGCGGAAGCGGCTCCCATATAGGTTGGCGCGCCGAAGATAATCGCATCGGCGTCTTTGAGCGCCGCCCATTCCGCGTCGGTAATCTTACCCTCCGCGCTGATCGGAATTAATTGCGCTGCGCCTTTTTCGCCTGCGCCCCTGGCAACCGCCTTGGCGACAACCTCTGTGTGGCCGTAGCCTGAATGATAAACAATCGCTGTTTTAACTGACATTTTTGATCTCCATTTAATACTTGATATATAAAAGTAACTATGTAAGGATTATATACAGAGCGCCGAAAAAGATTGAAGTAGGCACTTTTGCGTTACTAGTTACCAGGCGGAAACCTCCAACAAGCACTGACAGTCATGACAACAAAAAAAGATTATTCCGATACTTCCTGCCCGATGGACGGGCTTTTGCGCATTCTGATGGGGCCGTGGACGACCTATATATTGTGGCAGCTTCATTCCAATGGCGAGATGCGCTTCGGCCAGCTTAAGAAACAAATGCCGGGCATTTCCTCCAAGATGCTCACCGAAAGGCTGCGTATGCTGGAAGAGGCAGGTATCGTCCACCGCGAACAGGAAATGACCATTCCGCCGAAAGTCACCTACAGCCAGACAGAGCGCGGGCTTGAACTGAACAAGATCCTCGACGACCTGCATAGGCTGGCAAATAAATGGCACTGTCCCGGGACTGAAAAATTCACGGAAGAAAAACCGCAAAAGAAACGGGCTTAAATTTTTCTGTCATTTGCCTCATCCTGATTTAATCCTATATGCCTGCGATGTCTGAAACAAACGCCCATTCAAAGCTTCTCTACGCCGCTGCAGCCGTCTTTGTTCTGTCGGTGATCGCAACTCTCTTCTTCGTCTTTCAGGACGTGGAACAATTACGCGACATGGTGCGCGATTTGCTGGAAACTGCGCGTTCGACCGGCTGGTCTTTCCCTATCGTTCTCGGGCTCTACCTTTTAAGCTCCGTCGTTATGTTTCCGATTATCGTGATGAACCTCGCCACTGCTATGGTCTTCGGCCCCGTCTGGGGTTTCGTCTATGCCATGTCCGGCTCTCTTTTAAGCGCCACCGTCTTTTTCTTTATCGGGCGTTTCGGGCGCGATAAAGGATTGAAGAAATTACTGAGCGGACCGCGCCTTTCTAAAATCGACGCCAAGCTCGCAGATTCAGGCATTATCGGCATCGCGATACTGCGCCTCGTACCGATGGCACCGTTCGGTATTTTCAACATGGCGGCGGGCATTACCTCGCTTCGCTATCTCGATTATATTATCGGCACTTTCCTTGCCTTCTGGCCCGGCGGCATCGCGCGTGCCGTTGTCGGAGATTCTCTGGTCCAGCTTTTTCTCGAACCCTCGCAAAAAACCGCCATCTATCTTGGCTGCGGCATTGCTCTATGGATCACCATCATCCTCGCCCTTCATTTCGGCTTGAAGAAATATCGATCAAAAGCAGCTTAGTTGAACCAATATGGTGTTGCCGCTGTCCATACCGAATCTTTATAAGACTGATGCAATATTTTGAAAGACTTATAAGAATAATCTCCATGCTTTCCATCTCTATTGCAACCATACCTCGTTGCACGGACAGAAAGATGAAGAGCTTCCGGAATTCGCTTATCCTCCCCCAATAACGCCTTAAGAAAATAATGTTTTAACCCTGCTGCTGCGATTACTTTCTTGGATAGATATTCAGGCGCATTAGGAATCTCTGCCAGTCTATTAATCTCACCCTGATCGATGAGGTGAACAGCCGGATGGGCTAGAATGGCGGCCCTTCGCTCTTTTGCAAACAGTTCTTTATCAACTGTAATCGCAGAATTTATATTATAATCATTGTACTTGATAAAAGACCACGCATCCTCAAGACCTGCAATATCAGGCTTATAATTGCACCACCAATTATTATCATTATGATTATAAACATCGATCGTTGATGATAGCCAGCCCTGCTGTAAATCAAAGTTTACTCCATAGGGCCGCATGCGGGGATGCCGAAGGAAAAAAAGCGTCATGTCCATATCATCCCCATCAAGCGCATTTAAAAGGCTTTTATCTCCACTTAGATCAATATTTTCAAGACCCAAAGCGCTTTTAACCATCATATCCTCATCCCCCAGCAACCAGGAACGCGTGAATGCCATCTTGCCTAATGATAAGAAGAATGCATCAGCCGGATCTGTTGTTTCATGGTGATATCCGCGTTTTGATGAAAGCTGCGACAGGCGTAAAAGCTCTTCTTTAGGCAAAAGATCGAATAGCGAGGTTAGTTCTTTTTCTTCTACAGCATGTTGAAGAAAGCTCACTGAAATATTAAAATCTTCCAATGTGTTAGCGAGTATAAGCCGATTAACTTCGTACCGCCTAGCTTCGAAGCCAGAAGGTTTATAATGCGCATCTTTTGCATACACTTTGCGTCCCCATTCATATTCTCCACGATGAATAAACCACTCTGCAGTGTCATTAATAATTTTATCCCTTAGTCTGAAATCCGGATAAGTATTACCAAATACAATCTCCTTAGATAATAATCTGATGGCCTCATCGTTATGACCCGCCATAAGTTCGGCCGGCACAAGAAAGCTCCATAACCGCGAGCGAAAATTTATTTGGGCTTGCGTTATATAAGGATCATCTAGAACTTTGTAACTTTCAGAGATAATTT
>QFOT01000047.1 GCA_003241285.1 Micavibrio aeruginosavorus
CGCTGCTTTTGCTGCAACCGGCCTTGTGTCCTGTGCCACTTTGCTGGAAGGGTCATCGCAGGAAGTCACCTTTGAAGCAGTCGGTGCAACAGACGTCATGTGTATGCTGAAAAGCGAAGAATTATCCTATAAAGTTTACCCGCCACAACGCATCTGGATGAAACGCTCCCGCCTTAATCTCGAAGCCGATTGTTTCGCGCCGGGTAATCGCCACAAGAAATTCGAAATTGTCACGGGCGTCGAGCCTTACGTTGCCGCCAACGTCACGAATGGTATAGCGCCGGGCGTGACCTATGATGCTTATTCGCGCGCCTTTTTCAAATATCCTGATGTAATTACGATCGATATGTCGGATACCGTGGCCAAAGACAGCCTGCCGCCCGGTTATGAAACAGGTGGCGGCATCGATCCGAAAACGATCGGTATCGAATATATGGGTCCGAAGAAAAATGCGCTTCCCGGCGAAGCCGAAGCTGCTGAAAAGCGCAGGCGCGCTTTTGAAGAATTCAACCGCGAACAGGAATTCGAAACCGAGCGCGAAGAGCGCAAGGCCATTTACGATCCCGGCGTTAAAAAATAAAATCATCGGCGTCATTCCCCGAATTGCAAAGCAATTCTAGGGGAATCCAGCGATGTATCCGCCATGACATCCGGCGACTGTGGATCGCCTTAGAATGACTTCGTCATTCAGGCGATGACAATTAATAGCAAAGGATTTTGTTTTGCCATCATTGAGTAAACAACATAAATATTTTTTCTGCGGTATCGGCGGGAGCGGGATGCTGCCGCTGGCGATCATCCTGCAAGGGCAGGGATATGAGATATATGGCTCCGACCGCTCTTACGATCAGGGCCGCACGCCGGAAAAATTCGACTATATAAAATCCCAGGGAATAAAGCTGTCGGCGCAAGATGGAAGTGGATTGAAAAACGATATGATCTTGGTCGTTTCTTCGGCGATTGAGAATTCTATTCCTGAAGTCAAAGTTGCGCTTGAGAAGAATATTCTGATTTTAAAACGCGCTGAATTGCTGGCGCAGTTCTTCAATCGGGCGAAGCAGCGTATTGCAATTGCGGGGACTTCCGGCAAGTCCACGACAACAGGAATGTTGGGCTATATCCTGCATGAAATGGAAAAAAATCCGACGGTGATGAATGGGGCGGTATTTCGCAATTTTGCCAGCGATGATAATCCTTATGCGACCGCGCTCTCGGGCGATAAGGATGTATTCGTCATCGAGGCTGATGAGAGTGACGGTTCTATCGAGCTTTATAATCCGACTATTTCCGTTTTGAATAACATTTCCCTTGATCATAAATCTGTCGAAGAATTGCGCATGCTGTTCGGTAATTTTATCGGTAAGGCGCAACACGCAATTTTAAATATCGACAATGAAGAAGTCCGCAAGCTTTGGGAAAGTCATGTCGAAGAAGCCGTGACATATTCTTTGTCTGACAAAACGGCCACCCTATGGGCCGGCGATATCAAAACGCGCAAAGATGGTCTGGATTGCCGGATCAATGATAAATTCGATTTAAGTCTGAACGTGCCGGGGCGGCACAATTTGTCGAACGCGCTGGCGGCTATCTGCGCGGCAACGGCTTTGGGCATTGATACGGCAAAGGCTTGTTCAATACTCTCCGGCTTCAAAGGGGTGAAGCGCCGCATGGAGATTGTCGGGTCTAAGAACGGGATCACGATTATCGACGATTTCGCGCACAACCCGGATAAAATCGAAGCCAGTTTGCAAACGCTGAAAGAATTTCCCGGGCGTCTGCTCATTATATTCCAGATGCATGGCTACGGGCCGCTGAAATTGATGCGGCGGGAATTGATCGAAAGCTTCAGGAAATACTTGGGGCCGGAAGACGGGGTGTTTATGCCGGAGGTTCTGTATCTCGGCGGGACAGCCGACCGCAGCTATACGGCGCAGATTTTTGTCGAGGATTTAAATGCCAATGGCGTGAATGCGAACTGGTTTTCATCGCGCGACGAAATCATTCCGGCGCTGGCGGAAATAGCTGAAAGCGGCGACCGCATTGTTGTTATGGGCGCTCGTGATGATACGCTGCCTGAATTTGCGAGAGAGACTTTAAAAACCCTCTCCCGGAGGGAGAAGGAGTTAGCGGTGCCTTAGCGGTATTGTATTATAAATACCGATTCCGCTTTCATGCCGCCATGGGCGGTCGTTATCGTAACGCAAACGCTCGTTCTCTCTCAAAACGTCCTGACAGAAATCCATCGCCTTCGTGCCGGGCTGGTTGCCTTGAGCGAGGCAAGCGCGGTAAAAACGGTCGCAATTCAGATTGCGTTTTGAAATCTCAAGCTCCAGCTTGGTCTCATCCCTATAATTGTTTTTGTATTTGCACAATTGATCGTCGGACAGGCCTGCAACTTGCGCAGGCGACATTTCAAATGTCGGCGACGCGCAGGCGGTCAATGCCAGTACAATAATAAGAGCAACGTCATTGCGAGCGAAGCGAAGCAATCCAGGCGTTGGAGAAGCCGCGGCATCGTATGGATTGCCGCGTCGGCAGAAGCCTCCTCGCAATGACAGTAAATTCAATCTCATTTTTTACTCTTCTTCTTATATCGCTTTTCCAGATACGCAAACGCGGCCCGCATCCCTGTATCGGCGCCGCCGCGCGGGCGGCCCGGCTTGCCGGACGCTTCCCACGCGTAATGATCGATATGAACCCAGTCAGTATTATTTGTGACGAAACTCTGCAAAAACAAGGCTGCGGTGATGGAGCCTGCGGGGTTGTTTCCGGCATTATTCAAGTCGGCAATGGAAGACGATATATCGTTCTTATACGGTGCCCAGAGAGGAAGCTGCCAGAGCGGGTCCTCCACATTCAAAGATGTTTTTTGCAACTCTATAGCTATCTCGTCGTTATTTGAGAACATGGCAGGGATATCGAAGCCAAGGGCGGTGCGGGCTGCGCCGGTCAGCGTCGAAAAATCCATCAGGAGATCCGGCTTTTCCTCGCAGGCCAGTGTCAGGCAATCAGCCATGACAAGGCGGCCTTCGGCATCGGTATTGCCAATCTCCACGGTCAAACCTTGGCGCGAACGCAAAACATCGCCCGGGCGGTAGGCGATACCCGAGATCGAGTTTTCAACCGCGGGAATAAGAACACGCAGGCGCACAGGAAGATTTAAAGACATGATCATCCATGCCAAGCCCAAAGCCATAGCCGAGCCGCCCATGTCTTTCTTCATCAGAAGCATAGCCGAGCTTGGCTTGATATCGAGGCCGCCTGTATCGAAGACAACGCCTTTGCCGACGATGGTTAGTTTCGGATCGGTTGTTTTGCCCCATGTGATATCGATCAAACGCGGGCGGCGTTCGGAACTATCCCCCACGGCATAGATCATCGGGAAATTCGAGGTCAGAAGTTTCTTGTCTTCGATAACTTTGAATGTCGCTTTCTGAGCAACTGCAACCTGACGTGCTGTGTCTGCAAGTTCTTCAGGCCCTAAATCATTCGCCGGAAGATTGATCAGGTTACGGATGAGAGAGATTGATTGGATAAATGACTCGACACGTTTCTTGTCAACGCCTTTGGGCCAGACGAGGCGCGGATATTTCTTCGGGTTCTTCTTATAAGCATCGAATTTATAGGCAGCGAGCGACCAGCCGATACAGGCTTTTTCCAAATCTTCTATGGAGAGAGAATTGTCATCGATCGAGAATTCGGTATCGTAAGTTTCCTGCGCGGCAGACTTCATAATCTGGTCGACGACATAAGCGAAGCTGTACAGGCTTATCGATGAACCGACACCTACATAGACGGATTCTATGGAAGCATCTTTATATGAAATACTTACATGACTGGCGCCGCCTTTGAAGCCTTGGGCGAGAAGGGAGCTTTGCGTGGCTTTCGGCTGTGATTTAAACCATTTATCGAAATCGCGTTCATAGACCAGATAGACGGGAACGGCTTTTGTTTTAGGTTTTGCAACCAAAACTTGCGGGTATTGAAGGGCTGAAAAATTATTCGGGGCAGGCTTTGCTTTGGGCATTAAAAAACTCCATCCATTTATGCAATGAGCATAAACCGGATGGAGTTTAAGGGAAAGTACGGTTACTTAAACTTTCAGATTAACAGCGGCTGTTTTGCCTTTTTCTGTCTGAAGGTCGTATTCGATTGCCTGATTTTCAGCCAGGCCTTTCAGGCCGGAACGCTCAACTGCGGAGATATGGACGAATATATCCTTGCCGCCATCGTCAGGAACGATGAACCCAAAACCTTTTTGGGTATTAAACCATTTTACTTTACCTTTAGCCATTAGATCACCTTATTAGTTCAGTTGAGTGTAAGTCCCCCAAAAGCAAATGCCGCTCTTATTATATAAGAGTAAGGCTGTCTGCTCTCAGAAACAGTCAATTTTTATCATGTTTTAAAAAGCCTGTACACATTCTTTGAATGGCGAATATTAGGGTTTAAATTCGTATGCAAGGTTAAAAATAAGGCTTTTCACAGCTAAAAATGCACATAAACCCTGTAAAATAAGCTTTTTCATGCATTTTGTATTCGACGCGACTCTGGAATTCTGGCATGAATCATCCATACGCAAGGTTATCTGATTCGTAAGCGAGCTTTAAAACCGCTTTATTTTCAGCATTTTTGTGTACCTGTTTAAACAACTTCTAACCTCAAAAGTGAGACTATAGAACATGGCTACAGCAGCAAAAAAAGCTCCAGCGAAAGCGGCAGCAACAGCTAAAACACCTACAAGCCCAACAGTAACACTGAAGCAAATCTCTGCTGAAGTTGCTGAAAAGCATGAACTGACAAAAAAGCAAGCTAACCTGATTTCTGATGAAATGGTTGCGCTGATCGTTAAGAACCTGAAAAAAGGCAACCGTATCCGTATGGCTGGTCTTGGTATTCTTCAAGTTAAAAAACGTGCAGCTCGCATGGGCCGTAACCCAGCGACTGGCGAACAAATCAAAATTCCTGCGAAAAAGAAAATTGCTTTCCGCGCAGCGAAAGAATTGAAAGAAGCAGTTGGCAAGTAATTTGCCGCTTTCTTCGGAAATACAAAAACCCCGCTTTAAAGCGGGGTTTTTTAATTTTGAGATGATTATTTATTTACCGTGCGCCTGCGCCCATTCGCTCGGCGTGATGGAGCCGTCGCCGTTCAGGTCGTAAGTTGCAAAAGTAGAATCTACTGTTGCGCTTGCCGGTGTCGTTACAGTTTCGACATTCCATGTTTTATAGAGATCGGTCTCGTTCATAACGCGCCCGAATTCCTGAGCGTCCAGCTTGCCGTTATGATTGCGGTCCCAGCTCGCATAATCTTTATAAGTGGTGACGCCCGGGCCGTACCATGTCGTAACATTCGTATCCCACTCATCAGGCGTAATGTATCCGTCGCCATTCTGGTCCCAGCGGCTGTAAGCGTAAGTTACGAATTGCTGTTCGGTGCGAACTGTTTTGACGCGGGGGTCTGTGTCCGTCTGGCGGGTGAAAGTCGTCGTTGTCGTCGTGCCAGTCACCGGATCGGTCGTTTTGGTTACTGTCGTTTCAGCATTGGCGGCGGAAGCGAGGGCGATACCGGCAATTGCGAGGGGGAGAATATATTTTTTCATATAAATGGTCCTTTCAAATATAACTTGCCTACATAAACAGTTGAATATGGTATTTGTTCCGCTACATGATACGGTCTACCGGAGGATATAAACATATGAAATTAAGAGATTTATTCGTCAGGATTTCGCAGCGCATCGCAGAAGCCGCAGGCCACCCCGCGGTTTTTATCACCGCTATCCTTCTGATTGCCCTATGGGGACTGTCCGGCCCGATCTTCGGGTTTTCCGATACGTGGCAGCTTCTGGTCAATACCAGTACGACGATCATTACCTTTTTGATGGTTTTCCTGATCCAGAGCACGCAAAACCGCGACTCCGAAGCCATTCACTTAAAGCTCGATGAATTGATCAGGGCGACGGAAGGGGCGCATCTGGCCTTGATGGATATTGAGAAATTCGACGAGGATGAGTTTCAGGCCTTCCGCCGCATGTATGACCAGATCGCCAAGGAAGCCAAAGAAAAACTCAATCGAGGGGAAAACGATATCAATTGTCCGGAACTACAAGTGGCCGATCTGTGTTTTCCTGCTGACTACCTCCAACATCATAAAAGCGAGAATAAATGATCCATCCCTTCAAAGCCTTTAAGAATTCCTGTAACGGGCTAAAACTCGCTTTTACCGAGGACCGCTCATGGCGGAATACGTTCTGGCAGTTCTGCGCCGGCAGCGTGATCGCCACCATCATTTATTTTGTCAGCAATGAAACGATTTTCATGTGGCTGCTGATGGTCGCGAGTTTGTTTCCGATGGTCATTGTGGAAACGGTAAACAGCTCTATCGAGGCGGTAACCGATAAAGCCAGCCCCGAACGCAGCGCCCTTGCCATGAAAGCCAAGGATATCGGCAGTGCCGCCGTGCTCGTCAGCCGCTTGCTGGCTATTTTATGCTGGATTGTCGCCTTGAGCGCGCTTTAACAGCCACCGTTCACCCGTCCAGAACGCGCAGGCGAAGACAAGCCCCGCCAGCCATCCGGCCATGACATCGCTTGGCCAGTGAACGCCGAGATAGATGCGGCTGATGCCGACGATCAAGGTCAGGAATACGGCTATGCTCAGGAAATAGATTTTCAGTTTACGGCTGGCCTGCGCCTGCGCCAGAAGCGCGCCGAGGATCAAATAAACGATTGCCGACATCATGGAGTGGGAACTGGGGAAACTGGATGTCAGGGTTTCGGTTGCATGCGGCACCAGATCCGGGCGCGGGCGGTCAAAACCAAGTTTCAGCGAGTTCGACAAAATCGTTCCTGCGATAACGGCGGCGACCAGATAGGCCGCCCTCCTGGCATGCTTGGTCATGTAAAGATAAACGGCGGAGCAGAGCGTAAACAGGGAGAGAACGAACATGCTGCCGAGGCTTGAAATGTCACGCATCATTTCTGCAAACCAGACCGGCCCCCATGCGACTTCCCTGTTTTCGGCATCGCGCATCATCAGGAGAATAGAAGTATCGATGGAATGCGTGTCGCCTTCCGTCACGTCTTCGGCGATTTCCCAAAATCCCCATATCATGGCGCAGATCAATGTAAGCGAAAATAAAATAACGGGTTCGATTGACGGTATTTTCATCGTTTAAACTTTAATCTATTGGCCGAAAACGAAATAGCTTTTTAACAGGCCGCGGTAGAAATATTTTTTCCACCGGCTCCAAAATCTGTGTTTGCCCGCGGGCATGATAGTTGTCAGCGGGAAAATACAGGCCCAGAAAATCCGCAGCAATATCAGCTCCAGCACAATCGGCATAAACGGATATTTGCGGCTATAGCCGATAGCTGCGCCCTTGACGGCGAAAATACCGTAACCCAGCCGCTCGGCGCGTTTGATGATCCACTCTTCGGTCACGGTTGCGGCTTTGACCGTATGCTTGACGATGGCGTCACCGACGAAATAGCTTTTATGCCCGGCTCTGGACAGGCGCTTCGCCATCTCGCTGTCTTGCCCCATCGGATATAATTTTTTCGGCTGCGGCCCGATAACCTCGTTATATTTATGCCCGGCATCGAATACGGATTTACGGATCGCCATATTAGGCCCCCAGACGATACCGGGATCGCATGGCCCGGTTTCTTCCTTGTCGTGGATGGCATAGGTGGAGCCGATCGGTACATGCGCAGCGAGATCGCCGGGCAGTGGCTGCTCCCAGTATCCGGTGATGCGCCCGGCAAAAACATCATACTCTTTTTCGCGCTCGACCGTGGCCAGCATTTTATCAAGCCAGTCAGGATATAATTCGACATCGTCATCGCTGAAAATAATCGTGTCGGCTTTAAATAGCGGAATGACGCTGTTAAGCGCGGCAGATTTCCCGGGCATCGGCGCATCGATAACTTCAAGAGGCAGGCGGCCCTGAAAACTTAAAGCGACTTCGCGCGTATTGTCGCTGCTGTTGTTGTTGACGATCAATATGCGCCAGTCATGAATAGGTGTTTGGGAATGCTGCGCCATTTTCTCGAAAGAGGCGAGTGTCTTTTGCAGCCGCGCCGCGCCGTTATAGGTTGCGATGACGATATCAGCTTTCATGCGCAATGATCCTGTCGAACATATCTTCAAGCTTGATAACCTGAGCGCGATTGTCAAAATTCTCCTGAACGAAAAACGGCGCAGCGTCCGACATTTTTTGATACAGGTCCGGATGATCGATCAGGGTGATAATTTTTGCCGCGAATTCTTCCGCGTTGCCTTCTTCTGCCAGAAGGCCGGTTTTTCCGGCATCCAGTGCTTCGGGCACGCCGCCCGAGGCGAAGGCGACAACGGGAAGCCCGGCGCATTGCGCTTCAAGTACGACAAGCCCGAAAGCTTCCGTCTGGCCGTTCGGCATATGCATGCTGCTGTGGCAGAAAATATCGCTCTCTCTCATCAGGGTCATCATATTCTCATGGGTTTGCGCACCATGGAATTTATATTTTTTTAACGAAGCGGCGGCCTGTGCTTCAAGTTCGGCGCGTAGATAGCCGTCGCCCGCGATATGCAGCTCGATATCGTATCCGGCCTCCTGCACGATGGCGGCGGCTTCAATAAGTTTTGTATGGCCTTTGAATGGTACAAGCCTCCCGGCGGCAAACAGGCGATAAGGCTCGCCAGTGTTGCGCTGTCTTTTCGGGGTTTCGAACTGGGGCATAGGAATGCCGAGATATTCGACATGGCATTTTTCTTCCGGGAAGCCGAATTCGATAGCGCGCTGTTTGATATAGTCGGACACGCATAAAAATGCCGATGCGCGCTGCGCCAGTTTTTTTCTATTCGCGGCATAGCTTGCCTGCAACGGGCCGTCGGTTTTGATCGAAATTTCATTTTTTAAAACATCGAAACCGTGCAGGGTGACGACAAGAGGCTTTTTCTCGCGCATGGCGATACCGCTGGCCAGCCACCCGACAGGGCCGAAATGCGCATGAACGATATCGCAGTCGCGGATAGATTTTTGCAGAAGGGAATTATATCCGGTCGCTTTAAAAACGGTTTCCTGAATTTTTTCTTTGAGGGAACCTGTTTTGTTCAGGATAATTTCAGGCAGTTTTGTTTCTACGGAAGGCGATACTTTCCTGCAGGCGATAAGGGTTGGTCTGTAGCGTGTGAAAGCCTGTGCCTGATGCGCCACGAACACTTCGCTCAGCGGAAGGCACTGGTTTAGAAACACCGCCGCTTTGCGCATTAGATCGAACCGGATGACTGATAGGGCGTAATCGTGCTGATGGCGGCGCGGCGCTGCTTGAATACCCATTCTGCCGCTTCGCCCTTGCCGTGGAAGAGGGCGCGCATCTGGTAATCCTGAATGAATCTGGTCAGGTCCTTATCGCCGAAACGCTTTTCGCCGGACAAGGCGGCTTTGACGTATCCGTAAATGGAATAAAGTGTGCCGATTACATATGGCTTTTGTTTAAAGCACCGGAAGGCCGAGCTGGCGAGAAAGAACAGGGGATGCGTGCCGATATGGTACTGGCCTTTGCCATGGCGGATGCGGCCTTTATTGATGTTCTTCTGGCTGGACCCCATCGGGCGCAAATGAATAAATTGCAATTCCTCCGGCTGATCCCAGCTCATGGCGCGCCATCCGAACCAGCGGGCGCGATGACAATCATATCCGTCCCAGCCGACCTGAACCACGAAACCGCCGATATCTTCGAAACATTCGCGGCGGTAAAATTTTGTCATGCCAACGGAGGCTTCGTCACCGCATAATTCGCTGCGGCGTTCGCCGGATTTTGGATCGATGAAATACGCTTTTCCGCTGCATGTGCCCAGCATGGGGTCTTCGTCCATCTTGACCAGAAGGGTTTCGAAATATTTCGGCTGTAATTCGAGATCGACATCGAATTTACAAATGAAATCATACCCGGCATCGATGTGGTTCAGGCCTTCGTTGAAAGCGAGGATAACACCGGCCCCGACATTGCGGCCCGTTTGCGGCTCTCTGCGCACAATTTTGATAAAAGGCATGGTTGCCTGATAGCGCTGAATGATCTCGACGCTGTCATCTGTCGATCCATCATCGACGATAATCCACTGAACCGGCTTGATCGTCTGGTTCTGAACGGAGATCAGGGTTTTCTCAATATATTTCCCCTCATCTTTACAAGGAGATACAAGGACATAGGCTGTTTTCATAGTTTATATGTATTGTTTAAATCGATCTGATGCAATGCAATATTACGGTTGACTTATAGGCTTGCCGCTTTTACAAAATCAACGCATAAATAATTGATTTTATTGTTAATTATACAAATGAACCCCTGATGATCAAAAGCTCTGCCCATTTAGATAGGATTAAACCTCTCCTTGAAAAGACCGTCCGTGATTCTCGTGCATGGGATATGGCGCTGCTCGACGCTGAGAAACAAGGTCCCGTGACCGTGGCTTTTTTGAACCAGCACGGGATCAATACCTCTATCCGCATAAAGCCTTTTTACGATTTTCTGTTGAATAGCGATTATCTTCTTCGGGATGGTATAGGGGTTAAGCTTGCACTTAAACTGTTCGGTCTGGGCGAAACCGAAAACCTGAACGGGACGGATTTGATTACGGCGATTATCAATCGCTATCAGCACCGGAGACTGGCGATTTTTGGTGCATCCGATGAAACGATGATCGCCTGTCGGCAACGGCTTGAGAGGGAAGGGATTTCCGGCATTGTGGCGATGGAAAACGGCTTCCATGAAGATGACTACTATCTGTCCCTGTGCCGTTCGGTGAAGCCTGATGTCGTGGTTCTATGTATGGGAATGCCCCGGCAGGAAATACTGGCGGCAAAGCTGAAAGACTTGGCGCTGGCGAAACTTATTATTTGCGGCGGCGGCTGGGCAGATTTTTATTCCGGCATCAAGATACGGGCGCCGCTCTGGGTACGCAAATTATCGCTGGAATGGATGCATCGCCTGCTGAAAGAACCAAGGCGGCTGGGTAAACGATATACGGTTGATATCGTTTATTATTTTTGCGTGATAGTAATGGCAAGATTTTTGAAGGTAAAATAAGTGCGGATCAGCGTTGTTATTCCCAATTATAATTATGCGGGCTTTTTGCCGTTTGCTATCGATAGTTTGTTGAACCAGTCAACAATGGTTGATGAAATTATTGTCGTCGATGACGGATCAACAGATGGTTCACGCGATGTTATCAATTCCTACGGCGATAAAATTATTTCGATTTTTCAGGAAAATGCCGGGCAGGCTGCGGCGATTAGCGCAGGATTTGAACGGGCGACGGGCGATATCATATGCCTGCTTGATTCTGACGATGTGTTCTTCACCGATAAAATAAGAATCCTGAAAGATTTGTATCAAGGCAATGAAAAAGCCGGATGGATATTCCATGATCTGCTGCATATTCAGGCGGATGAGCTTGCAGGCTTCAAATATCCTGTCATCAACAATCTGAATAATATTAAGCGCATCGATGAAAGAAAAGCGATGACGAATGGAAGCTCCGGCTATGACGCTCCGGCGACATCGGGTTTAAGTTTCAGGAAATCTTTTATAGCGCCTTTATTTCCACTGCCTGCGGCAAAGTCTATTTATATCAGCGACCACTACATAAAATTCTATGCGCTGGCGAAAGGGCCGGGAATTCATATCGGGCAGGATCTGGGCGGGCAGATTATCCATGGCGGGAATTTATATACGGGTAAAAATGCCGTTGCCACGCGCGCGCGGATTTTTGTGAATACAGGCTATTATTTATTCCTGAAAATGCCCGGCATAAAGAGATTTTGTACCAATCTGATTATCGAGGGGCTGGTATCGGCGAAGCAGGCCGAAATTTCAAATCAGGTTGAAATTCTGGCGGGGCAATATCTGAAGTTTTTGTCGCCGGTGGAGCTTTTGTATCTCAAGCTGAAAATTGCCGTGAAACTTATTCTCCGCAATATACACTAGACAATTGCGATTATCAGCTTGTGTTTAGCCCGGATAGCCCTCGGGACGGCAGGCATGGATATGATGCCGCAGCCAGTAGGCTTTTTTCTTGACGAAATTTTCGGCAGGCAATCTTGTTCCGTGAACGAGCAGGGCAACGACGATCATGATGGCGGCGATGACGGCGGCTGTTTTAAAACGCAGTTTGTAATCCGCGATTGCAAGGGGTTTCGCTTTCAGGAACCAGTGCCATACGCCAGACAGGACGGCCAATCCCACCAGTCCGCCGAAAATGACTTCGTTCAGGGAGTGGAGTTCGTTGATGACGCGCGAGGCGGCGATAATGAGGGATAAAGCGACCAGAAAGATCGGGATGATGATGCGAAGGATGCCGGTGAAGTGGCGATAAAAAATAATGGCGAACATGCCATAGACTGAAATGGACAAGGCTGCATGGCCGCTCGGGGAGCGAATGTCAAAAATATTGTGGCCGCAGGCGATAAAAGCGAGTTTCAAAAGGGCAATAATGCCGGATACGGCTAAAAGCGTCGTGACCAGCGCCTGCGCCGAATTATAATGCTTGCGGTACATCAGGTAGCAGGACGAGCTTAAAACCAGCGCGATAATAACCGCGCTATCGCCGAAATCGGCTATGAAACTTAAAATATCTTTTGTTGTCATTGCTGGTTATGCCGCATTTTATGCCAGTTATAGGCTGATAATATAATCGTATCGATATCAGAATATTGGGGTGTCCAGCCAAGTATTTCTTTCGCCCGGGAATTGTCGGCGATCAGGCGGGCGGGGTCGCCCTCGCGGCGGCTATGCAATTCATATGGTAGCTTGAAGCCCAATCTTTCAAAGCTGGCAATGATGTCACGGATTGAAATTCCCTTGCCGTTACCAAGATTGCATACAAAGGGCTCGGGTTTTTCGAGGAGCTTATTGACGGCCAGGACATGAGCCTCGGCAAGGTCCATGACATGGACGTAATCGCGGATTGCGGTGCCGTCCGGCGTCGGGTAATCCGTGCCGAAAACTTTTAGGGGTTTACCGCTTCCAAGTGAGGCCATGCAGGCGATGGGGATAAGATGCGTTTCGGGATCGTGCGCTTCGCCGATTTCTTTATCGGGAGAGGCACCGCAGGCGTTGAAATACCGCAGCGCCGCCCAAGCGGGCCCGCCCGCCGCGTGGAAATCTTTCAGCATCTGTTCGAAAAACAGTTTCGACCAGCCATAGGGATTTTTAGGCTGCGTTTTTTGAGTTTCCTGAATAGGAACGGAGTCGGGCTCGCCATAGGCGGCGGCGGTGGACGAAAAAACGAAAGCCTTTATGCCATGGTCTTTCAGGATTTTGAGGAAGGGGATTTTGCGGGCGAAATTATTCTCGTAGTATTTAAGCGGGTCGGTAATGGATTCCGAAACTTCGATCGATCCCGATAAGTCGATCACGGCGCAGATATCGTATTTTTTGAGCGTGGCGGCAACGATGTCCCGATCGTCAACCGATCCTTCCACCAGATTTCCCCACTGGACGAATTCCCGGTATCCGGTTGAAAAATTGTCCAGAACGACGGGGTTGTATCCGCCCGATGCCAATGCCTTGCAGACATGGGAGCCGATATATCCGGCTCCGCCTGCAACAAGGATAGATTTTGCCATGCCCGTGTCTTTCATCCGCCTACATATAGACGGGGAACGGGAAATTACAAAGTAAAAGAGAAGGGGACTTAAGGTCTTAATCCTTGCGCCCAGCTGGTGATCATGGGGCTCATTATCCCGACCGAAGCCGCGGTAGGGTGTATCCCGTCAGTCGTCGCGTAATTACTTGTTCCATTCGAGATAAAACGCCCCGGCGCGGCGGTATCTTCAATGGAGGCGCCAATATCAAGGCAGGCATCGACCAGCCCGCCGCCGACCAGGGATTTCAGCCAGTTATTATACTGGTCGCGGAGCCCGCCGGTTTCAAATCCGGCACGGGGCGTCTGCCCTGCGGCATTTATATAATTATTGGATGTCGTCACGCCGGGTGTGACAGTTGTAACCGTTACATGGAGCGGTTTGCCATAGGGGCCGATCGTGCGTTTCAGTTCCGTCAATGTCGCCGTGGCCCGGGCTTGCATATTACTCAGTGTTTCGGTCCCGTTAATATCATTCCAGCCGAGGCCGAGGATGGCATGGGTGCAATATTTCCAAGTGTCCCGTGTACG
>QFOT01000048.1 GCA_003241285.1 Micavibrio aeruginosavorus
GGGAGTTGCGGCGAGCCAAGATCCTCAAGAAATAGAGCCTGCTGCAGGCGGCGCTAATGAGAATGTAGTGGAAGCTACAAGCTGGAATTCAGCTATAGATGCAGCTAGCCAAGGGCAGGTTGTCAATTATAGCTTCTCCGGCGATGGCAGCGATATCATGAGCGCTGGCTTATAATAATAAAAAGCCGCTCTATAAAAGAGCGGCTTTTTTATGATTTGAACTGTTTGCGTGGTTAATGACCATCATCGCGCATTAATACGGCAGGAATAGTGCGTAAAATAATTACAATATCACCCCAAAGCGACCAGTTGCGAACATACCAGCTATCCCAGTAAATACGTCTTTGAAAACTCATGGAGTTTCGTCCGCTAACCTGCCACAATCCGGTTATCCCGGGTTTAACCTTCGTGTAGTCATTGATAGTCGCGCCGTATAACTCAATTTCGTTAGGCAGGATTGGTCGCGGGCCAACGAGACTCATGGTGCCTGTCAAAACATTCCAAAGCTGCGGTACTTCATCAAGGCTTGATTTGCGCAAAATACGCCTTGTACGGCTTGTCACGCGGGGATCGTTAGGCAGTTTGAGATATTTTTCCCAGTGCTTTTTAGCTTCAGGATTTTTATTCAGATATTCATGCAATAAATGATCGCAGTTGGGTGACATAGTGCGAAATTTCCAGCATTTAAATAATTTTCCATTTTGCCCAACGCGCTCCCCCGCATAGAAAATACTGTCTTTATTTCCTTCGAGTTTTAAAGAAATTGCAATCATTAGGATCAGGGGAGAAAAAGCTATAAGCCCAATGGCTGAACAAACAAAATCAATACTGCGTTTGCCGAGTTGAGATACCGGGTGGGAAAGAGATGTTCTCGCCTGTAATAACATAACGTCATAACCGAAGAAATAACGCGGCTCCATTTCATAGACACTCATACGGGAAATTGTAGGAACCACGGAATAAAGAGCATTCGCCTTATTCAGGCTTTCAACGATGCGGTCACGCAAAATTCCCGGGAAAGTATCGAGGACGACTACATAATAATTATTGGGATTATGAATTATATAATCTTCATAATTCTCTAAATCATGCTCGATCTTTAAGTTCTTGTAACGGGAAGGAAGATCATCGATCTGGTGCGGATCGGTATCATGCAGATCACGCAAAAACACTGTATGGACGTCATAGCCTGTGCTGGTATCAGCATTAAATGCATATAGAATGTCCGATGTCGTTGAAGAATCGCCGATTATAACCGTCGGGAGTTGCCAGCGTTTAGAGTTACGTCTTAGGCGAAAAACGCTTAAGCGAAAAAATATGAACGCTATAAAACATAACGCCCAGTTTAAGGCTATCAATGGTGTTGTCGTACGTATATCTAAGACTGAACTTGCAAAGCCTTCCACAATTAACGAAAAACCGGCGGCAATTGCAATATGACGAACCTGGTTCCACCATGGTATGCGGTGGGTATAGTGGCCGTGAATTAGAAAATAACCGAGGCATGCAATTGAGATTCCCGTGTAAAGGTAATAGCGCTCGAAGGGACTTATATAAGAAAAGTCAGAAATTAGGCTGGAGTTGAAATCCAGCCCTGAAAGTTTATCAACCATCCATCCAGCGAAAATGAACGCAATTATGGTAGCTAGAACATCTCCCAGACATACAAAAAAGCCGCCCGTGCCAATATTGGCTGATTTCGGTTTTCTGTTAACGATTTGGTGCATTTATTGAATCTTTACAGTTACAGGCCATGAAGGTTGATTGTAAAATATAGGCATAGATAATGCGGTGCACTATATATAACGCTTCAATTGTGTCAAAGTACAAACCGCAAATTTCCCCTGAATGTTCGGAAAAATAATGCTCAGATTTTTTAATCTTTCAATATTCTTATTACTGGTTTTTAGCTTTTCAGGTATGGCGTTGGCAGGTCAGGATCCGGTTGTGAAAGCAAAACTTGCCCGGTTTTTTGGAGTTGACGCGGATCGGATCTGGCTGGAGTGTTCGCAGGATAGTTTCAGTCTAGATGAAGAAGACGGGCAGTCTGTTCTCAATGTGTGCCTTAGGGAAAAAGACAGGAAACAACGCTGTGAAATTTCTGTTCATCGCTTGTCTTTGGCGCCAGTCGTTAACCATATTTCATTCGAATTCAAACATATAGATGCAACCCGCAGATCCCGCTGGGAAACTTTGATGCAAATCCATTCTTTTCCGGATAAAGGGGAAAAATGGAGATGTCCGGTCGCACCTTTGGAAATTATCAATGGAACTTTGCGCATGATGAGCCGTTGGGATTCCTCGCCTATGTCCCAGCCGGTTGGATATAGCTGTGCCGGGGCAGGAAGTACGGTTTCCACCCGTGAATTCATAAAGGATATTCCTCTTATCCCGGGCAAATGGCAAAAAGTCGATTTGGCCACAAAATTATCCTACAAAGATGACGGTACGATCCGGCTGAAAATAGATAATAAGGATTCAGGGCTGATCACAGGTCCGAACCGCTATAATGACGAAAAGCTGCCTTTCGTAAAATTTGGCATCTATAAACCGACAGGCTGGGAAAAGGGACATGTGTCGACTTGTACCCGATATCGCAACGTAAAAATTGTATCGGGAGATAATTGATGTTATCAAGCTCGGCATTAGCCAGACATTAGGGGACGGGACTTAATTGCCTGCAATTTCATACATAGCCGGATACGGACATGCCTCTGGCAGGCTGTTGTTTAAAGCAACGGGCCTTTTGTCGCTTGTCTTGATATCGACGTCCGCATTCAGCCAGACGTCGTCAAGCATGCGTGACCTGATGTATCCGAGTCTGTCTCCGGCCATAGCGCAGTTCAAGCATATCAGCCGTGAACAGCGGGAGAGAGAGCTGTCCGTGAGGACGCGCCGCTCACCCCAGTATGACCCGAATAACATCCGCCTTGGTGAATTAATACTGGCGCCATCGGTTACAACATTCACGCGATATTCCGATAATGTCTACGGACAGGACGATAATACTGATGGCGATGTCTTGTTCGGCATACGTCCCGAAGTAAGTATCCGCTCCGATCTGCCGCTTCACCAATTGAATGCAAAATTTTTTGTTGAAGACGGAAATTACAACAAACTGAAACAGGAAGACTATACGGATTACGGCAGCGAGATAGGCGGGCGGTTCGATGTCTATCCGGGCATGGCCATTCCCTTTGCACTGGCCTACGCACAAGGCCATACGCGCCGTGACGAGCCTGAAAACCGCAGCAGTATCGATCCGACTGTATTTACCGTTTTCGGCGGCGGTACGGGCGTGCGCATGAGCGGCGATCTTATAGAGGTCAACGGGCGGACGGGTTTCCAGACATTTAAATTCGACGATACGACCTCTTTCGCGGGCGGGCGCATCGATAATAGTTTCCGCGACCGTACGCATTTCACGAATACGGTCAGCGTCGGCTTTCCGCAGGAAGCGATTGTCGCGCCTTTCGTATATGGTGGCTACCGGACCACAACCTATGATAAGGAAAGTAGCGGCTTCAGCAGAGATTCCCGCGATATCGAAGGCGGCGTCGGCAGTTTCTTTAATCTGACCCGCGTCAGCCAGTCTGATTTCCGCATTGGCTATGTCGACCGGGAATTCGACGATTCCAGCATTGACCCAGTGACGGCCCTGACTTATCAGCTCAATTTCAACTGGGACGCCACGACGCTGGCCTCGTTTAATTTATTCGGCAAGCGCGAGATCAATGAAACGGCGCTCGATGCCTCCTCGCAGATCGAAACATCGGTCGGGCTTGGCATGCTCTATGAACTTGCGCCAAATATATTGCTGAAACCGGAGCTTGGTTACCGGACGCGTGATTACCAGCAGTCGGACCTTGAGATAAAAGCATATACGGTGGATATGCAGGCGATATATAAACTTAACCCTAACGTCTGGGCAACGCTTGACTATACTGGCGTTTCGCAGGAGGAAAGCGGCAGTACCGCGATTGATACTACTGACGGTTATGATGAAAACCGACTAACATTGTCACTGAAATTTCAGCTTTAGGAATAACGATATGATAACGAATAGGATTGCGACTATGACGGCTAGATTTATCCTTATGCTTTTTGTACTGCCCGCACTCGCGTTGAGCGGATGCGCAGCCCAGCCAGCCCCGGCGAAAAGCGTCCCTGCGGGGGAAGAGGCTTACATCCTCGGCTCGGGAGATTCTTTGCGCATTATCGTCTATGGGCAGGAAGAATTGTCCGGCGAATTCAAGATCGACCCGTCGGGTCAGATTTCCATTCCCCTGATCCGCAGCGTCAAAGCGGCGGGCCTGACCGTTCGCCAGCTCGAGGATGTGATCACAAGCGAGCTTGAGCCTGATTATGTGGTGGATCCGAAAGTCAGCATCGAAGTGCTGGAATACCGTAGCGTCTATATCCTTGGCGAAGTGCGCACCCCGGGCAAATATCCCTACGTGCCGAATATGACGGTCTTGCAGGCTGTAGCGGTGGCGGGGGGCCACACTTACCGCGCCAATGAGGCCACGGCGGATATAACGCGTATAGAAAACGATATGCTGAAAACGATGACGGTCCGCACGAATGACATGGTCCTGCCGGGCGATACTGTCATTATCAAAAGACGCTGGTTCTAGAAATTATAATTGGAAAAAACGATGGCTTCTTACGAACATAATTCATCCGACCTCATCCAGCCGATCTCGATTGCCGATCTCTGGAATACGCTTATGCGGCGCAAGGCGATTATCATCGCATCGGTGCTGCTCTTTATTTTACTCGGCGCGATAGCCTATGTGGTGATGCCGCGCCTGTATCTCGCCAAGGCCGTGATCCTCCTCGAAAATCGCCAGCGTAATATACAGATTCAGGCTGTTGTGACGACCGAGCCGAAAGACGACATGCTGATCCCGTCGGAAATTCAGGTTCTGATGTCGCGTGCGCTGATGGGCAAAGTGGTGGACCAGTTGAAACTCGTCGACAACCCGTCACTTCTCACGGAAAAGCCGGAGAAGGCGAGCGAGGATAACGCCAATAATTCCGGTGATAACGCCAATGCGAACGCAACGCCGCCGCCGCAATTGTCGCGTCAGGAAAGACAGGCGAAGCGTGACGCCATCGTCAGCCGCATTCTGGGCCGGACAAACGTCAAGCAGATCGAGAAATCCCGCGCCATAGAAGTAAGCTATCAGGGCCTCAATCCTGAAATTTGTGCCCGCATCGTCAATACGCTCGTTCACCTGTATATCGAGCAACAACTCACCAGCAATTTCGAAGCCATCCGCATGACCAATGACTGGCTGTCCGAGCGCGTGCGCGAAACACAGAAGAAAGTTCTGGAAGCCGATACGAAAGTCGCCAAATACCGCGCCAAGGCGGGGATCGTCGACAGCCGGGGCATCGACCTGATCGAGCAGAATATCACGGAGCTAAGCAACAAGCTGGCAACCGCCAAGGCAAGAGCCGCCGATACCGATGCGCGCCTCTCGGCGATCAAGAATGCCGGAAGCCAGGATACGCTGCCGGAAGTATTGAACGCGCCGCTTATCCAGACTTTGCGTGGCCGCGAAATTCAGGCGAGGGACCAATTGGCCGCGCTTCAAAACCAGCTCGGCACAGGCCACCCGAAAGTGACCGCGGCTCGGGCGCAGGTTGACGAGATCAACGGCAAGATCAATCAGGAGATTTCCAAGGTCGTCGAAGGCATACGCCGCGAAAATCAGGCCTCCACCGCCAATGTCAAAAACATCGAGGAGCAGATCGAAAAGCTCAAAGGCGATTACACGAAATACAAAGCGGATAACGTCGAGCTTGCCGCGCTGGAAAGCGAAGCCCTGACCAGTCGAGCCTTCCTCGAAACGCTCAATTTGCGCTTCAAGGAAACCCAGTCGCAGGAAGACAACAAGTTTCAGGCACCCTATGCCCGTATCATTTCCGAAGCTCTCGTGCCGGATCGCCCGTTCAGCCCGCGCGCCAAGATGCTTCTTGTCATGTCGATCCTGGTCGGCCTTGGCCTAGGCACGGGCCTTGCCCTCGGTCTGGATATGATCCAGCACGGGATTTATAACGGCAAATACCTGCAGATGATCACCGGTAAGACCAATATCGCCTCGGTGCCCAAAGCATCGCTCGCGCCGGATAAAGGCCTGATCTCCTATGCTGATTTTCCTGTCGTGGCGCCGCTCTCACCGTTTATGCAAGGCATCCGCGCGCTCTCCGCGTTTATCCGACATGAAGTGCAGGAACGTCCCGATGTGAAACTCTATAATTTTACCTCGTCAGTGGCGGGGGAAGGGAAATCGGCGCTAGTCGTCAGCACCGCGCGCCAGCTCGCTCTGGAAGGGCTCAAAGTTCTCGCCATCGATTGTGATGTGCATCAGCCGACGCTCAGCAACACATTTGGCGTGATGCAGAAACCCGGCCTGTACGAACTTCTCAAAGGCCTCGCGCCGCTTGAGGAAGTCCTGTTCCGTGACGGTGTGACGGGGGCGATGGTAATCGGCGCGGGGCGTCTTGATGATGTAAACGTCATGAGCCTCGGCAAAGGCGAATGGCAGCGTATTCTAAACAGCGTCGCCACCGGCTTCGATGTGGTCCTGCTCGACAGTCCGCCCGTGACGTCCTACCCGGAAGCGCGGACGATTGCGCGGCTGAGCCAGAATATTCTCTGTGTTCGCTGGAAACGCACCTCGGTCAAGGCCGTGGGCTTTACGCTCGATACGCTGGACCGCCTCGGCTGTACGATTATCGGCACGGTGATCAACAGGTCCAGAAGCAGCCACCACTTTGTCCGTGACAGTTATAAATCGTAATGGCTTTTGAATAGGGCCAATACCTTGAATGAAGTTACAACCATAAGGAGATATACGCCGCGGCAACCAATGCCGCTAGCGGATATCATTCTTGTCTTTTGCTTCTTTTTATCTTGGGTACGTGGAACGAATATTGGCTTGTTCCTGCCATCGGATGAATCGATGATGGCCTCAATTGATTATACGACTCAAACTCTACAAAATATTGGTCTTCTTGCTGGTCTTGTTTTCTACGTTCTACTTAAGAATGACTTTTCTTTCTTAAAAAGATCAATCTCAGATACTTTGCTTACTGTAGTAGGTTTGATTGTTATTGTTTCACTATTCATATCAATTGATAAAAGGGATTCTATAAAGTTTCTCTTTGCAACTGGTGTTGTTTCGGCTCCAACAATTATTTATATTTTAAAATATGGCTCTGAAAAATTCCTTAAGTCTTTGGGAAACTTTGTAATAGTGATGGCGATCATTAACTTCTTATATATTCTAGTGATGCCACAATATGCAATAATGTCAGGTGTTCATGCGGGAAAATGGAAAGGGTTGTTCGAGCATAAAAATGCGTCAGGCCAATTTTTTGCTCTCGGGTTTTTTATTATTCTCCATCAATTTAGATATTCTTTTTCAGTGCGCTCCACATTTCAACTAATTGCTCTATTAATATCTTTCGTTTTTGTTGTGATGTCTAAATCTGCAACTGGTGTAGTAGCCTTTGCTGCGATGCTGCTTTTATATTATTTTTCTACTTACATGTACCGTCTTTATAAGCCGGGTGAACGTATAGCTGTTTTTATCATTCTTATTGTTTTATCTTTGCTCATGTATGTTCTGTTTGGTCCTTGGTTAGAGGCAACTTTTTTTAGTGCTATCGGAAAAGATGCGACATTAACGGGTCGCACTAATATTTGGATGCCTCTGCTTGAATTGAGTTATGAAAGACCAATCTTGGGATATGGTTTTGGGATGGCACAGCAGCCAGAATTCATTTCTCAAATTTACAGCCAAATTACTTTTGCGCCCAAAACAACTCATAATTCATATCTGGAATTGATATTGAATATTGGATATCCGGCTACAATTATCTTTGTTCTCTACGCTGTGAAAACTCTGGTGCGTCCGCTATCTTTCCCAGTTTATAATAGAAATATAGTCAAGCTTAGGGCTATGGGGACAAGTATTTTGGCAGTTTCAATGATAATGGCCATGTCTTCGGGTGGCGTATTTCTGGATAGAAGCATGTGGTGGCTATTCTGTCTAACAGGAATGTTACTTTTATCTGCACAATCACGACTAGAAGAAACTTAGAAGGGCTGTTTCTTCTCTTCTAACCCTACCGTGTGCTGCACGATAAAGAGCGGGCGGTTTCTGACTTCCTCTGAAATGCGTCCGACATATTCGCCGAGAATGCCCAGCGAGATAAAATTGAACGCGCCGATAGTGAGCATGACCACCATAAGCGACGCATAGCCGGGGGAGTCGATACCGAACACAAGCGTCTTGACGATGATAAAGGCGGCGAAGAGGGCGGCGGCAATGGCCATTGCCACGCCGACATAAGTCCACATGCGCAGCGGCACGGTGGTCGAGCCGGTAATGCCGTCGAGGGCAAAATTCCAGAGTTTCCAGTATTTGAATTTCGAGGTTCCGGCGATGCGGGTCAGGCGCGTATATTCGACCGTCGCTTGTTTATAGCCGACCCATGAGAAGATCGCTTTCATGAAACGGTTGCGCTCGGTGAAGAGATTGAGCGTATCGACCACTTCGCGGTCGAGCAGGCGGAAATCGCCGACATTTTCGGGGATCGTGTAATGAGCGATCTTGTTGAAGCCGTTATAGAAGAGCTGGGCCGTGCTGCGCTTGATCCAGCTATCGGAGTCGCGGTTGACGCGCTTGGCGTTGACGACTTTCGCGCCTGCCATCCATTCGTGCACCATGTCGACGATGATTTCCGGCGGGTCCTGCAAATCGACATCGATAGGGATCGCGGCGTCGCCGGAGGAATATTGAAGCCCTGCCGCCATGGCGGCTTCCTTGCCGAAATTGCGCGACAGGGAAATCAGCTTGAGTTTCGGGTTCGTCTTGGCGAGTTCGCCGATGATAAAGGGCGTCGCGTCGCGGCTGCCGTCATCGATAAAAATGATTTCATAGGTGGAGCCTTCCGGCAAAAGCGCGGTCGCCTGATCGAGCGAGGGCGTAATGCCTTGCAGGAACATCTCGATCACTTCCTCCTCGTTCATCACGGGGCAGATGATAGACAGTAATTTGGGGCTGGAGAATGTCATGATGCGGATCCTTGCTTGGTGCGGAATGCCCAGAATTTACTGAGGAAATAAGTGACGAACGGGATGATGATAATCGAAATAAAGAGTTTCACGAAGTCATTTGCAATATCGAGCCTGATCAGAAGGCTGAGGAGCAATGTGCTGGCGGCAAGGCCGGACAGGGCGACGCCGAAGAATTTGGGCAGGCTTTCGCTTTTTTTGCTGGCGCCCTGAAAGGTCCAGTAATGATGGCCGATAAAGGACACGCCGAAGGCGATAAGGAAGGCGATGATATTGATGGCGATCAGGGGGATTTCCGTCTGGTGCCTGAGCAGGAAAGCGGCGAGCAGATGGGTGAGTGTTGCGCCGACGCCGACGATGCCGAAGCGGACCAGCTCCCATACATGTCCGGCATAGCGTTCCTTATATATCGTATAGAGATTTTTCATTTTGATCTTTTAGCTTTTTTTAGGCGTTTAATCCAGACAAGGCCGAGGATAAAAACCAGCAGGGAGATGGCGGATATAAGGCCTCCGGTTTTCTCCTGCGCGACGGCCATGCGTTTCACGGTGATTTTATGCTCGCCGCTGGATAGGCTGAAGGCCAGAAGCTTGTCCTTGCCGTACGGCGTAATCTGGATAATATCGCCGCTTTCCGTTGTCGCAGTCCAGCCGGGGAAATAAAACTGGTGTAGCATAACCTCGACTGGGGTTTTTGCCTCTATTTCCATCGTGAAAGTCGTACCGTCGCGGTTTATCGCCTTTATTGCGCCGTTGCCTTTGGTGATAACTGCTTGCTCCGCTTTTGCGCCATAATTGAGGATCGGCTGCATATCCAGATGAGGGCGGGGGAAATCCGTTCCGGCGGGCAAATATTCTTCAGAGCTGATGCGGGCGCTCAGAAGGGGGGATATCAGGATGGAATCCGACTCTCTCTTTTTCCACGCCCGGTTATAAATATCGAAACCCTGCATACCGATGAGAATAATAAGCGCGGCGATAATAACTCCTGTCGCGCGTTTCATCTGGCGCGGCGATATAAAATTCTGCGCGATCATCAGGCAGCCCGAGATCGTGACGAATTCCAGCAGCACCATCAAACGCCACGGGAACTGGATTTCGCGGTACGGTGACGGCTCGGTAAACAGGATTTTTCCGCCAATGCCGTTCATGAGCGCATATGTTGCTATCGCCGAGCCGATCAGAAGCAGCCCGTGATGCTTCATTTTAGGGGTGCCGTTCCGCCGGGCAATGAAGGCTTCCACGCCCAGATAAATGCAAAGCGCCAGATGGATAGTCGCGGCAACAAAAATTTTCAGCAGGAAATGGTCTTTGCCAGACGGGCTGGTGATTGCTTTGAAAATATAATTATTCTCGGGGTTATACCGCCGTAGCGCGGGCGTATTGATATGATCCATCATGGTCAAGGCAGGCACCAGATATAGCGCGGTGATGCCAATCCCTGTGATCCCCGCAAACGCCATCAGTAGGATTTTCGGTATCGTCTGTTCGCCTTCCTTGGCGAAATGATCCTTGAGCAGCAGCAGCGCGTAAAGGGCGCAGACCGGCGCGATAATCAGCGTCGTTAAAAGATGGGTCAGGAAAAGGGCGCTTAAAGACAGGGCAAGAATAGCGACCCATTTGGTGGAAAGCGGATTGGTCGGCGAACGGCGGATAATGTTATAAATACCCGTGAATATCAGCGGTATCCACATATATGCGGCGTATTCCGCCATCGCGCTGCGGTTATAGTAATCGATCATCAGGTGGTATGGCGCAACCGCATAGAAGAGGGAGCCGAGCACCGCAATTCTTTTTTCCGTGAAATGCTTGATCCATGTATGGAAGGTCAGGGCCGAGATAATCGACATTAAAAACCCGGCAATGGCAATTACATGATCTTCGGGTAAAAGGCGCAGTGTCAGCAAATCGGTGGCGATAAAGAAATAAGTTGTCAGCGGCGGGTAGAAATAGAATGTCGGTGCGCCAAGCCCGGCGAATTGGTCGCCCAGCCATCTCGGATAAATAACGCCGCTATAAAATGCATCCTTGAACGACATGAACCATGTCGTGTGAAAGCGTATATCGTGCGAATTTTTCAATCCCTGCCATATGGAGGGCATAAACAGGATCAGGATAAGAGCAAGGCTAAAATAGCACAGGTGACGAACGGTAAATCGCGAGAAAAAATTCATGCGGTTTTCTCTCTTTTCAGGAAGGATCGTGAGGTCATGATTCCAATGGCAAAAACAAGAAGGGAAATAATCGAAATCGCCTTTCCTGTTTCCTCTATCGGCAATTTCGTTCTGGACACGGTAATCTCATGCTTTCCGGCGGGGATATCGAAGGAAATGAATTTATCTTTTCCTTCCGGCCTGACATTGAATATCTGTCCTTTGCCATCCTGTGCGATCCAACCTGGGAAATAAAATTGATAAACCGTGATTGTGACTGGTGAGGCAGCGTCGACGCTTAACTGGACGAGGGAATTTTCTTTCTCAAAGGACATTATTTCGCCCTGACCGGAAGTAATAAAAGCCTGTTCTTGGGCCAGATATTCTTTCAACGGCGCAATATTTTCAGGATCTCTTGGTAATGTCGTACCAGCGGGAAGATATTCATCGGAACTAAGTCGCGCGATATGACTGCGTAATTCCAATACAGGTGTTGCATCTATATTTTTATAGGCTTGCGCAAAAATTTCCTTCATTTGCAGGAATGTCACGATCGCGAAAGTAAGAACGGTTATAATCAAAACTCGTTTCATTTGCGCTGTCGATATAAAATTCCTGCACAATATCAATGCACCGGAGATCATAGCGAATTCGACTAGTACTAATACCCGCCAGGCGAACTGTATCTGGCTGTAGGGGGAAGGGGCTGCGAGAACGAAGCTGCCCATGCCGCACATCAATAAATATGCAGGAACCATGATGCCGGTGAAGAATATTGCGTGATATTTTTTTACACTTTGGCCTATATTTTTGCGTGCCATCAGCATTTCGGCATATAAATATAATGCGAATGCCAAATACAACGTCGCTGTCAGAAAAACCTTGAACGGGAAATAATTTTTAGCTGATGGATTTTTTAACGATAGTTGAATCCAGTGATCTTGCGGCTTGTATCGCTGCAAGGCTGGCAGGTTGATATTGTCCATCAGCGTAACGGCGGGCAGGAAATAAATCGCCGCTATGCCGACGCCTGTTATTCCGGCGAAACTGAGCCAGATTAATTTAGGCAATGCCGCTTTCGGATGAGCTGCAAAATCATCTTTCAATAGTAACAAGGCATAAATCGTCGCTGCCGGAGCGATAATCAGCGCGGTTAAAAGATGTGTGAAGAACAATGCCGTGATGCTAAGCGTTAATATTGATATCCATTGCCATGTCGTGTTTTTAATCACATGGTAAATCCCAGCGAAGATAAGCGGAATAAACATATAGGCTGCGTATTCGGCCATAGCGCCGCGACCATAGAAATCGATCATTAAATGATAGGGCGCGATGGCATAAAACATCGATCCGAAAACCGCGAAGCTTTTATCAGTGAAATTCTTGATCCATAGATAAAATGTCGCGCCGGAGATCAATGACATCACAAGTCCTGCGATACCCAGTAAATGATCGGTGGGCAGCAATCTGAAAGTAATGAAGTCTAGAATGAGATAGAAAAAATTTGTCAGCGGCGGATAAAAGAACATTGTCGGCGCACCGAAGCCTAAAAATTGATCGGGCATCCATCGGGGATATAGAACGCCATTATCGATCATCTCCCGGAACGAGATAAACCACGTTACGTGGAAGCGGATGTCGTAGGAATTTTTAGCGCCGAGAAGTATTGCGGGTAGGAAAAACGATATAATGATCGCCAGTCCCGCCAGAAATAAAAGGCGGCAATGAAGTTTCTCCAGTTTCATATTTTCCAGATTCTAAACGGCTTGCAATTATGAAATTTATAAAGCGCGCATGACGCGAAATAAACAATTATCTTTTTGCAACGCACATAAATTTTGGCTACTCTTCAGAGCATTATTTTTGTATTTGAAATCTGATAATACCACCGGGGGGATGGTAAATCATGAAGAATAGCTCTATTTCATATCCAGATAGACACATCGGTATTGATGCCTGTCGAGTATTTGCTTTCGCCTGCGTTGTAATTCTCCATTCGTTCCAGCCTCTAGGTCATGATCCGGAAGCAGGAACGGTTTTAACTCAATTTTGCCGCTGGGCCGTTCCGTTTTTCTTTCTTACTACCGGTTATTTTCTTGGTTTTTCGAAACTGAGTACGATTGATGGCGTATGGAAACTTATCCGCCGTCTGGCACCTATCATGGTTTTCTGGCTTTTCGTATATATGGTCTTCTTTGGCAAGCTTTATGCGTTGAAGCGTCCTGACGTTCTTTTATCTTATATCCTTACGGGAGGACCAGCTTTTCATTTATGGTTTATCAGCGCGCTTGGTATAAGCGCGGCGGGTGTTTATTTAATGCGCGGTTTCGGCTGGGCAGGGCTGATGGCAGTTGGCATAGCGCTTTATCTTTTGGGATTGGCTTTTGGCCCATATCGCGAATTGCTTTCTCTACCGGAAATCCCTTGGCAGGGTACATTTAAAACAAGATGGGGACCGTTTCTCGGTTATATATTGGTTGCTACCGGCTATTATCTTGGGCGGACGCAGATAAAATTATCGATGGAAACAGGTTTACTGATGGCTCTAACGGGCCTTGCTTTTCAGTTTATCGAAGGCTATTCGCTCTGGTTTGCGGGCAAAAATTTTGTACCTTATGATTATCTTGCCGGAACAGCATTGTTCGGGTTCGGCACTTTCGTTATGGCCTTAAATGCAGGTAATAGCAAATTCATGCAGGCTGTAGCCAAATATGGGCCGGTGACTCTTGGAGCATATTGTATTCATCTTTTTTTTATCCAGTTCCTCGCAGTTTATTTTGATCAAGCTGACATAGCATTAGGCCTTTATTTAAGCTCTATTGTATGCGTCCTATCCCTGTTTGT
>QFOT01000049.1 GCA_003241285.1 Micavibrio aeruginosavorus
GAAGCGATCGATACCTTTTTGCGTTAGTTCCAGTTTCATCAAAGATGATAGTTCGACGAGCGGCAACAATTTATTGCGCAGGCGGAAGACAGGGGTGTCGTTGATAATTTCTATACGGTTCTCGGATGACTGGCTGACCAGTACAAGCTCGTTAACCGAAAGCTGAGGAATGGCAAATTTCTCGCCCGATGTTTCCACGATCAGGGACGATACGATGGCGAGAGTAAGAGGAATCTTGATGGTAAAGGTCGAACCTTTACCTTCAATCGAGTTTAGCTCAATCGAGCCGCCGATTTTCTCGATATTAGTGCGAACGACATCCATGCCGACGCCGCGCCCTGAAACAGAGGTGACTTTTTCGGCAGTCGAAAATCCGGCTTTGAAAATATATTGTTGAATCTGCTGGGCGGACATCTTTTCCAGTTCATCAGGAGAGGCAAGACCGTTTTGAAGAATTTTGGCTTTGATGCGCTCCATCGGAAGGCCTTTACCGTCATCGATAATCTGGATGATGATATGGCCGCCTTCATGAAAAGCCTTGAGGGTAATCGTTCCCGTTTCGGGTTTCCCCGCCTTGATACGGTCTGCGGGTCCTTCGACGCCGTGATCACCGGAGTTGCGGACCATATGGGTCAAAGGATCTTTGATCATATCCAGAACCTGGCGATCAAGTTCGGTATTTTCTCCGACCATGACGAGATCAATTTTCTTGCCAAGTTCGATCGATAAGTCGCGGATAATGCGTGGCAGCTTAGCCCAGGCATTGCCGATCGGCTGCATTCGCGTTTTCATGACCCCGTCCTGCAGATCGGACACGACATGATTCAGGCGCTGCAGCGGCGTCGCCAGTTCATTTTCTTTCTGGCTGCGGGTAATCTGCAATAACTGGTTGCGGGTCAGGACAAGCTCCGACACCATCGTCATCAGGTTTTCCAGTACATCGACATTAACGCGCAATGATTGGTTGGCGAGGGAGGACTCCCCGGTTTCTTTCGCTTCTTTCGGAGCTGTTTCTTTTGGCGCGGCAGCGGCCACGGCAACCTCTTTCGACGGTTGGGGAGCTGGCTCTGGCGCTGGTTCGGCCGCAGGCGGAGGAGATGCCGGCATATCCATAGGGCCTGGAGTCATGTCAAAAATTCTTTGAAGTTCATCGCTGTCCATCGGTTCGGCACTGAAAACCTTTTCAGGCTCAGGCGGTGGAGGCGGCGGGGCTATTTCTACGACCGGGGCGGGGGCTTCACGGCCTTCGAAAACGATATCCAGTTTTTCTATCAGCTCGGCATCGGATCCTTCAGGTTCGGTCCCGTTGGTTTCGATATGTTCGAGTAGCGTACGCACGCGATCTAAGGATTCGAGAATAAGGCTGACATAGGCGGGTGTGACGCTCAGATTCCCATCGCGAAATCTTCCCATGACGTTTTCGGCATGGTGGGCGACTTTTTCAAGACGCGGCAGTCCAAGAAATCCGCACGTGCCTTTAATGGTGTGCATAAGGCGGAAAATTTTTCCGATTAGATCCTTATCATTGGGATTTTGCTCAAGCTTGATCAGATCTCTATCAAGTTCGCCGAGGCCTTCGTTGGTTTCGGTTATAAATTCGACAATTAAATCGTCCATACGGATTCTCCATTAGAAGGACAGTCAAGACGCAGCGGGGTTTGAGTGAAGGCCGTGGCGGCTTCTCTTCTAAAGTGCCTGAAAGCTGTTAACGCTTCGTTACTTTATCGGTAGGCAACCGCATAAGTGACACGATTATCACCGGTTTCTTTCAGGAGGATAATAAATCCATAGCTTTCAGCAATTAAACTCAGCGCATACGGGTGTACGAGGCGCGGGTCGATATCTTCCGGCGGCAGGCTGCGGGCCAGTGCTTGCTCGACATTTTCCCGAACAACGGCGCCTTCGCCTTCCGCGCGGATCAGGGTTTCGGTTGCGCTGCCCGGATCTACATAAACCGTGCCCCCTTTAGGCAAGCATTCCATGGCGAGCATCATAGCGCCCATCAGGACTTTGCAGAAACCCGGCGCTTTTGAGTCGATACCCAGAGAGCTGAAAGGGTCCCAGCTCTGGCGGACTTTGCCATCGGATCTGGTCAGGGCGCCAAAGGTTTTCTGGATGTCTTCAGGTTTGATATTACCATCGCGGCCACCGGCACCATAGGCGATACGGAAAGCCTGCAGCCGGGCGGCGGCGGCCTGTGCGCTATGTCCTATGAGTTCTGACGCTTGCTTGACGCTTTCCGGATCGTCCCCGGCTTCTTCCATGAACTCCAGCCCGTTATTGATCGCGCCGACCGGAGAAATCAGGTCATGGCAGATGCGGGAGGCGAGGAGTTCGAGAATGGCGGCTTCGTGCTTGGCGGTCATGATGATTGAGTCCTTTGATGGAAGGACAAGGTATCAAAGTCCGTCAAGATTGGAAGCCTAAAAACTAGGCGGCGCGCGTTTTGGCTAAATCAATCGTTTCTATATTCGTGCTCATGCTCATACGCAGGCGCTCGATCATAAATTCGGTGAGTTCGGCAGCGAGTTTCGGCTTCGTCATGGCATAGGCGATCTGGGCTTTGACAAAACCGATATCGGAACCGCAATCATGGCGTTCGCCATCGACTTCATAAGCCGTAAACGGCGATATTTTCAATAGCTCGACCATAGCATCCGTGAGTTGGATTTCCCCTCCGGCGCCTGTCATGTTTTTCTCAACCATGGCGTCCAGAATAGGCATGATGTCGGCGCTTAAGATATAGCGGCCAATAACCGCCAGATTGGAAGGCGCATTTTCAAGTGCAGGTTTTTCAACGAAGCCTTTGACCAACGTGGCTTTGCCATTATTCTGGCCCGGTGTAATAATGCCGTATTTATTGACGTCCGCGTCCGGCACTTCCATGGAGGCAATAATATTATTGCCAGTGCGCGCATATTCTTCTGCCATTTGCTGCATACAGGATTTTCCCGAGCAAAGCATGAAGTCGTCCGGCAACATGACAGCAAAGGATTCATCTTTTGAAATATAATCGCGGGCGCACCAGACCGCATGGCCGAGGCCGAGAGCTTTATCCTGCTGTGCAATCTTCAAGCGGCCTTTAGGCAAAGTAACGGCATTAACGATATCGATTTGCGCCTGCTTGTTACGGCGGGACAAAGTTTCCATCAGGACCGGGGCTTCGTCAAAATGCTGGCACAGCATTTCCTTACCGTTGCTGATAACAAAGACAAAGTTTTCAACTCCGGCTGTCTTGGCTTCATCAACAGCCAGCTGAATAAGCGGCATATCAACGATTGGCAGCATTTCTTTAGGCATGACTTTCGTGGCAGGAAGAAGGCGCGTGCCAAGACCGGCGACAGGAAATACGGCAGTTTTCAGGGTTTTTGTCATTTTTTAAGCCTATATGAAATTGTTGCTTTGCACAAGAACATCAAACGCACGGTTTAATTTCCGGTTCCATTTATTTTCAGTGTCTTATTCCATAAACAACTAACGATTGTCAAGTTATGAAAAAATAAAAATCAGGTTTTCTTTGGGTAGCCTTTATGCCGTTCCGGAGCGATGAAACGCAGTAATTGACGAATTTCCTGTCTTGCGGCCATTGCAGACATCGTCAGCTGGGCTTCGGGGTCCTGTTTGAGGTCAAGCAAAGTCAGGCCTTTAGGAAACAGCTCACGGAAAATCAGGTTCTCGGTAAAGCCAGGGGCAAGGCGGAAATCGAATTTTTCGGCCATTTTTTCCAGCAAAGCCGCGATGTCCTTTTTATTTTCAGATTCGACGTGTGACAGCCGGTTACGCATAACGATCCAGTCGATATCCTTGTTTTCCGCACCCAGCTTGGCGAGGCGGGCGCTTTGCACCAATTTCGTATAAATGGACGGGGATTTAATCATGCGCGTGGCGGTGTCGAGGCGTCCGAGTATATCAAGATCAATAAATGAATCGTTGAGCGGGGTGACGATCGTATCGGCATGGGCATGGGCCAGTTGCGACAGGAACGTATCGGCTCCCGGCGTATCGATTATAATAAAATCCATATGGGGCTTCATCTCGGCGAGAGCCGATAGCAGGAAATCACGGTCGGCGGTTTCCGCATCGACCTTGCTGGCGGCCTCGGATTTCTCTATCGGGAAATGGGCCGGGCTGGGCAGGTCGTCCTTTTCGCGCGCGATGAATTCAAAACGATTGGCCAGATAACGGGTGAGGGTGCCCTGACGCGCATCCAGATCAATCGTGGCGACGCTATAGCCAAGGCGCAACAGGCCGATAGCCGTATGCATGGCGGTGGTCGATTTACCCGACCCGCCTTTTTCATTGCCGAAAACGATGATATGCGCCTGAGAAATATTTGAAGACATGGAAAGGCAATCATATATCACAGAAGGCCTTTCGTCATTACCCGACTTGGTGATAGATTTTTGATATGAACACAGAAGAAAAACTTGCCGCTTTAAGGGCCAATCTTATAAATCTCGGCGTAGACGGCTTTATGATCCCGCGCACCGATGAATACCAGAATGAATTCGTGCCTGAATGTTTCGAAAGGCTGGCCTGGCTGACCGGGTTTACCGGATCAGCCGGATATGCCGTGATCCTGCCGGAAATTGCCGGTGTTTTAAGTGATGGCCGCTATACGATCCAGCTTAAAAATCAGGTCGATCCGAAATTATATGAAATCGGCGATTCCACGAAAGTAACATTGAGTGATTATCTGGCGCATGAAGCAAAGCCGGGGCAAGTGATCGGCTATGATGCCAAGCTGCACAGCCCGAAACAAATTCAGGTGCTGGAAGCAAAGCTCAAGGAAAAAAACATATCTCTCAAGGCGCTCGATCAAAACCCTATTGACGATATATGGCTGGACCGCCCGCCAGAGCCTGTCGCGAAAGTGGAGATCTTTCCAGAGAACTACGCGGGCCGCAGCAGCGCCGAAAAGCGCATGGCGATTGCGCAGTTCATCAAAGACCAGGGCGCAAAGGCTTGTGTCATTACCTTGCCGGATTCTATCGCCTGGCTTTTAAATATTCGCGGAAAAGACGTTTCTCACAATCCCGTCGCGCTTTCTTATTTGCTGCTCCATGACGATGGGCGTGCCGAGTGGTTTATTAACCGGGCAAAAGTCGACGGCGACGTATTGCGTCATGCCGGAAATACGGTGCAGGTGTATGAGGCACATCAAATTGAAGAACGTATCGCTGCGCTTTCCGGGGATGAGCGGACGGTTATGATCGATCCGCAAAGATCGTCCAAGTATTTCTTTGACGTCTTAAAGAAAAACAATATCAATATCCGCGAAGAAAAAGATCCCTGTATCATTCCCAAAGCCGTCAAGACGGTTAAGGAACAGGAAGCCATGATTGCTGCCCATGTACGGGACGGGGCGGCGGTGACAAAATTCCTCTATTGGCTTCAATCGAATGCGCAAGGCAAAACCGAGGTCGAGGTTGCGGACAGGCTGGAAGCGTTTCGCAAAGCCGATCCGATGTATCGCGACTCCAGTTTCGATACGATATGCGGCTGGGCGTCGAACGGTGCAATTGTCCATTACCGCGCTGAAGAAAAAACCGCCGCGACAGTCAAGGGCGATGGTCTTATTTTGATTGATAGCGGCGCGCAATATGCTGACGGTACGACCGACATTACAAGAACGATTGCGATTGGTGAGCCAACACCGGAAATGAAAGACCGCTATACAAGAGTTCTCAAAGGTCATATCGCATTGGCCTCAGCACGGTTCCCGCAAGGCACGACAGGCGCTCAATTAGACAGTCTTGCCCGTCAGGCGCTCTGGCAGGCAGGGCTTGATTACGCGCATGGCACAGGTCATGGCGTCGGCTGTTATCTCTCCGTTCATGAAGAAGCGGCAAGTATCTCGCCGCGCGGTATGGAACCCGTTCTAGCGGGTATGATCATCTCGAACGAGCCGGGATATTATAAAGAAGGCGAATATGGCATCCGTATCGAAAATCTGATCCTGTGCAATACAACAGGCGATACAACGCAGGACGGTCGCGACATGCTGTATTTCGAAACGCTGACATTGGCACCGATAGATTTATCGGTTGTCGATCTCCAGCTGCTGACGGACAGCGAGCGCTGGTGGATCAATGATTATCATTTCCGCGTGCGGGATGTTTTAGCGCCCATGCTAAATGCGGAAGAAAATCAATGGCTGGTGCAGGTAACGAAGTTTATCTAGAAGATTAATTTCGGCAAAACGCCCGGCTCATCCAAAGGCTTGGCGAAATAATAGCCCTGACCGTATTCAACGCCCATTGCTTTAAGCATAGTGGCAAGCTCACGGGTTTCAACGCGCTCGGCGACGACTTGAATGCCTAAATCCTGACACATATGGACGAGGTTTTTGATCATCGCCTGATCACGCGGTGAGTCGATAATGGGTGTTACATACTGGCCGTCGATTTTCACTGCATCGACATGTAGTTTTTGTAAATACTGGAAGGAGGCCGAGCCCGCGCCGAAATCATCCAGCGCAACTTTAAAGCCGTCATCCTGCAATGATTTAATAAATTCATTCACCTGATCGAGGTTTTTGATCTCGCTGGATTCAGTGATTTCAAAAATGATTTGTTTCGGTATCGAGGTCTTTAAATGCGGCTCGAGCTTATAACGCAGCTTGGAAATAAAGCGTTTGTCCTGAACCGATACGCCGGAAAGATTGACCGAAAGCCGGAGATTTTTATCTTTATTATTGAACAGGAGGTAATTCAGTACACGGCCGCAAATGGCAAGGTCAAGCTCGGTGCTAAGTCCTACATCCTCTATAAATTCAATAGCCTGAAACGGCGATTTACCGTCTTCGAAGCGAACCAGAACTTCGTGATAGGCCACGACTCCCTGTTTCAAATCGACGATAGGCTGGAATTTGAGATCAAAGCGCTGCTGATTGATGACGGTTTTATAATGAGTGATAGAGGCAGCATTTTCGCCGAGGAAATCCTCGAAGCCGCTTTTCAGGGATGTAATGTCAAAATCGGCATTGCCGGAACGGCTGGCGAATTTGTTGATCGTGTAGACAATCGCTTTGGCCATTTCATGTTCGGTCAGGGTTTCGTCATCCAGATCGACTGTATTTGCCGTTGCTTTCAGTCCGATACTATCAGGATCGCTTTCGGCGGCGGCGAGTTCCAGTTGCTGGCGGATCTGGTCGGGCGTAATGCCCGCATCATGGACTACGCCATAGCGGCCATTATCGAGCATGGCGGCAGTTTTCCCGTCGGCGGCATAAGCCCGCAAGATACCGGAAATGTTTTCATTGAGCGTCGACCATTGCTCCGCCCCGATTTTCTTTTTGAAATCTTCCGTGCCGGGCAGGTCGATAAAGGTCATGCCAAGCTTAGCGCCGGAGGCCGTGCTGGCATCCATGGCAGCCTGCGCGGCCTGGGCGAAATTATCTGCAGATAAAAGCTCCGCCTGAGTCGTGGAAGTGCGCGCTTTTTCGGCGCTGTTGATCAAATTCAAATGCGCTTTTGACAGGGTGAAGTAAATATTATCCGGATTGGTCGGCAGGCCGATGCCGCTCAGCATCGCGCTTCTGTTCTGGCCCTTGCCGAGATCGTCCATGCGGTCTTTCAAATTGACCATGATGGGTCCGAAACGCTGTCCGGGTTTGTAGCGGTTCTTCAATGCCTTGATCAGCGCGTGGTCGCGGGGGGCGAAGATGTTCAGGAAATCGGAACCGGTCAGGCTGTCTTCACCAAGGCTCTTTGTCGCGCCTGCGGAAAACAGGATTTTAAAGCTCTTTAAATCGACCTCAATCAGAATATCGGCATTTGCAAAAGCAAAACCGATAAATTTGTCGCGTTGTTCTGTAAGATTCAAAGACATAGCGGAATAAGTCTATCCTTAAATAGTAAAGAAAAAGGACATGCGATATGGGAATTTACTGGGTATAGATTCTTTGTTCTATGTATTAAAAAAGCCGCTTGTGACAGCGGCTTTTAGAAAACTTTAAGATATAGGCTTAAAACCCGTCGCGTTCTTTGCGTTTGCGATCGAGTTTGCGCCAGCGACGAACAGCTTCAGACTTTTCGCGCTTCTTCTTCTCGGATGGCTTTTCGAAGTCACGACGTAATTTCATCTCTCTGAACATGCCTTCACGTTGCATCTTTTTCTTCAATGCGCGAAGAGCCTGTTCGACGTTATTGTCGCGTACACTTACACTAACCACTCGGAATCACCCCTTTCAAGGATGTTAAAATTGAAATTTAAGTCCGGTTGATATATCATCAGTTTAAGAAAAAACAAACATAATATGAATTTTTACGTAATTTTCATATTATTGCAATAAAGTACGTAAGGTATAGAGGGTTCTACATGAGCGATGACAACGATCTCCAAAGCGATATAGCAGGAAATAGCCCTGATTTTAATGACCGACGCCCAAAAGGCGGGATCCTTGGCTGGCTCAGAGGCCGCAGGGGCGGTGACGATGTCTACACGAGCGGACGCGTCCATACAGGCGGGCGAGATGGAAATGATGTGCGAGGCGGTCTTTCACGCAGAATCGGACCATTTGAATATGCACGAACAGCCAGAGGCGGCATTATACAAACTAGTCCAGATGGCGCTCAAATCCTTCGTGCCGGCGGCCGTATCGGCGGATTGGTCGAAGGTTTGACCAATCTCTTCGGCGGCGGCAGGGGCCGGGACGGCGGTGATTCCCGCCGCAGCGATCCTGAATTTAGGGCTATTCAAGAAGAGCGCCAAATGAGGCAGCGCGGTGAAACTTCTCAAGATCGTTCAGCGCCGCGTGTTACGCAAAGAGCTGCTACGCCTCAGGAGCTTGAACGTGGAGAGCTGCCACCAAGACAGTCTGTTTCGGCAGATGCAACCCTTGCACGCCTGGACGACGCTCAAAATAAGCTTAATAACGGTCCTCTAAAAAACATGGATGACGCAACGGCTGTCGGTCACGTGACTGATAAAATGAAACGTGAAAATCCGGGTGCGTATGAGCTTTATTCAAAAGGCGGTTTTGCACAAAGCAAAGCAGGCCTCAATGAATTTTTCAACTATAGCCGCGAAGTGAATCAAAATCCTGCCATGCGGGCGCTGGATGAAACTTTTTCACGCAATCCTTCTCTCGGCAGTGCCGTGGTTGATCAATGGCGCAAAGATGTTGGCGCCGATTCAACATCGCCAAGTTACCGCGGAGGTAAAACGACCATTCTTGATACAATAGGCGAAGCAGCTCAGGATCCTGATAAACTGGATATGCTTCAGCGTTCCCCTAACTGGAATGAATTTCGACTGAATCTTGGTCTTCGTGACCAAGCCGCGGCGGCTGGTGCGGACCGGACCCCGCCAGCTGCGATAAAAACCATTGATCCAAATACGGTGGCGGTCCAAACGGCATCAGGCCAAGTGAATATTCCAAAACAGGACCCTTCGGGCGCAAAATTCGAGCCGGCCAAGCCTGCCACACAAATCGCCGGTATCGAAATCAAATCCGGCGAGGCTATGACGACCGCCATGCTGAACAAACTTTCCGCGCAAGGAATTTTGCCTGAAGCAAGGGTAGGGCAGACGGCTGATGCCTCAACTAATTTGTTTGTGGATCGTGCAGGTAAGATTGTTGGTGGCTATACAAATAATGCTGACGGCACGAGCCAGAATTTCGTAAGTCGGGATGATCTAAGCAAGCAGCTAGCCGATATGGGCAAGAATATCGATTCGATGGAAAACGGTATCCGAATGGCTCGTGGGATCAATCAAGACGGTGTTAAACTGGCTGCGACGAATGCGCCGCCTCCAGCTGTCGATCCTTTGACCAAACCCAATAATCTTGCTTTGAATGCTGTCCCGCCGAGCACGGGTATGGGCTAAGATTTTCAAATAAGGTTTAGTATAGAGGGGGCGGGGTGTTTCACTCCGTCCCTTTTCTTTTTCGAGGATACGAGTGTCGTGAGATCCCTGCTTTCGCGGGGAAAACATAGCGGGTAATCTATTTATCCAGCCTTCGCCGTTTTTAAATGCAGTGCGGCTTCGAGAAGGGCTTTGGTATAAGCGGTCTTCGGGTTGCCGAAGATTTCCGCCGCCGGGCCGCTTTCGACTTCGATGCCGTCTTTCATCACCATCACATCATGGGCGAGGGCTTTGACGACGCGCAGGTCGTGGCTGATGAAAAGATAGGAAAGTTTATGGCGTTCCTGTAGCTCGCGCAGGAGATCGACGATTTGCGCCTGTACGGACACATCGAGCGCGGAAGTGGGTTCATCCAGAATTAGAAGCTTTGGATGCAGGACAAGGGCGCGGGCGATAGAGATGCGCTGTCTCTGGCCGCCGGAGAATTCATGCGGGTAGCGGTGACGGGTTTCAGGATCGAGGCGCACGTCTTTCAATGCTTCGACGACAAGCGCATCACGGTCGGCAGCTTTTAAATCCTTGCGGTGGACTTCCAGCCCTTCGCCGATAATCTGGGCGACGCTCAGGCGCGGAGAGAGAGAGCCGAACGGGTCCTGAAAGACGATCTGCATATCGGCGCGCAGGGCGCGAAGATCGTCGCCTTTGATGTCCGAAATATCTTTGCCGTTGAATGTTACCTGTCCTTCGGATTGGTTAAGTTTAAGAAGGGCGAGGCCGAGCGTGGTTTTACCGGAGCCGGATTCGCCGACGACGCCAAGTGTTTGTTGCTCGCGGATTTTGAACGACACGTCATCGACGGCTTTGACATAGGAAGTCGGTTTGCCAAAGAATGTTTTTTTGCCCGGAAACCATACTTTCAAATTTTTGGCTTCGATTAATATGGGGGCGTTCTGATTGGCGGGTGTCGTATTGCCTTTCGGCTGCGCGGCCAGCAGCATCTTCGTGTAATCATGCGCGGGTGCGGCGAAAAGATCGGTCTTGGTTCTTTGCTCGACAATCTCGCCGTTTTTCATGACGCAGACTTTATCGGCCATTTTCTCGACGATTTTCAAATCATGGGTAATGATCAGTAGCGCCATGCCAAGGCGTTTTTTCAGGTCATCGAGAAGCTCGAGGATTTGCGCCTGAATGGTGACGTCGAGCGCGGTGGTAGGTTCGTCTGCTATCAAAAGTTCGGGATCGTTGGCAAGTGCCATCGCGATCATCACGCGCTGTCTCTGGCCGCCGGAGAGTTGATGCGGATAGGCGTTCAAACGGTCTTTGAGTTTGGGCAGGCCGACAAGCTCTAACAGTTCGAGAACACGAAGGCGGACATCGGCTTTCGACATTTTTTTATGCAGGAGAATGACTTCGGCAATCTGGCGCTCAATCGTGTGCAGGGGATTAAGCGAGGTCAGCGGTTCCTGAAAGATCATGCCGATCTGGCTGCCGCGAAAGCTGCGCAATTTTTTCTCTGACAAGCCGACCAGTTCTTCGCCGTTGAATTTAATCGATCCGTTCGGATGGGACGCCAAAGGGTAGGGCAGAAGTTGGAGCAGGGACAAAGCCGTCACCGATTTGCCTGAGCCGGATTCGCCGACCAGCGCGAGGGTTTCGCCTTTCTCTAACGAGAAGGAAACATGTTTGACGGCGTCGAAATTTCCGCCGGGCGTTTTAAACTGGACTGAGAGATCTTGAATCTTGAGCAAGGGAGTTGTCGTTGACATGACAGCCATTAAATACAGGAATTTCGCTTAGGGCAAGGCCTTGCGCGGCGACTGCCTTGCTGAAATAGGAAGCTGCGTATTGACGCTCACCATATTTGCCGGAGGTTTCCAGGACAGGCACGTAATCGGCCTTCCAGAACGCGCCCTGACTTGGGATATTGTCATGGGCAACTTTGGCGAAGAGATGCCTGATCCCGATGGTTGTGGCGTATTCTTCACTAAAGGCGAGAAGTGCCTTGGCTAGTCCCTGCTTTTTATAATCTGGGTCTGCGGCAACGCATTGAATAATGGCATGGGTATCCTTTTGCCATTCTCCCGGCATCTCTGTCACGGAAACGGGCTTATATTCTTCATTCACCGCGGCAGAACCCGGCGTCAGTAAAAGAACAGCGACGAGACGGTTGCGCAGGCTATCCACCATACCGACGACAGGATATCCGGACTCGCTGTGCAAAGAGAGATTTTTATCACTCAGCGGTTTCAGGTGATGCTCTTTGCCTTCTTGCAGGGAATTTTTGGCTTTGTTCCAGAGCATGGTAACGTCTGGCAGGCCTTTCGGGCCGATGAGCTGAAATTGATATTTCGGTGAAGCCGCTGCTTCGAATGTAGTGGTGTAAGACATTAAGGTTACTTTTCCGTTCAAGGGAGCTTGTTGAGCATCCCAAATCAAAAATCAAAAATTATAGGCTTGGATTTTTGCGGAAAATTGGCTGCGGGGCTTTTTTAAAGGCCTGTATCCGCGCTGTTTCCGCCGCTGCTTACCTGCAGCGGCGTCGTCGTGAAATGATCAACATTTCGTGAAACCAGATGTTATGTTCATCTACCATGCCGCTAATATAGCCTTTATCCTTATATTTGCAATAATTTATATAGCAAAAAGGAAAGCGTGTCAATATTACGTAAAATAACTATTTAAGCGCTGTTTCAGTCAACCGGACAAAATATTCGATCCCGAGTGGCAGGATTTCATCGTTGAAATCATATTTATTACTGTGCAGGCCGTAATTATGGGGTGAGTTTTTGTCGGCTTCGCCTTGACCGAGGAGAATGTAACAGCCGGGTTTGACTTTCAGCATATCGCCAAAATCTTCCGCGCCCATCCATGGCGCAACATCAGGTTCAACATTGTCACTGCCGAAAATTTCGTTGGCAACGCGGACCGATAAATCGGTTTCTTCTTTCGTGTTGGTCGTCGGGTCTGGGCCGTGCTCGTAATCAATCTCGCATGACAGGTTGTGGAGTTTAGCGATACCTTCCGAGATTTCGTGAATGCGTTTTTTCAATAGCTGGCGAATTTCGGTTTTAAAGGAACGGACAGAGATAACGAGGCTGGCCGTTGACGGAATAATATTTTCCGCGCCGGTTCCGGCATTTAAATTGGTAACGCTGACAACGGCGTTATCAAGCGGGCCTACATTACGACTGACGATCGTTTGGAGAGAAAGTACGATTTCAGCAGCAGCCGGAACCGGATCGATCGTGCTTTCCGGATTTGCCGCGTGGCCGCCGGAGCCGATGATTGTAATTCGTACCCTGTCCACTGCGCCCAAAATGGGCCCGACACGCGTTGCGAATTTACCGCGCTGGAGCCACGGCCAGTTATGCAGAGCAAAAATTTGATCGGCTGGATATTTATCGAATAAACCATCCTTGATCATGGTAGAAGCCCCAGCTGCGCCTTCCTCGGCGGGCTGGAAAATCAGATAGACTTTGCCGGAGAAGTTGCGTGTTTCACTGAGATATTGCGCAGCGCCCAGCAAGGTCGATGTATGGCCATCATGGCCGCAGGCATGCATTTTGCCAGGGATTTTCGACGTCCATGCCTGCCCGGATTCTTCGACAATATCGAGGGAATCCATATCGGCCCGCAGGCCGATAGATTTTGTACCTTTGTTTTTTCCCTCAATGGTGGCGACGATCCCTGTGCCGGCCCAGCCGCGTTCAAACGGAATACCCCATTCGGTGAGTTTGGCGGCGACCATGTCGCTGGCAAAAAATTCTTCGTAGGCCGTGCCGGGATTTTGGTGCAGTTCGCGGCGAACCACTTTCATGTCTTCGGCTATTTCAGGAATGCGATTGGAGAGTGTCATAGATTAGTCTGCTTATAGGTTGGTTTTACGGGGATCAAAAGCGTCACGCACGGCTTCACCGATAAAGGTGAGCAATGTCAGCATAATCGCCAGACTGAGAAATGCCGTGATGCCAAGCCATGGCGCTTGCATATTATTCTTCCCTTGCGCCAGCAATTCACCAAGTGATGGCGAGCCGGGAGGCAGGCCAAGGCCTAGGAAATCAAGGCTGGTGAGGGCGGTGATGGAGCC
>QFOT01000050.1 GCA_003241285.1 Micavibrio aeruginosavorus
GTTGATGGCGAGCAGTGGCTTCTTTGACAAGCTCGATAATCGCCTGTTCCTTTTCACGCATTGATTTGTAGATTTTATCGTTGTGGTCTTTGCGCTTGATATCGACATTGGTTGGAATTTCGACAACGCCAAGCTTGTAAATTTCCATGAACTCGCCTGCTTCGGTCATCGCCGTTCCGGTCATGCCGGATAGCTTTGGATAAAGACGGAAATAATTTTGGAAAGTGATGGAGGCGAGAGTCTGGTTTTCTTTTTGAATCTGAACGTGTTCTTTCGCTTCCAGGGCTTGGTGCAGGCCCTCGGAGAAGCGGCGGCCTTCCATCATACGGCCTGTGAATTCGTCAATGATAATAACTTTATCGTCTTTAACGATGTAATCGGTGTCACGGGAGAAAAGCTTGTGCGCGCGCAGGGCCTGATTGACGTGGTGAACGATGGTGATGTTCTGCGCATCGTAAAGCGCGCCTGTTTCTAAAAGGCCCGCTGTGCGCAGATTTTCTTCCATTTTCTCGACGCCTGCTTCGGTCAAAAGAACGGTTTTTACCTTTTCGTCTTTCTCGTAATCGTCTTCGGTGAGAGCGGGAATAAGCGCGTCCACTTTAATATAGAGGTCAGGGGCGCCTTCGGTCGGGCCGGAAATGATAAGCGGTGTGCGGGCTTCATCGATTAAGATGGAGTCGACTTCATCGACGATTGCGAAATTGAACGGGCGCTGAACCATTTCATTCAGCGAATATTTCATATTGTCGCGTAAGTAATCGAAGCCGAATTCGTTATTGGTTCCATACGTGATATCGGCAGCATAAGCGGCGCGGCGTTCTTCATCGGAAATATTTGACAAGATGCAACCTGTTGTCAGGCCCATCCAGTTATAAAGGCGGCCCATCCAGTCGCTATCGCGCTTGGCGAGGTAATCATTGACGGTAACGACATGCACGCCTTTTCCGGTGAGGGCATTCAGATAAGTTGCCAATGTTGCAACCAGTGTTTTACCTTCACCCGTTCTCATCTCGGCGATCTTGCCGTTATGCAGCGTCATGCCGCCGATGAGCTGGACATCGAAATGGCGCATGCCGAGAACACGCTTTGAGGCTTCACGGATCGCGGCAAAGGCATCGGGTAAAAGGTCATCCAGAGTTTCGCCGTTTTGCAGGCGCTGGCGGAATTCGAAAGTCTTGTTTTGAAGGGCGTCATCTGACAGGGCGGCATATTGCGGCTCCAGATCGTTGATCGCTGGAACCGTTTTATAGAAATTTTTCAGAATCCGGTCGTTGCTGCTGCCGAAGATTTTGGTCGCTAGATTTAAAAGCATTTTATTATAAGTCCTTATTTCTGGTTCTTTGATATAAAGCGCAAGGATTATGTCGTCAATGTCCGGTGGGTTATGGCTTAAAACAACGGGGGGTAAAATGAAAAAGAGGCGTTAAAAGCCTATTGCCAGAGAAGGACTCCTATGACCAAATACGGGACCATTCCCTGAACAAGAGTTACGGAATTAACAATTAAAGGAATTAACGATGAATAACAGAAATCTGGGCATTTTGATCGCTGTCGTCATTATCGCCGCCGCTGCGATCTGCTTCACGATCATGAAGGCAAACAAGGACGAAACCAAGGCGATCCAGAACGCTGCCCTTGAAAGCACCTCCCAAGTCGAGCCAGCCGCAGAAACGCCTGTGCCAGCCGAACCGACAGCGGATAATCCTGTTGTCGGCACTGTTGACGGCGTCAATATTCTTCGCTCGGAAGTCGTCGCATTCATGCGCAATTTCCCGCCGCAAATGCAGCAGATGCCGGTCGAACAGCTTTTCCCGATCGCGCTCGAGCAGGTGGTAACGGCGAAAGTCGTCGATGCGAGAGCTGCGAAAGTATCTGAATTGCAATCCGATGCGGAAGTCATGAAACGCCTCGCAGAAGCCAAAATTCAAATCGTTCGTACTGTTTATCTTGAAAAAGAAATTGAAAAACTTTTGACGCCTGAGCGCACTCAAAAAGCCTACGACAAGTTCAAAGCCGAGCAAGGTAAAATTGAAGAAGTCCATGCCCGCCATATTCTTGTAGAAAAAGAAGAGACAGCGAAAGAAATCGTCACGAAGCTCGAAGGCGGCGCTAAGTTTGAAGACCTTGCTAAGGAATATTCAAAAGACCCATCCAATAAGGATACAGGCGGTGATCTTGGTTATTTCACGAAAGAAACTATGGTGAAGGAATTCGCCGATGCAGCTTTCGGCGGCAAAAAAGGCGAAGTTTTGAAAACGCCTGTCAAAACACAATTCGGTTTCCACGTGATCGAAATTCTCGACAAGCGCAACCGCCCTGTACCGACTTTTGAAGAAGTGAAGCCTGCGCTGGAAGCTGAAGAGCGCCGCCAGATCCTCAATGAAATGGTTGAAGGCTGGGTCAAGGATGCGAAGGTGACGAAGCTGAATATCGAAGGCAAGCCGATTGAGAAAAAAGCTGAAGAAGCGCCTAAGAAATAAGATGAAAATCCCCGCTTCGGCGGGGATTTTTTTACCTCGTCATTGCGAGGAGGCGTAAGCCGACGCGGCAATCCAAACGGTTTTGCAGTTTCATCATCGTCTGGATTGCTTCGCTACGCTCGCAATGACACTGATATATTTGTGTTTATTTGTGTTCATTTGTGGTGGTAAAAAGAAACATGAAAAAATTTATGTCCTGTGCCGAGGCTTTGGCCGCGCCGCCTCCTTTGATGCCGAATTTGCCGCTCGTGCTCGTTGCTGCCGCAGCGATTGTTGACCGAAAAAAACAAATACTGATGGCGCAGCGTCCCGAGGGAAAGCCGATGGCGGGTCTATGGGAATTTCCCGGTGGCAAGGTCGATGCGGGAGAGCTTCCTGAATATGCGCTGATGCGCGAGCTGGAAGAAGAGCTGGGCATCGAAACGCGCCCCTGCTGTATGTCAGGTGTCGGCTTTGCCTCCCATACTTACGAGAAATTTCATTTGCTGATGCCGCTTTTTGCCATTCGCGTCTGGAAAGGGGAGCCGCAAGGCCGTGAGGGCCAGAATTTGAAATGGATGAATGTGCAGGATTTGTATAGTCTGGAAATGCCTGAGGCTGACAAACCTTTAATCCATCAACTGGAAGCCATTCTTTAAATGTATCGTTCGATCTACGATCTGAAAGTTTTCTACAACTCTCCATCGGGCGCTATGGTGCGCCGGATCGTGCGTCGCCACATTCTGAACTGGTGGCAAAACACACGCGACGAACGTATCGTCGGAATCGGCTATGCGCAGCCCTATCTGGAACCCTATCTCGATAATTGCGAAAGATGTTACGCGGTCATGCCCGCCGGACAAGGCGCCTATCCATGGCCGGACGGAAAGAAAAACCTGACGGTGCTGTCAGAGGAATCTGAATTGCCGCTCGAAACGAACTCCATTGACAAAATTCTGCTTATTCACTCTTTCGAACACGCTGAATTATTACGCTCTAACTTACAGGAAATCTGGCGTGTTCTTAAAAGCAATGGAAGGCTTTTGATTGTCACGCCTAACCGCGTCGGGTTTTGGGCACGGGCCGAATGGTCGCCATTCGGGCAGGGCAGCCCGTCATCACTGAACCAGCTAAAATCCATCCTGAGGGATAACCTGTTTGTGTTCGAGCGTAACAAACCAGTCCTTTATGTGCCGCCGATGCGCCGCAATACGATCATCAAATCAGCCGATACTTTTGAAATAATCGGGCCGTTTACTTTCCCGGCCTTCGCAGGACTTCATATGATCGAAGCCAGCAAACAATTATATGCCGGGATCGACGTACCGGACGGCGCCAAAGTGAAAGTCCGAGGCCGCGGCAATTTAATTCCCAATCCTGTTCCATTAGGAAGAAACTAGACATGTACAAATCTCCCGAACTCGACCAAATCCGCCAGCGTATCGACGCTCTCGATAATCAGGTCCACGATCTTTTGATGGAACGCGCCGATCTGATCATGCAGGTTTCTGCCGAGAAGAAAAAACACGGCATCCAGATTGTCCAGCCCGCACGCGAAGCACGCATGATCCGCCGCCTGATCAAGCGCCACCGCGCACCATTGCCGGAAGAAACCATTGTTCGTATCTGGCGCGAGCTCGTCGGGTCGATCTCATTACTTCAAACAGGCCTAAGCGTTGCCGTGACGCAAAAGCTTCCTGAATATTGGGATATGGCACGGGATTATTTCGGCACAGTATTGCCGATGCAAAAAGAAAATTCCGAAGTGGATGTTTTAAAACTGGTCAAGGATGACAAAGTTAATTTTGCTGTCCTGCCATCGCCGGAAGAAAACGAGCCTGATGCGTGGTGGCTGTCTTTGATGGAGGATACGTCCTTGAAAGTTATTCAACGACTGCCATTTGGCGATAAGGAGAATTATAAATATGACCGCCATCCGGCGCTGGTCGTTGCCAAAGCCGGTTTTGATACATCCGATGATGACCGTTCTCTGATCGCGATGCCGTCGGCGCATTTAAATGAAGCGCAGAAAATTTTTAAAGTACTGGAAGTTTATTCATCCAGCGGCAATGTATTGTTGGAAGTCGATGAATATATTCTGCCAAATGATAAGAGATTAAATGCGATTGGAGCCATCTCTTTAGGCGGTTATCCATCTCCTTTAAAATATAAGGACGGGAAATGAAATTTACTCCGCGCCCCGGCATATTAGATATCGAGCCTTATATCCCCGGTGCGAGCAAAGGCGGCAGCGGTAAAGTTATAAAGCTTTCCTCAAATGAAAACCCTCTGGGGCCTTCTCCTGAAGCGGTAAAAGCATATAAAGATACGGCAGAAAAAATCTTTCGCTATCCGGATGGTGGATCGGTCGAGCTTCGCGAAGCCCTTGCCAAGAAGCATAATATGGATGCAGGCCGTATCGTTTGCGGCACAGGCTCCGATGAGCTGATCTCTCTTCTTTGCCGGGCTTATTGCGGTGAAGGTGACGAAGTTCTTTACACCGAGCATGGGTTTTTGATGTATCCGATTGCCGCCTTGTCGGCAGGCGCAACGCCCGTCAAAGCGGCGGAGCCGGAGCGCAAAACGGATTTAAATGCTTTGCTGTCTGCGGTGACCGATAAGACGAAGATGGTGTTTATAGCCAACCCGAACAATCCAACGGGTGCGTTGGTGCAGAAGGACGCACTGTTGGCTTTCCACGCTAAATTGCGTTCTGATATCATTCTTGTTATCGACTCTGCCTATGCCGAATATGTCGAAGAAGAAAACTTTACCGACGGGCGCGATATGGTCGATCAGTTCGATAATGTCGTGATGCTGCGGACTTTCTCGAAAATCTACGGTCTTGGCGGGATGCGCGTTGGCTGGTCTTATTCATCGAAAGAAATTGCCGATATCTTAAATCGTATTCGCGGCATTTTCAATTTATCGATTGCGACGCAAGCCGCTGCTTTGGCGGCATTGTTCGATGATGAATACATCGAACAATCGTTTCGCAATAATTCAGAGCAAAAAAAATGGATCACTTCGCGCCTGGAAGACATGGGCATTCACGTCTATCCGGGAGAAGGTAATTTCATTCTCTTTACCTTGGGTACGAAGGAAAAAGCCATCGCCTGCCTCAATTTTATGAAAGAGCGCGGGATATTACTTCGCGGAATGATGGCCTATGGCCTGCCGGATTGTTTGCGCATGACGATCGGCTTGCCGGAAGATATGCAGGCGGTGGATGAGGCGATGAAGGAGTTTTTCGCTTAAGTGTTTTTTCCGCGAAAGCGGGGATATAGAGCAACGCTACTCTTCCCATTTCCATTCAGGAATTGCGGCCACGCGGAGCGGGCCTAAATACACGCCGCCATCTTGAATGCGCAAAGCGGTATTGATGGCGCTCACACCTGTAGTCTCGTCTTTTTGAGACATCAGATTCAAAAGGCTCTGCGCCATGATCGCCTGTTTTTCGCCTATCGTGCCGTTCTGAACGAACTCATGAAGTAAATCGTCAAGGCCGGAAACTTTGACTTTGATCTCGCCTTCGGGCTGCAAAGTCTGGCTTAGCGTCACATAGCCTTCGCCTTCCATTTTGACGGAGCTGCGATAAATCCTCAGGCTTTCAATAGGAATATTGCCGCCTTTGCTGCGCCATGCGGATAAAGTCTGGCGATCGTAACGGCTGGGAAAATCAGCAGGCAGCCGGACGCGCAGCAGAAAGTCATCAAGATGGATCGTGGTTTTAAAAATCGGCCCGGAAAAATCCATCCCTTGCGGCGCGGCAATCGTGATGGACTGCGTCGGGAAAGAAAACCCCTGATAGGAAAATTCGGGCGATGAATAAGAAAAGCCGTTACGGTCGGTGATACTTCCTGAAAACGTGGCTTTCGGCGGAGCCGGAAAACCGGTAATGCCCGGTTGTTCGCCATCGATTGTAATCTGATATTCTTCCTGGTGGTTCCAGACAGTATCCAGTGTTTTTGTCATCTGGCCTGCGACATAAATCCAGAATATGCCATAGGCAATGAAAGCCAGAATGATCAGTGCCGAGATAACCGAAATTAAGCTGCCGATGATTTTTTTCATGTGGATTTGCTTAATGTTTCCTGAACCAGGCGGTTTGAATTTGTTTCGATTATTTCGGCCATTTGCTGATGGGTGGTTTTGAGATCCTGTCCTGGCATGATGGGCGGGAAGAATTCAAAGATGACTTTGCCGGGTTTCACAAAAAATGATCTGCGCGGCCAGAAAAGACCGCTATTGGTTGCCATCGGCAGGATCGGCAACTGCGTTGCTTCCTGCATGCGCACAATGCCAAATTTGTAAGGCTTGTTGGCGGGCGTATCGGATATATCGACCCGCGTTCCTTGCGGGAAGATCACGACCGGGCGTCCTTCCGCTTTCAGGCGGTTGGCGCCGGCCACGATGGACTTCATAGAGCTTTCCCCCGTCGAGCGGTTGATGGCGATCATCCCGGCTTTCAGCGCCAGCCAGCCCCAGATAGGGATCAAGGCGAGCTCGCGTTTGAGGATGATGGCGGGGTCTTTGAATAGCAGGTGAATCTTGAACGTTTCGTAGGTGGAATAATGCTTGGCGGCGACCAAAAAAGACTGGCCTTGCGGGATATGTTCGGCGCCGCGCACTTCGTAATCGAGGCCGAGTACCCATTTTTCGACATAGTAATTGCTGTCGAAATAGGCTTGCAGAAAAAGCATGTAATATTTGCGCGGCAGAAGCAGAGGCGGCACCAGAAGCAGGCACCAGATAAACATGTAGCCATAGAAGCAAATGTGAAAAAGGGTTTGGCGGATAAGAAGCATTTTAATTTCTATTTCATAGCGGAGGGGAGTTGATTGACTTCGGTAGGATAGAACAGTACGCGCACGATGCTGATGAGGAATTTATGGTATTCAAGAAAACATATCTTCCAGAATTTCTCACCATCGGGCATAAAATTTTCGGGGATGACAGCGTGACGGATGATCTCTGTATCCGGCAAGGCATGGTGGAATTCAAGTGCCGAGCGCGGCATATGATAGGTCGCTGTAATTAAGCGGACCGTTTTTATTTTATTTTCTCTGACCCACTCACGGGATTCAATGGCATTACCGAGAGTGGTTTCTGCCTGATAGCCGAGCGTGATACAACAATCGGGCAAGGGCTTTTTATACCCCCATCGGCCGGTTAATTCTTTTAACTTAACGTCCTTATTGACCCCGCTGATGAGAAGATATTTCGCTTTGCCGTCAGAGAGAAGGTCGAGCGCACGCATCACGCGGTTGGTGCCCCCGGTGAGGACGATAATCGCATCGGTTCCCTTTACTGTTTTGGGTTCGTTCATAGAGCTGATAATGCCGGTGAACATGATAAAACCGCCGATCCATATGATGAACACGAGGGCGATAATACCTGCCAGAAAACCTGTAAACCATTTGAAAAGTTTAAACATGGTCAGGGCATTTCCTTGAGGACTTTCATCACCGTACGATGCGCGGCACTCGTGCTGATAACCAGCAGCAGCAGGCAGATGAAAGGAAGAACGTAATAATGAGTGCTGATGAGGTCAAAGCGCGGCAATGTTTCGGGTAAATTCAGGGCCAGCACATGCGCGGCAATCAATGTCAGGGCGGAAAGCAACAGGCCTAGCAAAATGCCTTTGCCGGATAAGAACAGTATATATTTCTGAAACTGGCGCGTAATGTATTTATCGGAAGCGCCCATGATGTGCAAAAGCTCAAGTTCCATATGGTGAATAGCCATGCGCGAACGCACTGCGCCGCTGACGGTGAGGGCGGTTACGATAGCGATTATGACGATCAGTGCCGTGCCCGCAATTTGCAAACCTTTGGATAGTTTCAGAATATCGTCGAGCCAGTTGTCATGGGCGTCTATTTTTGCGTTTTGGAAGGTTTCGCTCACCGCGGAATTGATTTCCTGCAAAACCTCGGGCGTCCGCTTGGATAACTTGATGGTAATCAAAGAAGGGACGGGAAGATCGGTCAATGCGCTGGAGCCTTTGCCAAGCCATGGCTCAACCAGCTCCTGTAATTCCTCTTCTTCCACAACGCGGGCGTCTTTGATGTCCTTGAGCGTCACAAGCCTGTCGACGACATCACCGAGCTTTTTCTCGTTGCTGCTGGAATGAGGGATTTCGATGGTGACCGTATCGGCAAGCCCCGAGCTCCATGCGCTGGCCATATTGTTAAGCGATATGCTGATACAACCCGCAAGAATGCAGAGGAAAGTCATTAATGCCATGAGCAGCGCAAGGAATTCCGTGCCGACCCTCGCGTGAAGCGGAATATCAAAACGCATATTCTTGCCGGGCATGTTGAAAACTGGGTTCTGGTTTTTCTTCATGAAGACGCCGCCATTTTGTTTTCTGCCGGATCGAATACGGTTACATGGCCCTTATCGAGAATAAGGCGGGGATGGTTGAAGCTCTCCAGAATGGCATGGGAGTGGGTGGCTATCATAACCGTCGTGCCCATTTTATTAAGCTGTTCGAACAGGCTCATAAGTTTATATCCGATCTCGTCATCGAGGTTCCCTGTCGGCTCGTCCGCAAGAAGGAGTTTCGGCTGGACGATAACCGCGCGGGCTATGGCGATGCGTTGCTGCTGCCCGCCGGACAAAGTTTTGGGAAGGCGGTGCATGCAGTCGCCAAGGCCGACCCATTCGAGAAGCTCGGTAACATGGGTTTTGATTTCCTGCTCGCTTTTGCCGCTGATCCGCATTGGCAAAGCGACATTGTCGAAAGCAGAGAGATGGTTGAGCAGGCGGAAATCCTGAAATATGACACCGATTTTCTGACGCAGGGGCATAAGCTCTTCGCGGCTTAAAGAGCCTGTATTCTCGCCAAACATGGAAATCAGCCCGCGCGTCGATTTGCGCCCCAGATACAGGAGGCTCATCAGCGAGGTTTTGCCGGCGCCGCTTGGGCCGCAAAGAAAATGAAAAGAGCCGGGCTTAAGCGTAAAATTAATATCGCTCAAAACCTCCGGGCCAATCCCATAACGCAGGCCAACATGTTCAAACTTGATCATAACCTATTGTATTAACAGATTCTGGCTTATATAAAAGAATTTAACGACCAAATCCGGCCTGTCTGAACATGATTCTAAACTGCCCATCCTGCTCGGCTAAATTCATGGTATCCAGCGAAGCTCTGGGTGACCATGGTCGTGACGTCCGTTGCAGCAAATGCGGCCATATATGGTTCCAGCCACCCGATCGTGACAGCCTGGACGATCTTTCCATAGGGCTTGATGATCATGATTACTCAAAAGATGCATCATCGGACAATGACATAAGTTTTAATCCTTACGTTGAGCGGCCTGAAGCCGAGCCAACCCCTGAAATATTAAAATCTAAAACCGAAACGCCGCAGAAAAAAAAGACCGTTATGGTCGCTTCTTTGCGCCAAAAGAAAATCGCGGGCGTTATGGTCGCGCTGGCTATCGCTTCGGTTGTATTCTACGGAATTGTGGCGGCGTATAAGCCGATTGGAAAAGCGATTCCTTTCATGGGTGCGGCGTATGAAAAAATAGGCTGGCCTTTGCCTAAGATTAAATCGCAGATCGCTTTCGAACGTTTAAAGTTGAGTCGCGAAGGCAACAAAATCAAGGGAACGGGCTTGATCGTCAATCTGACAAGTGAAGATCAATCTTTAAATCACATTACGGTCGACTTGATGGATCTAAGCGATAAAGTCGTCAAATCATTCGATATCAAAATGACATCGGCGACTTTAAAGGCAGAGAGTTCCGAAGCCGTCGAATTCTTCGTCGACGAGCCGCCCAAAGACGCCGTATCGGTTCGCATTAAGCTTTTTCAGTAAATTACCATTGTTTTAAAAGACGCTGATAATAATTGCGTTCTTCAATCGGGCGGGTCATATCGCCTTCGCGCTCGCGCAAGGTTTTTATGATCTCGTCGGATTTTTTCCGCGTGGCCCCTTCCGGCACTTCCGTATCGCCGCTAGTGATCGACCCTTCCGAGCGACCTAGCGGGTCCTGATTGCCAGGTTGAGCGCCGCCGATGGAAATCATGGTCATGCCCTTCATTTTTTCCTGAAGCTGCTGCTGCATTTGTTTCTGTGATTGCTGCAGCAGGTCGAGCGCTTTTTGTTGGTGGGAAAGAGATTTATTTTTCTCGCTATTTTGTAAAGCGGCGGCGGATAAAGACATTTCATTTCCGGCATCGGCGAGAGGTTTTATTTTACCGCCGGTTTTCTCAGAGATAGAAGAGGTGCGCTCTTGTAATCCTTTTTGATCTGCAGATAAGGCGTTTATTTTCTCTTCGCTGCTTTCCCGTGTCGTGTCGATCAGTTTTTTCTGCTCGGCAATGACATTCTGCAAATCCTGAAGATTTTCCATCATCTGCTGCATATCTTTAGGAATGCCTTGCGCAGCGGAGGATCCAAGCATTTCGGCAAGCTGTTGCAACTGGTTTAGCTTATCCATTGCGCCTTGCTTATCGTTACCCATCATCTGGCGCTGTAGATCCTGCATGAATTTTTCGAGATCGCCTAAATTCATGTTCTGATTACTGGCAGGTTGTTGCGGATTTGGCCCGTCTTGTGTCATTTTCTGGGCCAGTGTCTGCAAATGGTGAACCAGAGCCTGCTGCATTTTCTGCATCAGTTCTGCAATCTCCGTTTTATCTGCATTGCGTTGCAATGCTTCCTGAAGATTATCTAGTGCCTCTTTAAGCGAGGTTTGCGTTTCCGCGATATTCCCGTCTTCCATACGCAAGGCGAGTTGCCACATCATAGCGGCAACCGATTCAAGGCTGTCCTTGCTCTGGCTGTAGGCGAGGCGGCTGTCGATACTGCGCAGGCCGAGCGTCATCATATTGTCCCATCCATAAATATCGGGACGGTACAGGATTTCCTCAACGCTTGAAGCAATATCACGTGCATTGCCGCGCAGGTTAAGGAGGTTATCGCGGAGAAAGCTCAGGCGCGTTGACACGGGATTTCTAAAATCCCGTGTCGGCAGTTCGAAATCAAGAGGTGCGGTTTCCGATATATTTCCGGCGTAATCTTCTGCCTCGATCATCAATGATACTTTACGGCCTGCCCATGGGTGGCCTGTCGTGTCGAAAACCGTATTGATCTCCGCTGCGGAATGGCGGATTGAAATATTCATTTTTTTCTCGATGGCGATCGCGCTGCCGAAATAAGGCGGCGCTTGCATCGGGGCTAAAATGCCGCGCAGGGTCAATTTTTTAATGCCGAAATCATCGGCGATTTTAAGCGGTATTTTCATCTCGCCCGTCGGCAGTATCTTGATATCGCCGTTCCAGCCGATCATCGGGGCGGTATCTTCCGTCCATTTAATATCCTGGCGGAAACGCGGAATGCCCAGTGTGGTGATGGATATTTTATCGGCTGGTACCATGTCGTGTTCAATAATCCAGCTATCGCTATCTTTCTTTTGACTGAAATAAATATTTTCTTTTCCCATTTTTAGAATTGGGCGAGTGAATGATGCATTAACTTCTGCGGAAATCTTGCTACCCGCCAGAACAGTCAGTGCTTGTCCTGATGACTGGTTTAAAATAGTCGGAGCCATACCGGCATAAGATGGCGGCGTGATGCGCAGTTGAGCGAAAGGCCGGTCTATTTCCTTCTCACCTGTTTGCTCCGGCAGTAACAGGCCGTCCTTGATGTTTTGCAGGGAAGCCGACGGAGCTATAAAAAAAGCGCATGCTAAAATCAGGATAAAGCCGATCCGTAGCGCGTAAGGGTCGCGTCTTGATAATTCCAGATCCGGCTTTGAGTGACGAAGATTTTTAAGCAGATCTTTCTGACGGTTTTTTTCTAAATGCCAGAATTCGCCATTGCCATTGGTAGACGGAATATCGTCTAGCCCCGATAAAGGGCGATGTTTAAGCCGGGAGGAAAGTTCAACCCGGTGGATAATCTGTTTGCGCTTTGGCAGGGAGAATTTGCGAACTCCCCAAAGGCTGAGAGCCAGCGCGCCAAGCCAGAAAATAGTGGTCGCAAAGTATGAGGCATATCCGGCAAGGAAAAGACAAATAAAAGCGGCGATCCATGCGAAGAGAAAAGCGGAAGCCCCGATAAGATTTTCAAGGAAAAGCGAAATCGCGGCTGTCGCAATTTTTGCGTACAGGGATAGTTTTTGAAAAACTGCCGCGACTTTTTCCATGGCGGCAGATTAGCAGTTTATTTCAGGCCTGTTGGAATTTTTTCATTGGCCCAGCAATCTTCCAGCTTCTGCGCTTCGCGGATAACGTGGAAGTCGCTGCCATTGACCAGAACTTCCGCAATGAAGGGGCGGGAATTATAGGTGCTGGACATAACGGACCCGTAAGCTCCTGCATTCATGATGGCAAGTAGATCGCCGCGCTGAAATTCGGGCAGGTCGCGGTCCAGCGCCAGATAATCGCCCGTTTCGCAGACAGGGCCGACGATATCGCAGGGCGAGGTGTCGCCATCTGTTTCAACGACAGGCATAATCTTGTGATAGGCGTCATATAATGTCGGACGGATCAGATCGTTCATAGCGGCATCGACGATAACAAAGCGTTTCGATGTACGGGGCTTGTTGAAAATAACGCTGGTGAGCAGGCAACCGGCTTCAGCGATCAGTATACGGCCCGGCTCGAGCGCGATTTTAACGTCGAGGGGCGAGAAAATCTCATGGATCATTTGCCCGTATTCCTGAAGATCGGGAAAAGGTTCGTCCTGATAGGGAATCCATAACCCGCCGCCGAGGTCGACCTGAGTGACGGTCGCGCCATGATAACGCAGTTTTTGCACGAGATCCGACATTTTAAAGAAGGCTTCGCGGAAAGGTTCGAGTGAGGGAACGCCGGACCCGATATGCATGCTGATCGCGTTCAGGCGCAAATAAGGGTGATCCTCATATTGCTTGAACAGGCGGAAAACCTCGTCTTCCATCAGGCCGAATTTATTTTCTTCTTCGCCGGTGCTGGTTTTTTCATGCGCGCCGCTCTCGACGTCCGGCGTAAAGCGCAGGGCGATGTGAACGGTTTTCTTGAAATCGCGGGAGATTTCATCAAGGCGCGAAAGCTCTGCCTCGGACTCGACATTGATCTGGTGAATGCCTTTATCGAGGGCAAGGCGCAGTTCGTGATCCGTTTTGCCGACGCCGGAGAAAATAATCTTGTCGGCTGGAATGCCGGCGGCAAGGCAGCGGATAAGTTCGCCGCCCGAAACGATATCCATGCCGGTGCCAAGCCCGCCCAGATAATTCAAAATAGCCAGATTGCTGTTTGATTTGCAGGCAAAGGCGATAAACGGTTTCTTATCTTCCGGCCATGGCGCGGTAACGGCTTCTATAAGGCGCGTTACGCGGTCTTT
>QFOT01000051.1 GCA_003241285.1 Micavibrio aeruginosavorus
ACCATCCCCTCTTTCAGGCCCAGTCTTTTCGACAATTCGCCTGCTGCAATATTGCGGATGACAACTTCAATCGGCACGATTTCGACCTGACGCACCAATTGCTCGCGCATATTAACCGATTTAAGAAAATGCGTCGGAATACCGATCGATTCCAATTTAGTCATCAAATGCGCGGAAATACGATTATTCAGAACACCCTTACCGGCAATCGTTTCCTGTTTTTTATCCGCGCCGACACCCGCAACGGCGTCATCTTTAAAATACTGGATCAGAGTTCCGGGCTCAGGCCCCTCATAGATGGTTTTGGCCTGTCCATCATAAATCATACGGCGTTTGGGCCGGATAGTTGAAAATAGCATCGTGTTTCCTTAATTTATCAATGATATAACAATGAAAACCTGATAAGTAAATTTTTATTGAACCTTATCCGACCCTTTGGAGCTTATGAATTATGTCTACAATTGACGATCGCGGCAAATTTAACGAAACCCAATATGCGCACGACCAGCAAAAGCTTTTCCGTATTGAAGCTCGCGCCAGCAAGTTGATCGGCTTATGGGCTGCCGAGAAATTATCCCTGTCCGGAGAAACGGCGGATGAATATGCCAAGGAAGTAATTGCCAGCAATTTAGATGAGCCTGGCTTTGGCGATGTCAAAAGAAAGATAATGGCTGATTTTCAGGCTCACCATCTCAATATATCCGAGCATATGATTGACGTGGCGATTGAAAAGAAACTGACAGAAGCGGCCCATCAAATCGATAATGATTTGAAATAGGCATAAAAAAACCCCTGATCGGGGATTGATTTCGCCTTCCAAGATAACTTGCGAGCCTGTTCAACTCACCTTTATCATCAGACCGTCTGGCGGCCTGTTGCAGGGATTTTTACCAAAGTTTTGAAAGCTTGCAAGTTTTATTTGGAGAAGCCCTTAAAACCCTTTGAATTCCATGGCTTTGATGGTCTAAAACAAAGCCATGAAAGCAGCAATTATCGTATTTCCGGGCACCAATCGCGAAAAAGACATGGCGATGGCCCTTGAACATGTTTCTGGCAAAAAACCCGACCTTGTCTGGCACAAGGAAACCTCGCTCTCTAATTATGACCTGATCGTCCTGCCTGGTGGATTTTCCTACGGCGATTATTTGCGATGCGGCGCGATGGCGGCTCATTCTCCAATTATGAAAGAGGTGATCGCCAAGGCCAATGCAGGTACTCGCCTCCTTGCCGTGTGTAACGGCTTCCAGATGCTGGTGGAAACCGGCCTCGTTCCTGGTGGCCTTCTGCATAATGCCTCGCTCAAATTTATTTGCAAACAGGTTCATCTAAAAGTCGGAAATACTGCGACGGACTTCACCCGCAACTTCTCTGCCAACGAAGTCATTCAAGTTCCAGTCGCCCACGGTGAAGGCAATTACTTCGTCAACGCCGACATACTGAAAAAACTTGAAGACAACAACCAGATCGCTTTCCGTTATTGCAACGAAAACGGCGACAGCGACCACCCCGATATCGCACCGAACGGTTCGATTGCTAATATTGCAGGCGTTTTTAACGAGAGAAAAACCATTATGGGCATGATGCCGCATCCGGAAGATGCCGTCGTCCCGCATGCGGGTAATCAATCAGGAACCAAGCTGTTTTCAAGTATCGTTGAGGCATTGGCGTGAGCGAAGAAATAAACGCTTCCAAAATTCATGACGCATGGCAAGTTGCCAAAGAAAAATACGGTATTATCGATTTTGACGATATCCGGCAGGAAATTCTTTTGCATCGTGGAAAAGAAGCTTTAATTGCATTCGACGCAGATATCAAAAGAAGAGAAGATCAAGTCATGAAAGTTCAGGGATTGCTCGGCAGACCTAGACTTTCGTCCGGCGCCAAAGTTAGTTCTGCGACAGATAATCCAGCGTCTTTTTTCGCCGGAAAAAGTTTTACCGATCTTTTCAGAAACGGGCCTGCATGAGCAAAATAATATACCGCGAAGCCGAGCCTAACGACATACCGATAATTCTGCAATTTATCCTCGACCTCGCAGAGTATGAAAAATTATCACATGAAGTGAAAGCAACCGAACAAGATCTTTTGGAAGGCTTATTTTGCGAGAACCCAAAAGCGTTTTGCGTCCTAGCAGAGAAAGATAAAAAGCCGGTCGGCTTTGCACTTTGTTTCTACAATTATTCTACTTTCCAAGGAAAACCGGGGATTTACCTCGAAGATCTTTTTGTAAATCCGGATTACCGGGGCCTTGGCATCGGAAAAGGCTTTTTCAAATATCTAGCGGAAAAAGCGGTTACTGAAGATTGTGGCCGTATCCAATGGTGGGTTTTGAACTGGAACGAGCCTTCCATCAATTTTTATAAAAGTCTTGGTGCCGTAGCCCAAGATGAATGGACAGTTTACCGCCTTGAAGGCCAATCGATAAAAAATTTAGCTGGTGAAAGAAATGATGAAAAACTCTGCGCTTAAAAAACAAAAACCGACAATCCGCGAGCCGGAAGTTACCGAACAATTGGGCCGTGATTTCGGACTATCATCTGATGAATATAAGAATCTGCTAGATATTCTGGGACGCACGCCAACCTATACCGAACTTGGTATTTTCTCGGTTATGTGGTCAGAGCATTGCTCGTATAAATCATCCCGTTTGCATTTGAAGAAATTACCAACCGATGCCCTATGGGTTATTCAAGGCCCGGGCGAAAACGCAGGCGTCATCGATATCGGTGATGGGCAAGCCGCCGTTTTCAAAATGGAATCGCACAACCACCCGTCTTATATCGAACCATATCAAGGCGCGGCGACAGGCGTTGGCGGCATCATGCGTGATGTCTTCACGATGGGCGCACGCCCGATTGCCAATATCAATGCGCTGCGCTTTGGCGACCCAAGCCATCCGAAAATGCGATCGCTCGTTTCTGGCGTCGTCGCCGGTATTGCAGGATATGGGAACTGTGTCGGCGTACCGACCGTTGGCGGCGAAACCAATTTCCACAAATCTTACAACGGCAATATCCTTGTCAATGCTATGACCGTCGGCCTCGCCGATCAGGATAAAATTTATTATGCGCGCGGCGCCGGCGTCGGCCAGCCGATCGTTTATGTCGGATCTAAAACAGGCCGTGACGGTATTCACGGCGCGACAATGTCGTCGAAAGAATTCGAAGACGGCGTCGAAGGCGACCGTCCGACCGTACAGGTCGGCGACCCGTTCACCGAAAAACTTTTGATCGAAGCCTGCCTTGAGATCATGCAAAAAGATTGCATTATTTCCATTCAGGATATGGGAGCCGCAGGCCTCACCTCTTCCGCCGTTGAGATCGCCTCAAAAGGCGAAATCGGCGTTGTTCTCAATCTGGATGATGTCCCTCAACGTGAGCAGAACATGGTTCCTTACGAGATCATGCTGTCTGAATCACAAGAGCGCATGCTAATGATCCTGAAACCGGGCCGCGAAGAAGAAGCGCGCGCGATTTTTGAAAAATGGGATCTCGATTTTGCCATCATCGGATACACAACGGACGACCAGCATTTAAAACTCAATATGTACGGCGAAACATGGTGCGATATTCCTGTGCCACCACTTGTCGATCAATCACCGCTTTACGACCGTCCGCATGTCAAAACACCGACACCGAACGCGATCGATAATGCGAATTTCGGATCGAAAGATATTCTGGCCGATCTAAAAAAACTCATGGCCTGCCCTGACCTCGCTTCCAAGCGCTGGATCTGGGAGCAATATGACTCTCTTGTCGGCGGTGAAACGATTTATTCACCGGGCTACTATAACAATCAGGCAGGCCGCGCCGCAGATGCCGCGATGGTGAAAATAGAGGGCAAGAATAAGGCCCTCGCGATTTCTTCGGACTGTACGCCGCGCTATTGCTATGCCGATCCATATGAAGGCGGCAAACAAATCGTCGCCGAGAGCTGGAGAAACATCACAGCGGTTGGCGCAACGCCTTTGGCCGTAACCAATAACCTCAATTTCGGCAACCCCGAAAAACCGGAAATAATGGGTCAATTCGTCGGTTGTCTGGAAGGTATGGGCGATGCCTGCCGCGCCTTATCTTACCCAATCGTTTCGGGTAACGTATCGCTTTATAATGAAACCAGTGGTCAGGCTATTTTACCGACTCCTGTTATCGGCGGTGTTGGTCTGATTTCAGATTTTAAAAAATCTGTCGGTCTTGCTTTCATTGCCGAAAACGAAACTATCCTACTGATCGGCGGCGAATGTTCGCATCTGGGCCAATCTTTATTCCTTCGTGAAATTCATGGTCAGGAAATCGGTCCGCCGCCATCTGTTGATCTCAAGATTGAAAAACGTAATGGCGATTTCGTTCGCGAGCTTATTGTCAGCGGACAAGTTACGGCCTGCCACGATATTAGCGACGGCGGTCTGCTGGTTGCGATTACCGAAATGGCGATGGCCGGTAAAATCGGCGCAAAATTGGAAGATAATAAAAACGCCGCTTTCTGGTACGGCGAAGATCAGGCCCGTTATGTCGTAACAACATCAAACCCTGATAAAATCATCACCGCCGCAGCCGCACAAAAGATTCCGGTTGTTACTTTGGGAACTACCGGAGGCGATAGTTTATTGGTGGGGAGTACCCATGCAAAAATCGCGGACCTGATAAACACCAATGAAGCGTGGTTGCCGGGCTATATAGCTGGAAAATAAAGCTTTTCTGTTGACGCTCCAAAACAGAAAAGCTTATTATCTCCACCTAATATGAACCCAAGGGAAATACCCAATGCCAATGGACGCTTCCGCCATCGAGCAGATGATCAAAGAAGCTTTTTCCGATGCGCAAGTGACGATTACCGATCTTGCCGGAGATGGTGACCATTATTCGGCCTTGGTTATATCATCAGCCTTTATTGGCAAAAGCCGGGTTCAGCAACATCAGATGGTCTATACGGCCCTGCAAGGAAAAATGGGGGGTGAATTACATGCCCTCGCCCTGCAGACAAAAATTCCAACCGAAGCATAATTAAAAATAAGGTCCCACCATGACAGAAGATAAAGTTTTCAACCGCATCAAAAACGAAGTAGACAGCAATGATGTCGTTTTATTCATGAAAGGTACGCCCGTATTCCCTCAATGCGGCTTTTCTGCTGCTGTTGTGCAAGTCTTGGGACAACTAGGTGTCAAATTCAAAGGCATCAATGTTCTGGAAGACGATGAAATACGTCAGGGCATCAAAGAATTTACCAACTGGCCGACGATCCCCCAGCTCTACGTCAAAGGCGAATTCGTCGGCGGCGCCGATATCGTGCGTGAAATGTATGCATCCGGTGAGTTGGAAGACTTACTGACTGAAAAAGGCGTACCGAACGAGCGCGCAGCTTAAGTTTAGAAACTTCTTGGCAGTCTGGCATCCCGATTGATATAGCAAGACTGCATAATACCAAATCCTATCATAACCGCTATCATCGAAGTCCCGCCATAGGACATTAGCGGGAACGGAATTCCGACGACCGGAATTAGACCCATGACCATGGCTATATTGATAAAAATATAAATTGAGAAGTTAACCATCAGCCCGAAAGACAAAAGCCGCCCGAAGGTACTACGGCATCGGAACGCGATCCAGTACCCATACAGGAAAAGCATAGCCAGCAAAGCCAGCAGGAAAATACCGCCAACAAGGCCAAACTCTTCAGCCCATAACGTAAAAATAAAATCCGTATGCTTTTCCGGCAAAAAGTTTAAGTGCGATTGGGATCCTTCCAGAAAACCTTTACCAAATATGCCGCCAGAGCCGAGGGCAATTTTCGACTGCATGATGTGAAAACCCGTTCCAAGTGGATCTGTTTCCGGGTTTAAAAATGTCATGACACGATTTTTCTGATAGTCATGCATGAACATCCACACAACAGGCACTGCCGCCGCCGCCGCCGCCGCGCCGATCACAAACAACCAGATCGAAACGCCTGCTGCGAATAAAAGAGCAGCAGACACAAATATAATCGTTAAACCGGTTCCTAGATTTGGCTGCGTTACTATTAACGCAAAGGGCAGAATAATAATTCCCGCAGGCCACAATAGCGTTTTCAGCTTGGTAATATTCTGTATTTCAACGCCGTGGAAATATTTCGCCAGCACCATGATAGTGGCGATCTTCATCAGTTCAGAGGGCTGTACTTTTACGATGCCAAGATCCAGCCATCGCTGTGCCCCCATTCCCACATGACCGAATAAATGCACCATAACCAAAAGAACGATGCACACCCCATAGGCCGGCCACGCGGCGCGGTAAATAAGCCGGATATCGACAAAGGCGATAGCGAACATCAGACCCATTGAAAATATAAACCGCATTATCTGGCGCGATGCCCACGGATCAAGCGCACCGTTGGCAGCAGAATAAAGCGAAAGAAAACCTATACAGGCGATAACCGTCACTAATACAGTCAGGCCCCAGCTCATTCCTTTCAAGCGGCCTAGGAAGGAAATATCATCCAGAACGATATCGGACCGAAAAATCGACATTATTTTTTCATCTCCTTGGTCGCCGGATCGCGCTTTTCGCATTCAAGCATAATATCCTTGGCAATGGGAGCTGCAGCAGAAGATCCGCCGCCGCCGTGCTCGACAACGACGCAGACAGCATAGCGCGGATTATTGATCGGTGCGTAACCAACATATAGACCATGGTGACGGTATTGCCATGGCGTTGCTTCCTGAGATCTTACCCCTGCGGCCCGCTCCGCCATTGTAATGCGCTTGACCTGCGACGTTCCGGTTTTTCCCCCCATTTCCATGCCGGGCTCTGTAATGCGGTGGGCATAGGCGGTTCCACCCGGCGACATAACTCCAACCATACCCTGTTTAATCAAATCAAGATGCGCAGGATTGAGCCCCAGATCGCCCCAAGGTTTCGTATGAACTTCACGTCCGCCAATAATCCCTGTCAGCCAAGGCATGACGGCTTTACCACCGTTAACGGCCCGTGCCGTCATCGTCGCAAGTTGCAATGGTGTTGTTTGCAGATAGCCTTGGCCAATAGAAGCAACGATTGTTTCCCCCGGATGCCATTGCTCTTTACGCGCTTTCTTCTTCCATTTTGTATCCGGAACAAGTCCGGCTTTTTCTTCCGGCAAACCTATCTCCAGTTTTTGCCCGAGGCCCATACGACGCGACATCGCCGCGATCCTATCGATCCCGACGAGGCTCGACATTTTGTAGAAATAAACATCGCAGGAAACGGCCAGCGCGCGTACCAGATTGACGCCACCATGCCCGCCTTTTTTCCAGCAGTGGAAACGGTGACCGCCAAACTCATAATGTCCCGGACAGCTAACGCCCCAGTTTTCGTCGATAACTCCCGCCTCAAGTCCCGCCAGCGCCGTTACGATTTTGAACGTCGAGCCGGGTGGATAAAGACCGGATATAATCTTATTGGTGAGAGGGTGGGTCGGATCATCACGCAACTGCTCCCATTCCATCGTCGAAATACCGCCGGTGAATGAATTCGGATCGAAACTCGGATAAGATGCCAGCGCATAAACAGCGCCCGTATGCACATCCATGATAACTGCAGATGCGCTGCGGTCCGATGAAAGCCGCTGCTGGACAAAACGCTGCAATTCCGCATCGATGCTTAGTACGATTTTATCGCCGGTGATGGCGGGCGTTTTCCCGAGCTGACGCACTTCGCGGCCATGCACGTTGACCTCGACTTCGGTTTTGCCGGGCTGACCGCGAAGCTCCGCTTCATATTGCCTTTCCAAACCGTTCTTGCCGATCTGGAATCCCGGCATGCGAAGCAGCTTATCAGTCGTCATTTCTCTTTCCGAAACGCGACCCACATAACCGATCAGATGCGCTGTTGCATCTTTATGCGGATAGTTGCGAATTTCCGCCGACTGCACATCAACACCAGGCAGATAAGGCAGGTTGACTTCAATGGTAGAAACCTCATCCCATGAGAGATGGTTTCTCACCTGTATGGGCATAAAGCGCGGATTGCGCTTTACATCACGCAACACCCTCTTGATGTCACGTTCCTCTATCGTCACAACTTTTCTCAGCTGCAAAAGAGCATTTTCCAGGTTATCGACTTGTTCGGGCGTAACGATAACTTGGAAGTCTTGAATATTGTCGGCCAGAGGGATGCCGAAACGGTCGACAATCTGCCCGCGCATCGGCGGAATGATCTTAATGTTGATTCGGTTGTTTTCCGAGAGGGTCTTGTATTTTTCGCCCTCTGCGATCTGCAGCCAGGCAAGCCTGCCGCCTAGAAGGGACAATATAGCCCCTTGGCCGATGCCTATAATGACAGCGCGGCGCGAAAAACTGTCGAACCTGTCATTTTCACGTTCCATTGAAAATCTTTAACGGAAGAATTTATTGATGGCAACCATCGGAACAGTCATTAGGGGATAGGCAAGCACACTAACTAAAACCGTTGCCAGAAACGGCATCAAGCTTGGAAAATGAAAACCGCTGCTGAGTATGAAAACAAGTAAATGAATGAAACCAACAAATAAACAGGCCACACCATATCCAGCCCATAAAACCGGCCAGACCTGCCCCTTCAAAAAACGCCTTTGGCTGAAAAGAATAAAAGATATCAGCAGAAAACAAAGAGCATTCAGGCCAACCGCCTGACCTGTGATAAAATCAAGCCCAAGGCCAAACAAAAAAGCCAGATAAAAAGGTACCAGGCCGGGCCTTGCCAATATCCAGAAATATATACCCATCAGAAGAAAATATGGGGTGATATTCCCAAGCTCCAAGATCGGAATGCTCGAGGCGTTCAGGAGCATAAGGAAAACAAGGGATATATAAACAAGAACGACGCGCACTATTGCGACAACTTTCTGGAGCGCTTCGTTGCTATCTTCCATGTCAGTTACTGCTTAATAGAAGATGGCACCGGCGCTTTCAGCGCATCGATACTTCGCCGGACATTCGGATCGTCAGGCTTTTCGATGATCTGGACATAGTTTGCGTTAACAGGATCGGTAAATGGCTCAACCATCACTTGATTATCATCGGCTTTTACGACTTTACCGATGGGCAGGCCTTGCGGGAACATGCCTCCATGGCCGGACGTTACGACGCGGGCGCCTTCTTCGATTAATATATCCATCGGCAGATGATCCAGCACGAGATAGCTGTCATTTGTTCCTGCAAGAATTGCTTTCTGGTTCGTCCCTTCGACGATGACAGGAATGCGGGAATTGATGTCATTCAAAAGAAGAATTCGAGAAGCGCGGTTACCGACTTCTATAATCCGTCCGATCATACCTTGGCTGCCCATGACCGCCTGTCCTTCGACGACGCCGTTTTCTTTTCCCGCCTGTATCAAAAGAGAACGTACATAAGAACTTCCAGAATCGCCGATGACACGCGTTGAGATATAACTTTGCTCCGGTTCAGGAATGACATTGAGCAAATCTTTTAAAGATTGATTCTCGGCTTTCAAAAGAAGGGCTGTTTGATACCACTCCTTCAATCTTACATTCTCCGCTTTCAAACGGTCATTTTCCGCACGAAGCTGCGTAATGCCAGTCATGCCACTGATGCCGTCAGCAATAAATCGGAAGGGCTGACCGACCACAGCGATCAGCGGGGCAACCGTATCTGTAAGACCGACACGCGGCTTTTGCCAGACGGAAGGGATAATAATCGATGTCATAAGAATGATAATCGCCGTCCCCACCAAGGCATGGGGAGAATATTGCATGACGCGCCCGACAGTCGATGCCGCCCGGTAGTTTTTACGCCTCTGATATCTTTGTGTAAGCGATCTCATTAAGATGCCCTGCATATACAGGGCCCTTTTGGGGTTATATCTTAATTATACATTATAACGAGGGCACTTAATAAAATATTTACGCCCCGATCAAGATTAAACTTGATGCAGGGCGCAATAAATAATGGATAAATTTTTATTTTTCGTAAAATAAGCCTAGTATGTCCCGATAAGAACGTTACGCAGTGTTTTCATTTCTTCCAGCGCATGCCCCGTTCCAAGCGCTACACAGGACAGCGGATCATCAGCAATTGTCACTGCAAGGCCCGTCGAATGGCGTAAAACAAAGTCCAGATTTGAGAGAAGAGCGCCGCCCCCCGTCAAGACAATACCACGTTCGGCAATATCTGCAGCCAGCTCCGGCGGTGTATGCTCCAGCGCAAGGCGGACACCTTCTACGATCTGGCTGATAGGCTCCATCAGGCTTTCCGCCACATGGCGCTCTGTCACGACGACTTCCTTAGGCACCCCCATTAAAAGATCGCGGCCTTTAATCGTCATGGAACGGCCATCGCCTTCCGCCGGCGGGCAGGCAGAACCGACTTCTTTTTTAATACGCTCAGCTGTCGTTTCACCGATCAAAAGATTAAAGACGCGGCGGATATAGTTGATAATGGCATCATCCATCTTATCGCCGCCAACGCGCACAGATTTCGCAAAGACGATACCGCCCAAGGAGATAACGGCAATTTCGGATGTTCCGCCGCCGATATCGACAACCATCGAACCTGACGGCTCTGTGACTGGAAGGCCTGCGCCTATTGCAGCGGCCATTGGCTCTTCAATCAGGAAGACTTCCGAAGCACCGGCGCTTTCAGCAGATTCAACAATGGCTTTTTGTTCAACGGCAGTTGAACCTGACGGAACACAGATCACCATCTTAGGAGAAACGAAAGAACGGCGGTTATGAACTTTACGGATAAAATGTTTGATCATCGCTTCGGCAACTTCGAAATCAGCGATCACACCGTCGCGCAAAGGACGAATGGCTGTAATGTTTCCCGGTGTACGACCTAGCATCTGCTTCGCTTCGTTTCCGACGGCCAGAACCTGTTTTCGTCCTCCGGCTGTCGAAATCGCAACGACAGAAGGCTCGTTCAACACGATGCCTCGGTCACGCACATATACCAGTGTATTGGCAGTACCTAAATCGATAGCCATATCGGCAGATACGAAACCGAAAATTTTGGAAAACATTTCAAATCCTTTAATTGCCGGATGAATAGAAGATTCCGGAAGCCAGTTATAACAAACTTCCCGTATGAGTGCACACGGGAAGCTTCAAATTCCTACTATAAAAGGAATATGGCTTAGCCTTGGCGCACTTTCATACGCTTTTTGGTTTTGTTGATAATGTAAACGCGGCCTTTACGACGGATCAAACGATTGTTCCGGTCACGAGTTTTCAACGTTTTCAATGAGTTAACGACTTTCATCGCCTTAATCCTTATATATCAATTTCCTAGAGAGCCGGACCATACTGAGCGCACCCGCCCGTGTCAAGTTGAATATACATTAAATAAGCACTCATAAACCCTGAATTTAACCTGTGATTAATATGAAAATATCATGATATTATGATTAATTAGACAACACTAATTAGGCACACAATGTCAATATTACCGATACCAGTCGATTTTAACTATAGCCTCGCATTTAAAGAAGCCCTCTCGAACGGGCAGATATGCTTGAACTACCAGCCTATTATTGATCTAAATACCGGTCGCGTTCAGGGTTATGAAGCTTTGATGCGATGGACACATCCGAGTTTCGGTTCCATATCTCCAGGCATATTTATCCCTGCCTTAGTAGAATCAGGGCTGATTGTCGAAGCAAGTAAATGGGCCTTAAGGGAATCCTGCCGGGCCCTCAAGCGCATTGAAGGCAGAATCGGGCAAGTCAAAAACCTCTATATGAGCGTTAATTTTACAGCAAGTGATTTTGCCGAAGAAAGCTTTCTTGACGATCTCTATCAGATCATCAGCGCCAGTGATGTTCTGCCGACGCAAATACAACTGGAAATCACAGAAGAGCTTCTGATGTCCCAGCCTGATAACGCACGAAAGACACTGGAATTATGCCGCAAGGCGGGACTGAAAATTGCAGTCGATGATTTTGGAACAGGAAAAGCATCACTGGAATTCTTGCAGAACTTTCCCATCGACACTGTAAAGCTGGACCGTGTATTCATTCGTGGAATGACGTCCCATCCGGAAAAACTCGATGAAGCTAAACCGGTTTTATCAATCGCACAGAAACGCCATTTAACCATGACGGCGGAAGGGATTGAAACACAGGAGGAAGCTTTCTTATTAAAACAGCTTGGATGCAATACGGCTCAAGGCTATTACTTCGCCAAACCTCTTCCTGAAAAGGATATTACCGAGCTACTGTTGGGCAATAGCGGCTTCAGCCGTAAGCTGGAGCCTGTTTTTGCATAGCAATATCTAAAACACCCTCCATTTCCTGTTAGCGAAGCCCTAAAAATCCTTTCCCCTCTGCTTTTAGTGAGGCACGATAGCGCCTATTCATAAATATCGCGCTTTCTTAGGAGTTTATTTCGTGGCCCCAAAACTTGCTGTTTTAAAAGAAACGAAAGAGTTCGAAAAACGCGTTGCCGCCATTCCGGAAACCGTCAAGAAACTGACGGCAAAAGGTTTTGCTATTACTATCGAAACAGGTGCGGGTGATAACGCCTCTTATCCAGATAAAGATTATATCTCGGCTGGCGCAACCATTGCCTCTTCCGCTGCGGATGCAACCAAGGACGCTGATATTATTTTATGCGTCGATGCGCCTTCTTCGATTGCCGCAAAAAAAGATGCTATCCTGATCGGATTGTTATCACCTTATAACAACAAGGCCAATTTGGCTTCTTACGCATCGTCCAACATCACCTCGATGTCGATGGAACTGGTTCCTCGAATTACCCGCGCACAGGCTATGGATGTTTTGTCGTCCCAGTCAAACCTTGCCGGCTACCGTGCTGTTTTGGAAGCAGCAACCCTTCTGCCGCACGCCTTCCCCATGATGATGACAGCCGCAGGCACTATTCCCCCAGCCCGCGTGTTTATTATGGGTGCAGGCGTTGCCGGACTGCAGGCCATTGCAACCGCGCGTCGGCTCGGCGCAGTTGTGAGTGCAACCGATGTTCGCGCGGCCGCTAAAGAACAGGTGCAATCTCTCGGCGCTACTTTCGTTATGGTTGAAAGCGATGAAATAAAAAACGCTGAAACCGCAGGCGGATACGCGAAAGAAATGTCCGAAGAATTTAAACAGAAACAAGCGACGTTAGTATCAGATACGATCACCCGTCAGGACATCGTCATTACAACAGCCCTTATTCCAGGCCGTCCGGCACCGCTTCTTATTACAGAAGATATGGTCAAAAGCATGAAACCAGGTTCGGTCATTATCGATATGGCGGTTGAACAAGGCGGAAACTGCGCTCTTTCCAAACCCGGAGAAGTCGTCGAAGTCCATGGCGTCAAAATTGCAGGTTATAAAAACATCCCAAGTCGTATCGCT
>QFOT01000052.1 GCA_003241285.1 Micavibrio aeruginosavorus
GACTGGCCCTTTTAAAGCCTGGAAGCCTTGTAATATCGAATGCCTTCGCCATTCCCGGCTGGGAAGCGACCCAGACTTTGCATACGGATGTATTCATGAAAATCCCGATTTATATCTACCGGATATGAAATTTCAGGGAATTTCACTCTGGGCTGTATCGAATATTTGCAAGAGCCGGGGAATTTGTGTATAAATGTTAACAATTCATTAAATAAGGGGTGTGTCGGACAAACGGCACTGTGTAAAAAAGCACATTAAATTTAACAACTCTTCTCGGGGATTGAGATGGCACTTTCAAAATTAGGTTATGCACTCGCTTTCGGCGCAGCCGTCGCAGGCTTTGCTCCAGCAAATGATTATTCACCTGTTTCTCAAGCATATGCTTCCGCAGCTCAAGCAAGTCCTGTTTTGTCAGTAGGGTGCATGCCAAAATCAGAATTGCAAAAAATTGTTTTCAATCAGCAAGATCAAAATGCTGTTGATAATGGTGGTGTAATTCAAGGCAAGATTGGAGTAAAAGACCAATTTTATTCAGTTAATCCTCAAGGTGAAGTCATATTCCCCGTTAAGACAACGGTAGGTTATGATTACAACGGAAAAGATATTGGTAAATATAACTATCTAATAGAAGCTGATGACAAGCAAGCTTGTATAAGGCACGTAATAAGGAATGAAAATTCATCAGGAGTTTCGCAAATAGCAGCTTTGCGTATTGATGGCGCATCAGTTGTAGCTGAAGGTCATAACGTAGAAAAACCAAACCAGATCATTTCGGTTTTGATGAAAGGCTCAGGTGGAAATACATTTAACACAGAGATTTCCTCAGGTAAGCCGATTGCAATTAGATCTCACAATCGCGAAGTGCCTGATAGATTTAAAATACTTGCATCTTTATCAATAAAATAATTAAATTTCTGCAGTAAGCATTGGAGCGGGATTAGTTTTTGTAATTTGATTTGCAGCAACTATTGCTGGTGGATTTTTATTTAATATTTCTGTTCCATTAGCGCTTATATTGTAGCTTTCAGTTAGGTTGATTGAAGGTGTTTGTATATCTCCTTCTCTAAAAGTTTTTAGCGAATTCACGTCTGATTTTAAAGATGCAGTTAAATCGCCATTTCTAAAATTTTCTGTTGTTGAGGCTAATTCTTCTGCGGTTTTAGCGACTGTTGGATTATATTTTTTTAGTTCATCCAGTTTTCTCAAGTCTTCGGCAGTTGCCTCGCCTGATTTTATTTTGAGTAATGCTTCTGCTGCTTGAGGAGCGGCTATCTCTTTAATGCCCTCGAGTGCTTTTGGATTATCCAAGCCAATTTGATTTAATCTATCCAAATCTGCTTGAGTTGCTTCACCGTGCTTAACGCGCTCCATAATTCGGTAAGCTTCCATCATATCAGCTTCAGCTTTTTGTTTTTCGTCTTTCGTCCAACCTTTTTCTGCTGCAATTTTATCAATAGCTGCTCTTCTTGCTTTAGGGTCTTTCATTATAGACATGAAATTATCCCAGCCTTCGGCATCAATCGAAACATCGCCAAAATCGAACGACCTTTTATCCCAGTCTTTCAGAATTCCATTCTGATCAACTTCCTTCAAAGATTGAGAAACTTTTTCCATGTGGTTCTCAAACCACTCAGCAGCTTTCTCGTTATTTTCTTCGGCTTCTTCCTGCTTGGTTTTTTTGCCGACCGGGCCGCCATTGCCTTTGGTGAAACTGTCGGCGGTTTTCTGGAGGTAGTTGGCTCTCGATTCAATTGCCGATTTGAGCCATTCTGGCGCCGTGCTTGAAATACCGCCGACATTATAAAATGCCTCTGTCATCAATGCGGCTTCACCGCCCGAGGCCTCAAAATCCTTTAATTTTTGCTCGTCTTCATCTGAATTGAGTTCAGGAACATCGAGGCGGAAACCGTTGCGATCAAGGGAAGAGGGATCAGTCGTCGATGGCCTGTCACCGCCGACGACTTTCAGCGACGGATTTTCATCCGGTTGTTCAATAACATTCAAGGGTATGGCGTTTAAGTCAGATAACGACACGATCAGCTTCCTCTAAGAATCATCTCCCTAGGGTAGCCAAAAGGCGTAAATAAATAGTTATGGTAAATATATTGCATTTTAACAAAATGCTGTGCAAATTTAAGAGGCCGTTAGGTTTTGTCCCCTTAAGTCATTGCAATGCAATAATATATACCTTAGTTACTATTTTATCGGACATAGTTGATAGATTGCAAGTATAAAATATTTTTATAAAAATTATAAGGTGGGGGCAAAGGGCTGTTTTAGTAGTGTCTCAGTTTGCTCTACATGCGAAAGCGGGGGGCCGGAAATGTAAAGATAGATCCCCGCTTTCGCGGGGAAAACAATGGTGAGAAAACTGAGACACTATCTGTTTTTATTGAATATCTTTTAAAGTCGCGTCATGATTTTAGGCGTTAGGCTTTGTCATGAAAAGCCACGCCGTTTTTCGGCCATCCCCAAGGTGAACGGCGGGGACCTGATGCAATCCCAATAGCCGCACCGTATATCTATGTTTCCGTAAGGCGAAAAATGACAACTGAGAATTAAAAATCGAAAAAAATTGCAGAACAAAGTAGACAAAGGTTAATTTCAAAAGTCTACAAAAACTATAAAACAAACTGGCAGACCCCTTGTTATCCCCATGATCTAGTTGCATAACTGGTATATTAGATTGTTATTTTCTTGACTTTAAGTGTGCATTGAACAATATTCGCCCCACCCCGCGCCATGCTTTTCATAAATAACGGCGGAAACATCAGCGGAAATGTCTTTTGGAATATACAGACAACAAAAAAACAATAACCCGAAAAGGAGAGAATACCCCGATGCAAAAACCTCTTGCAGGCATGAAGGCAGCAATACTCGTCGCCAACGGATTCAACGAAACTGAAATGACGACATTCCAGCGCGGCATGATGGAAGCCGGCGCATACCCAAAAATTATCAGCGTTGAAAACGGCCTGGCCAATGGATGGCAAGGCAACGGCTGGGGACATTATTTTGCAGTCGATTGCCAGCTTTCCGACGCTCTCGCGGCGGATTTCGATATCCTGATTATCCCGGGCGGACAGCGCTCCCTCGATAAGCTGAAACTCACAGCCCATACACGCCGCTTTATCGGCGGTTTCATGGCGGCGCATAAGCCGATCATGGCAACGGGCGATGCCGTAAACCTCCTGTCCATGACAGGTTTGGTCAACGGTTATCTCGTGACAGGTCCTGAAGCCTGTAAAGAAATCGCGACAACAGCCGGCGCAGCATGGTCCGATAATTCACCTGTTATTTCCGAGAGCCTGATCACGGCGCAAACAACACCGGAAAACCTCAAAGAACTGGTTGAAACCTTGATCAACTTCAAGCTATCCCTGATGGCTGAAGAAGAGCAGATGGAACAGGCTGCTTAAGCAGCTTTAAATAGAGATCGTCATGCGCGCAGAACTGTACTCCGTCGTCAAAGAAATCGAATATGCCTTAAGCCTTTTACGGAGGCATCTTTGACTGGGAAAATTCCCTTCTGCGCCTTGAAGAACTAAACGCGCTTTCCGAAGATCCTAATCTCTTGAACAATCCTGAAAAAGCCCAGACGCTGATGCGCGAGAAAAACAAGCTCGAGCAAAATATCGCGTCCGTCCGCAAAGTCGAAAATGAATTATCCGACGCCCTCGGTTTGATCGAGCTAGGCGAGATGGAGAACGAGCCGGATATCGTCAAGGAAGCGGAAAGCTCGCTGGCATCGCTCCAAAAAGACGCTGCGAAGATGCAATTGCAATCTTTGCTCTCCGGTGAAGCCGATGACAAGGATGCGTTTCTGGAAGTCAATTCCGGCGCAGGCGGCACGGAAGCGGCGGACTGGGCAGGCATTATCCTGCGCATGTATAGCCGCTGGGCCGACCAGCATGGCTACAAGGTTGAAGTTCTCGACCGTCACGACGGCGAAGAGGCTGGCATTAAATCAGCGACATTACAGATCAGCGGGCATCAGGCATATGGCTGGCTGAAAAGCGAGTCCGGCGTTCACCGCCTTGTGCGTATTTCGCCGTTCGATTCAAACGCGCGCCGCCACACAAGTTTCGCTTCCGTCACTGTAACACCCGTCATCGATGAAACGATCAATATCGAGATCCTGGATAAGGACCTGAAAGTCGATACGTACCGGGCGAGCGGCGCGGGCGGTCAGCACGTCAACAGGACCGATTCCGCTGTCCGTATTACCCATATTCCAACCAATATCATCGTCGCCTGTCAAAACGACCGGTCCCAGCATAAAAACCGCGCTGCGGCGATGAATATGCTGCGCGCCAAGCTCTATGATCTTGAAATGAGAAAGCGCGAAGCGGTCAGCAACAGCCAGTATGACAGCAAAAGCGATATCGGCTGGGGACATCAGATACGTTCCTATGTCCTTCAACCCTACCAGATGATAAAAGACCTGCGTACAGGCGTCGAGCGCACGGACTCCGACAAAGTTCTCGATGGCGATCTCGATGATTTCCTTCATGCATCGCTCGCGCAAAAAGTTGCCGGGGATGTCGCCGACATAGATTAAGGGATACATAAAATGAAAAAAGTTCTTACAACGCTTGTGCTACTTCTTATCCCGGCTTCTGCACAAGCAGGCTTTAGCCTGAAAGATATCACGGGCAAAGTCACATCCGATCAGCCTGCGGTGTCTTCGCCTGCACCTGTGTCCAAAGCCCCGCGCCGCGTGAAACCGATGTTGAAACCGTCACTGGAAATCGTCAATGAGCGTTACGTGCCGGATGACATCAAGGCAAAGTATAAAATGGGCGACGGCTATTTCGAGATGACGGATAAAAAACCGGCTGCGCCAATCATCGTGACCAGAAAAAAGACCCTGGAGATCATCGACGGCCCGCCGCCTGTTGTGCCGAATAAAGGGATAGAAACAGCTGCCTTGCCGCCTGTTCAGGAGCCAAAGGCCATGCCGGAGCCTGTACCTTTGCAAAGCAAGCCCGCTCTGGTGGTCGAAGGGAAGCCTTCGCCGCCGCCAGTGCCTGTCGTTCCGGTCCCAGTTGAGCGGATCGATACATGGCGTGCGCGTCAGGGTGAATTGTTAAAAGATGTTCTGGCCCGATGGGCGGATCGTGAACAGACGGAATTTATCTGGACGGCGGCAGAATCTCCGAAAGTGTCCAAAGAGTTTTCCTATGTAGGGAAATTCGACGGGGCTGTAACCAGATTGATGGCGCAGGATGCCGGCACGCTGAAGACAAAATTTGCCGATGATGTCCCGGAAGTTCCTGCCGCGCCGTTGCCCTTGGCGGACGATATGCGAGTGGCGGAGCCTAAGCCTTTAGAGCAAAAAAGCTGGTTTGGCACGAGCGGGGCATCTTTGCAGGCGGTCCTGCATGCCTGGGCTGAAAGTGAAGGGGCTACGCTGGTATGGCAAAGCAGCGATAATTTCGCCCTTCCGCAGACCTATAATGAAAAAAGCAGTTTCGAGGATGCAGTGGGTCAAATCCTGTCGCAATACGAAAAAAAGAGCGTCCGTCCGGTCGGGCAGCTCTATAAAAACCCGGTTTCGGGAGAAAAAGTCTTGGTTATAAAAACGGATGATGCCGGATAAAGCTTGCGAAAAAGCGCGCAGGTCCTTTATACATAAATACCCAAGATTCCCGTCCGGGATTCTAAAGGGCAGATAATTGAACAGATTAAGGGGATGCCGTATGGCCCGTTCTATTTACGCATTAGGATTTCTAACATTTGGCCTTCTGGCGACGACATCGATCGTAACGCCAGCCAAGGCCGACACTGCCCAGGCTCAGACTGCCTGGACCATCAACCGCGTTGCAAGTGCCGCTTCCGGCAGCTATTGCACGATGGCGCAGAAATATTCAGATAACACAATTATAACTTTCGCCAAGAATTCTACCGGGCAATATTCCGTTGCCTTTGATTTCGCCCGTCCGCAATTTCCCAGTGTGGGGCAGACGATGGTGACTTTGCGCCCCGGTAACGGCGAAGCGCGCACATTCAATGTTGCTCCGACCTCCGACAAAGTCGTTGTCATCGGTCTGGGTGAGGGATCATTCATTGATGCCGTCAAGTCATCCGGTAAAATGGATGTTGAAACCGGCGGAAAAGCATTCAGCTATGCACCTTCCAAATTTGTATCTGCGGCAGACGAGTTGTCCGATTGTATAGGCGGCAAGAAATCTCCTGCGATAGCATCCGCAGACCCAACAGCAACACCAGTAGCTGCTCCTGAAGCGCCGGCTGAACAAAAAATGGCTACAGTGGAAGCTCCGAGAATGATCGCGCATCCCGACGCCAAGCCAATGCGCGCAGTTGAGCCAGCCAGTGGCGCAGCTTCAGCGATCGAGAACGAAAATGCTCGTTTGATTAGAGAAAATCAGGTTTTGCGAGCTCAGCAAACCGTATCGGGCAGTGCTTCACAGGAACTCAGCCGTGTTAAGGCTGAGCTCGCAACCGCCCAGGCCCTGAACCAGTCCTTAGCCCAACAGCAAAAACAAGCTCAAGTCGTGCAGCAGCAATTGGTAGAATTGCAAAAACAAAACACAGATATGAAGGCACAGCTTTCGCTAGCTAATCAAAATGTCACGCAATTGCAGACAAAAGCTGCTCAAAGCGCAGGCGCGGCGGAGCAGCTTTCTATGTTGCAAAAGCAAAATGCGGATATGAAACTGCAGCTTGAAGCTGCAACAAAGAACATTGCCGATCTTCAGGTTAAAAATGTGCAATCGGGCCAGATCGCGTCACAGCTTGGCATCATGCAAAAGCAGAACGCGGACGCAAAAGTTCAGTTAGATGCAGCGAATGCAACGATAGCACAGTTGCAGGCCAAAGCTTTGCAGGGCACAGCGGCAAGCGAACAATTGGCTTCAATGCAAAAGCAGTCAGCCGATATGAAGGCTCAACTGGATGCGGCGAATGCAAATATCGCCCAATTACAAACGAAGGCAGCGCAAGGCACGTCCGCCGCCGAGCAGGTTTCGATTTTGCAAAAGCAATCAGCTGATATGAAGGCTCAACTGGATGCCGCAAATGCAACTATAAGCCAGCTTCAAACCAAAGTTGTGCAAGGCAATGCTTCAAACGAACAATTGGCAGCTCTTCAAAAAGAGAACGCAGATCTGAAAATTCAACTCGGCACATCGAATGCAATGACTGCACAGCTGCAAACAAAGGCAGCACAAGGAAATTCTGCTGCTGAGCAGGTTGCTTTGCTGCAAAAGCAAAACGCCGAAATGAAAGCTCAACTGGATGCTGCTTATAATAATTCAGCAGCATTGCAAAGCAAGCTTGCGCAGATGCCAGCGACTCCTGTCATAGATCAGACTGCGGTAAAAGAAAACGAAAGCCTGAAACAGCAGATCACTGCCTTACAGGCGGCGGTTGCGGCAAAACCTGTTGTAACAGCTGATAATTCACAGCTTAGCGCGCTGCAAGGCGAAAACTCGGCTCTCAAACAGCAACTGGCGGCGGTAAAGTCCATGCCTGCAGCAAATGATTCTGAAGCCTTAAAGCATTTGCAGGGCCAGCTTGAGTTGGCACGTTCCGAAAATGAAACTCTGAAACAGCAACTGGATAAAGTAACAACTGCCAGTGCTGGCGGTAACAGCTGGGATCTCGAGCAGGCAACAAAACGCTATCAGGAATCTCAGCGTGAAATTCGGCGTCTTGGCGCTTTAGTTCAGCAGGAAAAACTGGCCCGCAAACAAGATCGTGATGCGATGGAAGCCAAGTTGTTCGATCCTGCGATTACCGACCAGATGCAACAAGAAAAACTGGCCGAGCTGCAGGGAAGAATTGATGAACTGGAAGGTCGCAGTCCTTCTGCTATTCCACAGCAGACCGCGCAAGCCGTTCCGGTTTCTCCGGTTGAAAGAACCGCCCCTGTAAATGTCGCTGCGTCTATTGCGCCTGCGGCTGGGATTGAACAGCCTAAAACTCCTGCTATCAAGCCAGTCATGCCGGTTGCCAGTGCAGTTATCTCGCCTGTTGCGACTGTAAAATTCCAATCTCAGGAAGACTTCTCACGTATGTTGCAAGGGGCAGGCATCAACATTCGCGGCGGTGTAGAATCGGTTGAAACTGGCAGCTCGGATTCATATCGTGCCTATCGCTGGAAAACAGATAGCCTGTTCGGTAGTGCCGAACAGCGCGCGATGAAAAGTGGCAAAGGTTTCGATGCTGCGGTCAATGATTATCTGGATCGTGCGAAAACACGTTGTGAGGGCGACTTCGCCGCCGTGCCTTCCGATGTTGTCGTATCAGCCGATAAAGCTAAATCCTTTGAGTTTGCTTGTATCGGCAATAAAGCCAATACATCGGCTTCTGTGATGTTCACCTATAGTAATGACGTAATGACGATCATTGCGCATGAAGGTAAATCAGAAGCGATGGATTTGGCCATGGAAGCCCGTGATCGTATGGCAAGCCAGATGTCGAACATCAAGACAGCAGCGAAATAAAAACCAGACAAAGAAAATCCCCGCTAGTAGCGGGGATTTTTTTATGCGCTGAAAATTATTTATCTTCTTCATCTTCCGGTGGTGGTTCCGGCTGCGCTGTAGGCTTGCCGCCGACAGGGAAGTTAGCTACGAAATTACCGAAAGCTTTCATGGCGTTTTCAAACATCGCCATGTTTTGTTTGGCGATTTCTTCAAAAGCCTGCAACGGAACGATTTGTCCCATCTGCTGACCCAAGGGGCCTAGAGATTTGCTCATCTGTTCCTTCATCTGCTCCTGATTTTTTGTGAACATACCGAAAGTCTGTTCAAGGAAGTTAGGAACGAGCGGAGAAACGCCGTTACCGTAGAAGCCGATAAGTTGACGCAGGAAGTTTACAGGAAGAAGATTGGTCTCACCTTTGGATTCCTGCTCGACGATAATCTGCGTTAAAACCTGACGGGTGAGATCGTCACCGCTCTTTGCGTCATAGACGACGAATTCATATCCGTCCTTGATCATCTCGCATAGATCATCAAGAGTGACATAAGAACTGCGTCCAGTATCATAGAGTCTGCGATTTGCGTATTTTTTAATGACTACTGGTTTGTCGCTGCCTTTTTTTCCGGCCATGCTGCACCTTTTTCTGTATTAGAGTCGTATATGTTGTCAGTATGCACAAATTCGTTAACGCTGCAAAACCTTTAACCTCTAAAGACATAACATCTATGGATAAATCTGGCCGTTCCCGACATAAACCCCTAGTAATGCATCTGACTTTGGCAGCAGCAACTCTTGCTGATCCACAGTTTCAGGAAAACGAAACTATCGATGAGGCTTTCTGGCAAAAACCGGAAGGCAAAAATGCAAAGGCGAGCATGAAGAAAGTTGTGTCCGGTATCCGCAACTATCAGCTGCACAGCTTTAAAAGGCCTGAAACAAAGCGGCCTATTATCTGGCAGGACGGGGAGGTCCGCGTTTTCCATTATTTGCCAAAGAAAAAAGTTAAAGGCAGAATTCTGGTTATTCCATCCATGATCAATGGCTCGGAAATCCTTGATCTGCTGCCTGATAAATCAATGATGAACTGGTTGGCGGAGAAGGGTTTTGAATCTTTTCTTCTCGATTGGGGCGATTTGACGAATGATAAAGAGCTGAAAAGTATCGATCACGCCCTCGGCAAAAAAATAAAAAAACTGCTGAAATGGCTGAAAGCTCAATCCGATCTCCCTTTGACAGGATTGGGATACTGCATGGGCGGTCTATTACTTGCGGCAACAGATCAACTTTATCCTAAGGCTTTCGGCAATCTTGTGTTCATTGCCACGCCATGGGATTTCAAAAAAGATACCAAAGGCAATTTTTCCGAAAGCGTTATCAACTGGGCCAAAGACGGCTTGCCGCAGACGATGCATCTGGATTATATGCCGGCGCAATGGTTACAGATGATTTTTGCCGGTGTTGATGCAAGCTTGATTGCCCGTAAATTTTCCGCTTTTGCGGATATGGATCAATCAAGCAAAGACGCGGAATTATTCGTGGCGGTTGAGGATTGGGTCAATGGAGGATCGGATCTTCCGACATCCATTGTCCATCATACAGTAGGCGGTTGGTATGTCGATAACAAACCTGTGAAGGGTGAATGGGAGGTTGCCGGAAAAATTATAAGTCCGGAGAATATCGCCAAACCTGCTTTTATCATTGTACCGGGCAGGGACAAAATTGTTCCCCCTGCATCGGCGCGGCCTTTAGGTAAAAAAATCAAAAAAGTAAAAATGATAGAGCCTGATTGCGGCCATATCAGCATGATGGTGGGAAGAAACGCAGAAACAGAAGTTTGGATACCTATGCGCAACTGGATAATTTCGCAGCGCAACATTGAAACCAAGCCTTGAAAAATCTGCCTTCGCGTGCATATTACGAAGCGAAGTCAAAGTAGGGGATTTTAATATATGTCAGAACAAGATTCAGTTGTCATCGTTGCCGCAAAAAGAACTGCACTTGGTGCCTTTAACGGCAGTCTTTCGGCTCTTAGTGCCGTTGAGCTCGGCACGCATGTCGTCAAGGCGGCATTGGAAGATGCAGAAATTAAAGCCGAAGAAGTTGATGAAGTAATCTTGGGTCAGGTTCTGACAGCAGCCGCCGGACAAAACCCGGCGCGGCAGACAGCGATGAAATCCGGAATTCCTGCCGAGAAAACAGCAATGACGATTAATCAGGTTTGCGGTTCGGGTCTACGCTCCGTTGCGCTCGGCATGCAGGCTATTTTAAATGGCGATGCTGATATTGTCATCGCCGGTGGACAAGAAAATATGAGTCTTGCGCCGCATGCCATTCATTTACGCAACGGCGTTAAAATGGGCGACGGCACGATGACGGACACAATGATCAAAGACGGTCTTTGGGATTATTTCAATAATTATCACATGGGCATGACGGCGGAAAACGTCGCTGAAAAATACGGTATCAGCCGTGATGCGCAAGATGAATTTGCCGCAAGCTCTCAGCAAAAAGCGGAAGCAGCCATTAAAGCGGGGAAATTCAAAGCTGAAATCGTCCCTGTGACGTTGAAGGTCAAAAAACAGGATGTTGTTTTCGATATGGATGAATTCCCCCGTGCCGGAACAACGGTCGATACGCTCAAAGGGTTGAAACCGGCTTTTAAAGCAGACGGGACGGTCACGGCAGGTTCCGCGTCAGGTATAAATGACGGGGCGGCGATACTGGTACTGATGCGCGCATCAGAAGCAAAGAAGCGTGGCCTTGAACCTTTTGCAAAAATTAAATCATGGGCCACCGCCGGTGTCGATCCATCCGTCATGGGTACAGGACCAATTCCTGCATCACGCAAAGCATTGGAAAAAGCGGGCTGGACCGTTGACGATCTCGATCTTATTGAATCCAACGAAGCATTCGCCGCGCAGGCCTGTGCAGTTGTCAAAGATTTGAAATTGAGCTCAGAAAAAGTAAACGTCAATGGCGGTGCGATTGCGCTCGGTCATCCCATTGGTGCATCTGGTGCGCGCATTCTTGTAACGCTTTTACATGAAATGGCACGTTCGAATAAAAACAAAGGTCTTGCAACATTATGTATCGGCGGCGGTATGGGTATCGCGCTATGTGTTGAGCGGGACGAAACATCTAACTGGAAGAAAGTTGCGTAATGACGGGAATTGCTATTGTAACGGGCGGCACGCGCGGTATCGGCCTTGAAATCACGAAAGCGTTGATCGAGGCAGGGTATAAAGTTGCCGCGATTTATCATGGTAATGAAATCGCCGCAAAGAAATGTACCCAGGAAACAGGTGCCTTTGTTTATAAATGCGACGTATCCAATTTTGATGAATGCGCCTCCGTGATAAGCCAGATCGAAGCGGATCATGGCCCTGTCAGAATTCTTGTTAACAACGCTGGTATTACCAAAGACAGCATGTTGCATAAAATGGCCGAAGAATCATGGCATGATGTGATTGAAACGAACCTGACATCCTGTTTCAATATGTGCCGTGCGGTGATTGCGGGTATGCGCGAGCGTTGCTTTGGCCGCATTATCAATATCAGTTCGATCAACGGCCAAAAGGGCCAGTTGGGCCAAGCCAATTACTCTGCTGCTAAGGCTGGCATGCTTGGCTTTACCAAAGCGTTGGCTCTTGAGAGCGCTGCGAAAGGTATCACGGTGAATGCGATCTGCCCGGGTTATATCGAAACCGACATGACTGCTGCTATGCATAAGGAAGTGCTCGATTCCATCATCCGTTCGATTCCGGCAGCGCGTATGGGCAAGCCTGAAGAAATCGCCGATCTTGTCGTATTTTTAGCGTCAGAAAAGGCTGCATTCATGAATGGTTCGACATTGACCATTAATGGCGGCCAGTATATGGCATCATAAAATATATTCAGGGTTTAAATTTTTTTCATCTGGGCTATATCTTACTTATCGATTCAAAAATCCATGAGGTAAGATCCCAAAATGACAAATACTCCAGAATCTGAAGTCCAGGGATTTGATGATGCGCCCCGCAAAGACTTTAAAATTCCTAGATGGAGTATAATTACAGGCGCTATTATTGCTGTTCTGGTGATTATCGCATTGATCATTCCTTCCTTCCTTGATCAGGAAAAATATAAATCTCTTGTCATTCAGAAAGTCGAAGAATCTACAGGATATAAAGTCGCTTGGGCAGGAGATCTTGGGATTTCCATCTTGCCGGTTCCGCATGTGACGATCAAAGAAGCGACTGTTTCCGCAGGAGAGCAACGCATCATCGGGGTCAAGAAAGCAGAAATTTCTATCGAGTTGATGCCGTTGCTTAAAAAGCAGGTTCAGATCTCCAGCGTTAAATTGATAGAGCCGGATATAAATTTACTGGTCGATACTTCCGGTCGTCAAACTTGGATGACATCCAAGTTGCAGGAGCAAAAAAACCAAGGCGAGAAAAAGGCTGACCCGTCAACGCCTGATAGTGAAAAGCCGCAATCTATCACGCTCGATTCAATTCATATTGAAAAAGGCCATATAGTTTATAAAGACGACGCTAAAAAAGCGGCGCATGAAGTTTCCGATCTTAATGCTGATTTAAGTCTCAAAAATCTTACAGGCCCTTTCGATGTCGATGCTGATCTTGTCTATAATGGAAATCAAATAGAAGTAAAAGGCGATGCAGGGGAGCTGGTTGAAGGTAAGCCGACATCGGTTGATCTGGATATCGCTTTACCCAAACTGGAAGTATCGGGCAATTACAAGGGTGAAATCACCACAGGTGATAACATAAGCGTTAAAGGCGATTTGAAGCTTTCGGCAAAAGATATTGGAAAAACAATA
>QFOT01000053.1 GCA_003241285.1 Micavibrio aeruginosavorus
TAGACGTTCTCGACGACCTGAAAAAGAATTCAATCGATTACTATGCCGCCGTCCGCTCTTCCTATGCTCAGCGCCGCGAGGCACAGGTGCATGATCAGGGTGACGCCAATCTGCCGGATATGTAAGCATCTCTGGGAAATACCGGATTCTTCGGCCATGGAGATCGCTCTCCGTGGCCGTTATTTTAGAGATTTGAGAAATATTTAAAAATGAAGGGGGACAAAGATGCCGCCGGAACGTTTAATATTAGAGAGAATAAATAAAAAGACTGGATAAAGCCGGGCTTAGATTTATCTTTTAAAAACAGAAAAAAACTGTTTTAAAGCACATTCAGAATTTGATCATATTTAAGGACCCATAATGCTGAATTTTCCGTCCAAGACGATTTGCCTGATAACCACCCTTACTCTTTTGTCAGGCACGATGCTGGCGGGTCAGGCGCAGGCCACAGCCTCAGCCGCAGATGCGCCATCCGGCGTTTCCTATACAGAAGCTTCGGCCTCTCAAGCGGGCGCGATGGAGCGCGGCGCCTTCGATTTCGTCAAGACAACAACCGATAAGGGACTTAAATTCCTGTCCGACGCCAATGCGTCGAAGGAAAAAAAGACAGCCGATTTCCGCAAGCTCCTCGATGAGAGCTTCGATCTGGACACAATCGGCAAATTCGCCCTTGGCCGCTATGCCAAAACAGCAACGCCGCAACAACTAAGCGAGTATTCCAAACTCTTCCGCAAAATGGTTGTCGATGTGTATTCAAACCGCTTCGAAGAATATAAAGGGCAAAAAATGGAAGTGCGTTCCTTCCGCTCCATCGGCAATGCCGATACGCTCGTTTCCTCTTTCCTCGTCCCGCCTAATGGCGGTGAAGAAGTCCAGGTTGACTGGCGCGTGCGCAACAAGGGCGGTTCCTACAAGGTCGTCGATGTTCTGGTCGCCGGCGTCAGCATGAGCGTCACGCAGCGCTCCGAGTTTTCGTCCGTGATCCAGCGCGGCGGCGGCAACGTCGATGCATTGATCACACAGCTCAAATCCGGCAAAGCCCCGGTGGCGCAGCCAGCGAAGAAGTAATCCAGATAGAATTCAAATTTAAAAGCCGCTCGGACCTGAGCGGCTTTTTTTAATTCGACAGTTCAAGCATCTGAGTCATTGAAATGCGTTTAACTCTTGTTCCCTGAAAGGCGCGGCTATCTTCGCTACTAGCTCCAAGGCTGTTCAGATGGATTAGCCATAAATTTTTTGCGCTATAATTCTGTTATCTCTAAGTCGTGTCGCTTTATTTTTTCCAAAGCTGTGATGCTGCCAAATAAAATCATCACTCGCATTTTTACAAAACAATTTTTGACCATTAATTTCTGGTGGATTAAACACTGTAAGAATAATATCATCAGTAGAATGCTCTTCTATTAAGTCACTCCCGACACTATATTTTTCGGATTCTAGATTCACAGCATAGCCATATTCATTTATATCATACCAAATAGTAATGATTTTGTACGGTGGAAAAGATCGAGATGGTGGCGTTAAGGGTTGGTATCTTCCATCAGTGCACGCTTTCTTATGTTCTTCGCTTTGTGGATGTCTTAAATCAACGACTATTGAATCTTTTTTTGGAGAAGTTCTTAAAAGTTCTTTTCTTTCTTTAGGCGTGGCTTGCCTTATTACGTTATTTTGAAGCCTATTATAGTTTTGTACCCATAGCCTTGGGTTTCTACGAATTTCTTCGAATTCTTTTGTTAAAATATTTGGAGCACGATTTCTCCAGCCAAATCTTATTTGAGCCTCAAGCGGTTCTGATGATATAAAAGTTAATGTGGCGAGACAGAAAGCTGATCTAAGTTTATTTGTCATTTACCATCCTGAGAATTCTTCATATTTGTATAAATTTGCCCGTGCTCGGATAGCGACCCAGTGCGTTATGCCTGGCGAATACCACTCAAGGCTTTCCCTTACTTTTTTGCAATAAAGCCTTTGGCCATTGATAGCGGGAGGCCGGAACAAAGTATTGCTGAGTCCTGTCAATGCTGCGTCGGTAATATGCCATGCTCCAGCCAGCACTTCCTTATTTTGGATATGCCCATTTTGGTCAATATCATATTCAACCCAAGCTTTTGCACTTCCGCCGAAACCTTTTGCCTGCCTTGTAACAGGTTGCACAATAGCATTTGTGCAAGCGTTTTGTATTTCTTCTGAAGATCTTGCAAATTCGACTACCAAAACATCCTTTGGAATTTTGGCAGTTTTCTTACCTGTGTATTTGCGTTGAAAATTTTTTAGAATTTGGTGAATGGATGTAGGTTTATCTTTATAAGACGTATAGCGATTATAAGGATTAGTTCCTGCATTTGCATCAATTTGTCCAATACTAGCAAGACTTGCTGAAAACATTAAACTCAAATGTAAAGATTTTTTCTTCATTTTAATTTCTTAAATTATAACTTGTATTTACCATTCAAGTTTATTTACATGAGGCCCAACCTCGCGAATAGAAACATTTGTAATAATATTTTTTGTATACCAAACTAGAGTGTCAGTTACATTCCTGCAATATAGGCGCTGATCATTAAAAACAGGCGGTAAAAATTTTGTTCGCTTAACACCGTTCAGCGCAGCTAAGGAAATACCTATTTTACCAATATGGAGATTGGCGTCAATTTCAGTGTTAATGATTTGGCCGTTTTCATCAATATCGTATATTAAAACAGACCTATAATCCCCCGAGTCACTTGCCCCCTGACGAATGACTGGAAGGTGCTCTGTCTGAGTGCACGCCTTCTGAATGTCTTGAGACGCAGATTGAAAATCGACGATCCTGACATCTTTAGCGACATGAGGCCTTGGGCGCGTTTCAAAAAGTTCGCGGGTCAGCAGGTTGTGCCTAGTGATTCCGAAATTTTGATTCTCGCGTGAGAATACGCTGCTTCGGGGGGCGGGAACGCCATAGCCCGACCTGTAGCCACGGGAATAGCGATCCGTAAATTCATCTAAAGTAGCGCAACCGCTCAGCGCGGCAGGTAGAAATATTGCGGTCAGAATTTTCTTCATTGGTAAGCCTCTCCACTCATGGAGAGCAACTTAGAATAAAATTCGCAGAATATGCAAATTTAAAAAGCGGGATACTATCCCGCTTTTTAGATGGTTGGCCCTGATTCCTGCCCTGCGCAGGGATGACAGGGATATCTATTATGGACCTTTCGCGCCAGCCTTTGCGCTATTTTGAGCGAACTGGCTCAAAGCCGATGTGGCCTGCGAGCCGGCGCCAAAGCCCTGTTTCAGGCCGCCGGTCATACCGCCGACGATCTGCGACCCGGCAATCGCGGTATAGTTGGTCAGGCTTTCCGCCGCGCTGCCCTGCATATCCGAGAAGGTCGAAACGCTCGATCCCATCCAGCGCATGATCTGGTTCGGGATCAGGTCGATCAGTTTGAAGGAGGACAGGGCCATAATATACATGATGACCGCATACATGACCGTGTAGAAGAATTTATCGATCGCCGAGCCAGCGCCAGACGATGTCTGCGAGCCGGTTAGATTATCAACGGCTATTTTAAATATCTCATGCAAAACAGTCGCCATGGCCGCGAAGATCGTAATCGAGGCGAGGAAACCGAAGACGATCAAGATCGGGCGGAGGAAAATTTCGAAGAGCATGAAATATCCGTTCATCGCCGCCTCGCCTGGCAGGCCGTTGCCGTCAATGCGCAGGTGAGCCAGTGCCCAGAGCGGAACGCCGACCATCGCTTCGAACACCCCTTTCAGCCAGTTGCCGACCGCGAAGAAGAAATAAAGGAAAGGCAGGAACGGGATAACATAGAAGAGAATGAACCCGGCGGTGAGCGTCATCGTCGCGATCGAGAAGAAGAACGAGCTGATGGCGCCAAGGAGCTCAGGTCCGGATTGGCCGCCTGTCAGACCGGCGGCGACCTGCAACAGGCCCGCCCCCATACCGATGGCAAGGTTGCGGATCGAGGCTTCGATCAACCCTTTGCCGACACCGACCAATTGAGCCAGAGGGTGCGCGTCCCTGTTGTCGCCATATCTTAAGTCGAAGAGGCCTTGCGTACCGAAGATATAATTGACGAAATCGGCCATGGCGTTGCCGGTCGATTTTTGCGTGTTGCTTTCATTCGCGGTTTTATAAACCTTGCACATGGCCTGCGCCATGTCCTTGCCGGAATCGCCTTCGGGCAGCGTCATGCTGGCATTGGCAAGGTTAGGGCAGAACATTTCGCTCGGCGATGTCTGGACGTTATTCTGTTTTTTCTCTTCCAGAACTTTCATCATGATATCGGGATAGCGGGTCGCGGTCGGGATATCCCACGCCGCACCGATCAAGGCGCCGTTCATTTCCGCGATCTTGTTGTACCAGATTCCCGCCACGGCCCAGCCGCGTTTCAGGTTTTCATCCGATACGTTATATTCACCCTGATCGAGAGCATCGGTCGCCGCGAGGACGCCGCGCTTAATGATGTTGCGGATGATATGCTGCTGGGCGACCGGGTATTCGCTCGATGAAGAGGTCGTTGTCGATAATCCGGTTTCGTCCGCATCGACTTCATCACCGTACATATAGGAATCAACCGCGGCCTTGATCCAGCCCGGCGGCGGAAGGGGAAGTGAAAGATCGTAATCTGTATTCTCGGTCGGCGTGACGCGGCACTGGCCCTGGCCGGAACCACCGACACCGTTCTGGAAGTAAGACAGCGCATATTCACGCATCCTGGCATCGCCGGACGTATTGAGATAGCCCCGGTAATCCTTACAGGCTTTCAGGGCTTTGCGGGTATCGCCCGTCGTATTCGTATTCTCGTAGCTTAAGACGGAGCTGCCCGAACCATAGCCGCCCCACATATATTTGATCATTTCATAGTAACCTTCCTGGACCTTTTTGGCGCCAGGATCGGTAACACCGTTGACCGGAAGGGTTAATTCACCGCAGACAGGAGCAATATTGGCCGCCATCGCCTGATCGGTCTTACAGCCGCGATCGCCGAAGCGGATCGTCATGTCACCATTACTGAAAAAGGCCTGCGCATCCGTATAAGAAGTATCGCGCAGGAATTTCTGGCTTTTCGAAGTATCGAAACCGGGTTTGACAAGATAGGCTTCGATTTTCATGCCTTTGACGTCGGCATCGCATTTGTTTTTAGGGTCCTGATCGTATTCAGGATTGCCCATCAGGGTTTCCGAATACACTTTGCACATATGGGCGAGAGTCATGAACTGGATGAGAGCGGCGGCATCCGGCTCTTTAGGCTTTACCACCATGTTCAGATTCTGGTGCATATTCTCAAGGCTGTCATCGACGTTCTGGTAGATCGCCTTGTTGAACGTGATCCAGCCATTGGAGGCGAAGTTCGATCCCCATTTCGCGGCATAGAGTGTGATATATTGCGCGCTGTTAAGGCCGTTGGTGATCGGGATCAAAAGACCGAATGCCATGACAAGGCGGATCGGTGCCCAGACGGTGTTGAATCTTTTACCGAACGGCGTTCCGGTCTGCGCGGTTTCGGCGACAACCACGACGACCAGATAAAGAAGAATAAAAACGCCGACCAGTAAAAGCCCCATGCTGTAGAACTGGAACAGCGCGTGAAGCCCATAATGATAAGGCCATGGAAACGTATCCGGTTTATGAACAGTGTTGGTGGTGTCAAAGGTCAGAGTGGTCGGGTTCACGCCATAGCAGGGTGTGCTCGTGCTGACACAGGAATTGAAAACCTCGGGAACGCCGAAGACGCGGTCGAGAAGGATAAAGGCGATGTCCTGCGAAGAGCCGCCCGCCGGAACGCCGAAGATTGACGAGAAGCCAAAGCCGGGCGTGCCGGCAACGGCCTGCGGCATGGCGATCGCCATCATGAATGTCACCGCCTGTAATATAAGAAGAACAAGTCCCGCCAGAATAGCGAGGAAAACGATGACCTGGTCGATATTCTCTTTTTTCCACACAAGGTGGCGGGCGGCTTCGGCGATCACGTCGCGGACGCCGAATTTTCCTATATTGGCGGGGTTCAGGCTCGGGTGGTCGGCTGGGAGGAGCCGGACGCCGCGATAGACTTGCGCCATAAAGAAGGCAAAGAAATAAAAGCCTGTAAACAGAAGTTCGCCGATGCGCGGCAGAACCCGGGGCAAAAGCATATAGGCAGCGACATCGCGCTTGCGAATACCGTGCCTTTGGTCCAGATTTCCATCCGACTTGCCAATCATGCCGAAAGCCATATTACCACACCCTCAACGGCGTCATGCGCCTGCTTAATTTTAATAAAATTTTATTTAAATTTTCTTTAACATCCCAAAATATCACAAAACGGTCATTTTCGCGAGTCTGGCGGCTGCTTTTCTTCCCGGGCATTATGTTTTCTTACCGTCAGCTGGAGGTTGCGGCGGCGTATCCCGGGGCGGCGTTTTGCCCTTCAGGGCATCATCCGTTGTTTTGGCTACTTGTTCTTCCGCCGCTTTCACCTGCTCGGCAGTCGGGGCGGTGGCAGGCTTTTCAGCCGGCGCCGCTGGTTGCTGTGCCGCCGGTTGCTGGCGCTGAGCTTCCTGCTGCTGTCGCTGTTGTTGTTCCTGTTGATTTCTCTGTAGCTGTTCTTGCTGCTGACGCTGCATTTCCTGCTGCTGCGCGGCGCTGTTCGACTCGGCTTCGCGGCCCATATTGATCGCCATATTGGCCGGCATGGCTACAGCCAAGCCACCGGCTTTGCCCAGTTCCATACCGGCGGCGGCAACATCATCGGACATCGAATAAGTGGCAAGACCCGTATAGCGGACCATGTCCTGCTCCAGATTCATCTGGTCGTTGAATTCGGTGACGCCGCTGCCGATGAAGCGCAGGACCGAATTGGGGATCAGGTCGATCAGTTTGAAGCACGACATCGCCATCATATAAAGAAGAACGGCATAAACGATGGTGTAGAAAAACTGATCGATATGACCGCGCTTGAATTCGACGTTGTTGAAGGTGATCGCGCCCTGCGCGTCGACAGGGTTGTAGCCGCTGACATTCGTGGTTACGAGATCGAAAAGTGTATCGAGGACGATCGCCAGAGCGGAGAAACACGATACGGCAGCCATCAGGCCGAAGATAACGAGGATCGGGCGCAGGAAAATTTCAAGCAGGAGGAAATAGCCCTGAGTCGCCGCCGGGCCGGGTATGCCTTCGCCGTCTATGCGCAAATGCGCGAGCGCCCAGAGCGGTATGCCGATGACGGCTTCGAATACGGCTTTCACCCAGCGGCCTACGCCGAAGAAGAAATACAGGAAAGGCAGGAAGGGAATCACGTAATAAAGGACGATACCGACCGTGATGCCGATCGTGGCGAAGGTAATGAACATGCCGCCCATGCCGGAGAAAGAACCCTGAAAGCTGCCTTTCCTTGCATCGATGCTGAACATATTGTCGACGACCGATGACAGGCCGGACATGCCACCCATTACCATCGCGCCGCCCATATACATGATCGCGCGGTCAAGGATGCTGCGGCCCAAAGCCGACATTTTCGCCAGTGGGTGAATCTCGTTATTGCCGCGCAGCTCCGAAAGGCCGTCCGTGCCGAAAATCATGCCGAACATATTGGCGACGACATTATTGTCACGCCGTTCGCTGCCATCGCCAAACGTATTTTCCTTCGTCATGTCGTTATAGACGTCGCCGAGAAATTTTCCGATCTGGCCGTCTTTGGCCGGATTGTCGAGACCGCCGCCCGACATCATGTCTTTGAGCGCCGCGCCGTTACCGAAAGTGGCGGTGAACTGGGTCAGTGAGGAGAGGCTGTTATCGGTAGTTTTCTTTTGCACCAGCAGCCATTGCAGCGCCGCCGGATAGGCGGTAGGCACCGGCATTGAAATGCTTGCCGACATAACCGCGCCGTTATATTCAGCAATTTTGTTGAACCAGATGCCGGCGCCGCCCCAGCCCAGATCCAGCATCTCTTTCGTCATCGCCATTTCGGCAGCCGGATCTGTGCGGATATAATCTTGCGCGTTTCTCATCTCGGTATTGAAAATCGCCTGAAGCTCGTTGCGCGTATTGGGATAGAATGCGCCGTCGGGCTTACCGTCCGGATCCGACCAGTCGCTGGTTGCGCCCGCATTGGTGACATCGCTCTTATGCAGGAAATTCTGTGCCATGCGGTCGCCGTAGCTATTCAGGCGCGTATTGGTCCAGAGCAGTTGAAGGAATGTCCAATAAACATCCTGAATAACTTCCGCGCTTTCGATATCGCCGGCGATTCCGGGCAGGTCGATCGATCCGCAATAAGGTTTAACCTTCCCGCGGAAACGCTCATAGCCGGAATTATATTCGCCATAGGTGAGTTTGACATTGTCTTTGCCGAAGCGCTGGCGCGCTGTCGAAAAGCTCATGCTTCTCGCATCGGCGGAAACGGTGCTACTACCGTCTTTATAGATAATATAGGGAAGGATTTCCTTACCGTATTGCAGCTCATAGATCGCGCGGCAGGAGTGAACCAGCGAATAATATCTTAAAAGATCCTCGATCTGCTCGGTCTTCGGATTCATCACCAATTCGGCGGCGCCGGCGCCGAGCGGATTGGAATCGGCTTTCATATTAAAGACGATCCACCCATTGGTCGCAAAGCCCGATCCCCAATCAGCGATTTTCAATACCATCAGCTGCCCTGCGCTTAAGCCATAGCCGAGGGGCACCAGCAGGAATATCGCGATCACGATGCGGATCGGCACGAAGACTTCCTGGAAACGCTGGCCGAACGGCGTGCCGGTCTGCATGGTTTCGATGATAACGGCGAAGATATAATAAAGCACGATCAGCCCGGCGATCATCAGCATGCCCTGATTGTAGAAAGCGATGATGCCGTGAAGGGCCATCCCGAAAGTCGTGCCGCCGGTGACTGCCGCATCGAATTTCGAGCCGAACATATTGGGAATTTCAAATACTTTATCCAGCATCATCAAGGCCAGATCGCCTTCCGGATACGGGGTTTTGAACATCGAGAAACCGGACGCGGCTTCAGCCGTATGGCTGAGGATCACGAAAAGCAGAACGGCGAACTGGCCGAGAAATAAAACCGCGCCAAGAACAAAGCAGCCATAGATTATATACTGGTCGATATGGCGCAGTCCGCCTTTTAGATGGCGTCCCGCTTCAAAGAAGATATCCGCAATGCCGAATTTCCCCTGACTGTCGATCCTTGTATAAAAATGATTCGCCGGAAGTATCCTTGTCGCGGCAAAAATAAGCGCCATCAGATAGGCAATCCAAGTGAGGTCGAATTTAAATTCCTTCAGCCGCGGCACGATAGCCGGAAGGAAAACATATTTCGCAATCTCGCCCTTGGTTATTTTCATGACGGCGGATCCTTGGGCGGCGGGCTTATATTTCTCATCATCGTCGACAAGTCACTCATCGTGCCGCCGATACCCGACGGAACCTTGTGAATAACCTCGACCGCTTGCGGCGTAATCGAGCTGATAGCCGAGTAGGCCGGAAGACCGACCGTAGTCGTCAATTGCTGTACCTGCGCATCGGCGCTGTCATTGACGCCCCATGCCTTGGCTTCGTTGATCCAGCGCAGGATTCCGTCCGGGATCTGGTCGATCAGTTTGAAACTTCCTGTCGCCGTAATATACATGAAGATAATATAGACGATGGTGAAGAAGAATTGATCGACTTTCGGGCGGAAATAAGCCGTCGACATAACGTCGCTGCTCGCCTGCGTGATCGGATCGAACCCAACCAGATTGGATGTGACCATGCCCCATGTCATGTTCAGCATCGCGGCAAGGCTGATAAAGATAAACATCGATGCCACCAGCGAAAAGACCGTGACGATAGGCCGGATAAAGATTTCCAACAGCATGTAATAGCCGCCGCTGGCGGCCTTGCCCGCAAAACCCGGTGTTTCATCAAGCCTTAAATGCGCCAGCGCCCAGAGCGGTACGCCGACCAGGGCTTCGAAAACCGTTTTGACCCAGGTGCCGACGGCAAAGAAAAAATAAATAAAGGGAAGCATCGGGATAACATAGAAGAGAAGAATACCCGCCGTCAGGCCGACGAAGGAAAACGATACCATGACTTTGCCGAAGGCGGCGGTGGCGGCCCCCATTTGCTGCATGAACGGCCCGACCGCGCCGGCATTGCCGCCCGCGATACCGCCAAATAATTGCATGAGACCGCCAACGCCCGCGCCGCCCGCGCCGGTCATGATGTTCAGTATGGATTTGTCGATCAGCGCACGGCCCAGCGCCGCCAGTTGCGACATGGGATTGACGATTTCATTGTCACGGAAATCATAAAGGGCTTTCGTGGCGAAAAGCGCATTGATGATGTCGAGGATCGGATTGCCGGTTAGTTTCGAATTGCTCCCCGCAAGGGCCATGTGTTCGTTATCCTGAAGATCGGTACAAAGGCCGTGATATAATCTCGCAAGCTGCGGCGCATCCTCAACGCTTTTGCCAAGGGAAAGCTGGCCTTCGCCGCCCGTTGCCGGATTGTATTTCTCGCATCCTGCGCTGGCAGCCTTGTCACGCGCCGCTTTTTCACTAGCCGCGCTTTCCATCAGCATGGGATAATGGGTCGTGCGCGGCAGGTTATTCGTCGCGCCGGTCAAAGCACCGTTTTTCTCCGCGATAAATTTATACCATATGCCCGCGCCGCCCCAGCCAAAGTCGAAAAGGCCGGATTTTAGGGCGCGGTTGACAGCAAAAGGATTTTCCTGACCGAGATCTTCGTAATAGACGCTGCTGAGCGGCTTATAGTCGGCATACCCGTCACGTGCCGCTGTGCAGCTGTCGAGTTCGCGCTGGCAGGTATCTGCCGCACCGCTGACGACCTGTCCGCACTGAAGCCGCGAGCAGCGGTCGTTCAGCGCGGTCTGGCCAAGCCCTGTGTAATAGTCATAGCCCATCAACGGGCCATAGCTGAAATAGCGCTGATAGGTCTGGGCAAGCTTGACGTAGAATTCGCTGGCAATCGGGCCTTCGCATTCGCCGAGTTCCTTGAAATTCGTTATCTCCGAGCCTATGCGGAAATTGTCATCGTCATATCCGTCATTGTCATTGTCATTGATGCATTTTGGATTAGGGTCGCCTGACTGTGGCTGGTCTTCCGCATGCTCTTCTATATATGTTTCGAGAGCCGCCTGACCGGCGGATGTTTCCTGATAATATTTACGGTCAGTCGCCGCCTTCATCAGGAAATGATTATAGGCAACTTCATCGCCGCCTTCATCCGCGAAGCCTTCTTTCGAAATACCGATCGTCATGTTTAAAATTGCGAACATATGCGAGGCGCCGATCAGCACGCCTTCCTCGATCTCGCTGTTCTGCAGATTGCCGGATGGAATTTCCTGACCCGCTGCCAGCAGGTTGGGAATCAGAACTTCGCCGCAGACCGGCTCGACGCCACCGGGATATTTGCCTTCCGCCAGCCATTTCTCATTGAAGCGTCCAAAGACGATGCGGATATCCCTGCCTTTATAAAAGCGCAGTCCCTCGGCGTATAAATTGAGGAAGTTGCTGTTATACTGACTCGGCCACATTTTGCCGACCTGGCTTTTCTGTCCCAGAATATTGAAATATCTGTCACCTTCGACGAAGTAAGCGTCGATCACATCTTTTGTGGAAGGAGCTTCAACCACTATGTCGCCTGGCTGAGCGGTCGGGTCAGGCGTCTTCGTTTTTTTCCTTCTGCCGATCGCCAGTTTCTGGTCGATATCCTTACAGGAGCGAATGGTGAAAATATCTTTCGCAAGGCCTGTGAAATCAGGCGTGACGGGCAGGGATACAAGCTCGGGATTATCCATGCCCATGGGGTTGAGCATATTCTGGTTGAATGCAATCCAACCATTGGTGGCGAAATTCGACCCTGCCTTGGCAACATACAGCGTGATCCATTGCGCCGAATTGAGCCCATAGGCGACGGGAATTAAAAGTCCAAGACCGGCGACGATGCGAAGCGGTATCCAGACATTGCTGAACCGCTTGCCAAACGGTTTGCCCGTCATGGTCGTTTCAAGAACGATATCGACGATGAAATAGGCGAGCATGACCATGGCAATAGCAAAGAGGCCCCAGCTGAAATAGGCGAAGAGCGCGTGAAGTCCGTGGTGGAAGGCCGTCGGCATTTGCCCGAATTGATTTGTGGTGACGACTTTCGAATCGTAAATCCCCGGAATGCCGAGCATCCGGTCCATCATCATGAAGGCGATATCATTTGTTGGATTGGGATTGGTAAAAAAAGCGCCGATCGATACATTGCCCGATGCCATCGCGGGGGCCGTCATCAGGAAAAAGAAAGAGCCGACTATATAAGCAGCCATCAATAAAAGGCCTGCGATCAGGGCAAAAAAGAAAATTATCCTGTCGATATTCTTCCAGCGGAAATCAAGATTGCGCCAGGCGACTTTTACGACATGGCGCAGGCCGAATTTTCCCATATTGGCTTCATGAAGGAACGGATGTCCGGCAGGGATCAGTTTTGCCATTCCATAAATAATGGCAATATAAAAAGCCAGCAGCCCGAAGCCGCTGAAAAAAAGCTCCCGAATCCGGGGAATAAACCCGGGGAGGACTATATGTTTCACGGCCGAACCGGCTGTAAATCTTGCCAAAAGGACCAACCCTCGTTAAGCGACTGTTTTTACAGTCATATTATACGCGCCAAATAGATAAAATTTTATTTATTTTCTTGTCTTAAGCCTATCATACTTTACCGCCATATTCCATTATCTACATAAGTCACATCAGTTTCAGGAGATTTGCCGATGCCTTTAAACAGACGAAATTTTATTGCCGGAGTCGGCGCGATAGCAGGAGTAGGAATGATGACCCCCCAATTAAGTAAAACATCTCTGGCGGCTGCGCCTGTGGCGAAAGGGCAAGTGCCGGGCGTTTACAGGACCAAGGTCGGCGCTGTTCAGGTCACCAGTATTTTCGATGGCGGCATGGAAATGGGAGCGGGAATCGTGCTTGAGCCGGAAATGTCCGAAATTAACCGATTGAAAAAGAAGGCTTTTATCCAAAGCGACCATATTCCAGGGTATCTGAATACCTTTGTTGTCAATACAGGTGGTAAGCTGGTTTTGATTGACACCGGCGCGGCTGATTATGGCCCCGGAACCGGCCATTTGCTCGAAAATCTC
>QFOT01000054.1 GCA_003241285.1 Micavibrio aeruginosavorus
TGTTCCCTGATAGCTCAGCGGTAGAGCTCTCGACTGTTAATCGGGCGGCCGTAGGTTCGAATCCTACTCAGGGAGCCATTTTTTCTTAAAATAACATTATCGAACCTGCGTTATTTTTAATCAGAGATAATCTGTCTCGCGGCGGTACAGATGCGAAATAACTTCAAAGATAAAAGCCGCAGTCCATCCGAATAAAAGAAATCCGTTTGCTGCCTCGATAGCGCTTAACATTCTTATTTCGGGACCCAGAACTATATCCCCGTATCCGACGGTAGTAAAAGTAACCGTTGAGAAATAAAGAGCATCGGACAAAGTGTGCAGAGACACGCTGTCCATCGCCAAGTATAATATAGCCCAGATCCATATCTGCACCACATGGATGGCAAAAACGCTGATAACGATAATTCCGGACAGAAGCGGTTTCCAGGCAAAATGGCCATGCTTTCTCGCAAAAACAGCAGCCATTCTTGCCCTATGTATGATAAAATCCAGACAGACTGCATGCATGGCAACCGTTATGCCGATCATAAGTCCGCCTATTGCCAATTGAGAAATTAAGTCCACGCCGATCTCCGTTTCTGCTAACAGAATACAGGATCATGCTGCCTTGAAAAGCATTTATAAAATTAATGAAAAGCGACGACTTTTTCTTTGGGCTCAACAACTGGGAAATAGACCGCAAGCGTACTGAAAAGTGCGAATGGGCGTATGGGCTTACCGATATGATCAATCATGCCAACCTCGCGGCAGCGGCGTATATCCTCATCCATCTCATTTGCCGTCAGCGCGATGATAGGGGTCGTCACGCCGCTCTCGATAATCCTTTTCGTGCCCTCAAGGCCATCGACTACAGGCATCTGCATATCCATCAAAATAAGGTCGAATTCTTTTGATGTCGCGGCATCGAACGCTTCCTGGCCATTTTCCACGATCTGCACGATATGCCCCTGGTGTTCCAAAAGCCCACGGATTACTTTCTGATTGACGCGGTTATCTTCCGCCACAAGAATTCTGATAGGCTCCAGAACGGGGATAATTTGTGATTGTTCTGCGCCTGTCAGCGTCGCATCGCTTGCGGCGACGATAACCGGGATATCTATCCAGAAAGTCGAACCTTTACCGAGCTCGCTCGAAAAGTCTATTTTGCCGCCAAGAAGTTCGGTTAAGCCTTTGCAAATCGACAAGCCAAGTCCCGTGCCGCCAAAGCGGCGCGATATCGATGAATCGACCTGATTGAAATTACCGAACATGTTCTGGCGCGCTTCTTCCGGAATACCGATCCCGGTATCGGATACGGCAAAACGCAGAGTGACTTTATCATCGACCGCAACCGTGTCTTTTTGCTTTTCAAGAAGGCTCACCTTGATTTTGACGCCTCCTTTTTCCGTGAACTTGATCGCATTACTGGAAAGATTCAGAAGTATCTGGCGAAGACGCGTCGGATCAGAATTTACGAATGCCGGTACATCGTCATCGACTTCGTATTTGATGGTGACGTTTTTCTCCGCAGCCCGCGACCACATCAGATTGGTAACGCTGTGGACCATGCGGAACGTATCGAACGAAACGTTTTCCACATCGACCTTGCCGGCTTCCATCTTGGAAAAATCGAGAATATCGTTGAGCATCGTCAGCAATGTTTCGCCCGAATAGCGGATGGTTTCGATATATTCATCCTGCTCTTGGGTGAGCTTGGTATATTTGACAAGATTGATAATCCCAAGAATACCGTTAAGAGGCGTTCTGACCTCATGGCTGATCGTGGCAAGAAAAGATGATTTTGCGTTACTGGCCTGCTCGACATCTTCTTTGGCTTTTGCAAGCTCGTATTTTTGGGTGAGGATCATCCGCTGCGAACGGTTGACCGTGATGGCGATCTTCGTAAAAAACAAAGAGCCAAAGAACGCGATGATAACAATACCATCAAAGAATACGCCGCCGACTGAAAGTCCGACGACCATAAGGGCTAAAAGCTTAGGGGCCATTTCCATGAAGTAGATTGATAGATAGGCACCGCTCTGCGACGCGTTCATTGCCATTGTTGACATGATCAGCGCAACAATCATGAAAAATGTTTCGGGATGATCGGGCGTCCATGCCCAGAATGCCATCGACGCCCAGCACAAAATAAATATCATCCGGGGCACGGCAACGATAGCAGCCCACGAATCCAGCTTATCATCGGCAATGGTCGAACCATCGCCGTATCTATCATTCACTACATGACAGCAGATTGTAGCAAAGATGGAAATCGCCAGCCATGGAAGAATATGTGACCAGCTTTCCCATTGGCTGAGCATTAAGGCGAGCAACACGCAACTTGCGGGAACAGCAATTTTACTTGTCGAGTGATTGCGCACATATTGCGCCAGCAAATCGCGCTTTAATTGCGGCGTATCTTGCGGGAAAATTTTTCTCTTGATAGCAGACAGGCGCATTCATTTTTCCTTATTCCATAGAGAATAGTAATAGTGATTGGTTAGCAACTTGATAAGATTCTTTCAAATACCATTCTTTTAATGCGGCGCAGTAATAACAATATTCGTTATATGAGACTGATCTAATTAAGCTTGCCTGAATGCTCAATCATACACTTGTACTTTTACGTTGAAAATTCGACTGTTTATAAAATTTAGATTAAATTTTATCCATGGATCTTTATGAGAACATGCCTAGGATTGATGCCCATAAGCAAGGCATGAAATATCTCGTCGATGTCGCTCAGGATCTTACCGGCTGCAGGGACTTAGGCATGGTCATGGATATCGTCCGCCGTGCGGCACGCTATATGACGGGCGCAGACGGCGCGACCTTCGTGCTTCGAGATGATGACAAATGTTATTACGCTGACGAATGCTCCATTTCCCCTTTGTGGAAAGGTCAGCGCTTTCCAATGAGTGCCTGTATTAGCGGCTGGGTCATGAATAATTCCCGCTCGGTCGTTATCCCGGATGTCTATACAGATTCCCGCATACCTCTCGATGTCTATAAAAGAACCTTCGTCAGAAGTATGGCCATGGTGCCCATACGCAAATATAAAGCACTAGGCGCGATTGGTAACTACTGGTCTTATACCCGCTATACGTCAGCGGAAGAATTGAGACTTTTGGAGGACTTGGCCAGTATTACTGCCGCCGCCATAGAGAACGCCCTGCTCTTTTCAAAACTGCAGGAACATATCAAAGCACTTGAGGGTTCAAACAGCGAACTTAAACGGATTAGTTCTCTTACCTCTCCCTAATTAAACGGACAGACAGTCTCAAGATTCTTGCATGTATTCCGGCGCATACCATTTTTCAGGAGCGGCTATATATTTATCGACTGCGGGAACGATTAGACTTTCACGTTTCACAGTATCAGAAATATAGGCCTTATCTTTACTTTCAGTGAAATTACCAAGCAAAGTATGATATGTTTTATCTTCTTGTGCGTTTTCGCCGTTTGCCATCCCCAAACTCTAAATTAAAATTATTAACATTATGGTAAAATACAGTTCTCACTTACAAGACGCCCGCGAGTCCGGCCTCATTCAGCCTCAGACGCTCTTTTCACTGATGCAATCCGGCACGCCGAATATAAAGCTCGTCGACGCTTCCTATCCGGCGGATTTATCCCTGCCTGCTATCGGCAATGCCGTTACCTTCGATATTGACGATATCGCCGATCCGGATAGTCCCATCGCCCATATGCTGCCCCCGCCCGAAATCTTCGCGGCAAAGATGCAATCACTTGGCATTGCCAGTGATGACTTTGTTGTCTGCTACGACCAGTCAGGCTTTATTATGGCCGCCAGCCGCGCCTGGTGGATGTTTCGTGTCTTTGGCCATGACAATGTCGCAGTGCTTGATGGCGGGCTGACTGGCTGGATGCAAAAGAGCCTGCCTGTGCTGCCGAAAACGACACCTGAGGCCGCCACTGTGCCTTTTACTGTATCCTATAAGCCAGAGCTGGTTATCGATTATAACGGCATGAAATCCATCTCCGATACGAAATCGGCGACCATATTGGACGCCCGCCCGCCCGGAAGATTTGCCCCCGACCATATACCCAATTCTCAAAATCTTCCTGCCCTCGCCCTGATAGGCCCTGACAGGCATCTGAAGCCCTCCGGCTTCACCCCTGGAAACGATTCGCCGATTGTAGCGACATGCGGCAGCGGAGTGACGGCCTGCGCCATCGCCCTGGCCCTTTTTAAAGAAGGAATAAAAAACGTGTCGGTTTATGACGGATCATGGACCGAATGGAGTACAAGAGCAGGAAAATAAGAATCCGTTCATGGATTTTTAATTCTTTTGAATGATTATTGTGGCGGATTTATGGCAGGTCGAGTAACCACATTCACAACTAACTCCTATTTAATAAACAATACAAAGAATTATAGAGCGAATACTCTCTATGATTACTGTTATTACTTATTACTTTTACAATATATGTGAATATTTATAAGAATATATTATATAAAAATATTGCGATCCATTCGCAATTTCTTAATACGCCCTGAGGTCGTTGCGAATTTGGTGAAAATTTTCATCAAATTTTTCTTTTTTCACTTGAATTCGGAATCGGGCTTGCGTATAAATGACTTACACACCCTCTATTACCGCCGTTTGTCCGGAGCACCCACAAGGTCTCCGGACCTTTTTTTGCCCAAAGCGCAAAAACGGTAATGGGACCAATCCCCTAAAATTAAAGGAAATCACTATGCTCGATGAACTCGAAGCCCTTGGGGCTGACGAAAAGCTTTTGCGTATCTGTAATTTGTCGCAACGCCTGACCGCCATAAACGTCCATACCTGTAGCCAGTCACTGGATAAGCAAGCATCACTCGAAGAGATTATGCATGAATTTGACTATTATCTCGGCATAAACGAGGACCACGAAAATCCGGCAAAATACCAGATGCAGTGCCAGATGCAGGTCATGAACGCCCTTTTTCACCAGCTTATCGCCAAATCTTCGCAAGACACGCCTAAATCGGTGGAATTGATCCGTGCCGCCTTCGCCGCACAAAAACTCTACTGCGAAACCGCCCGGAAAATGGACGAACTCAAACGCCCCTTCCCCAAGGGCTACACGAAACATTTATAGAAGAAAGCGCAACCATGAGAACTTGGACTCCCGAAGCGAGAGCGGCGCATAGCGCGCTGATCAAACGCCTGAAACCCTGGACGAAATCCACCGGCCCTAAAACCGCCGCCGGAAAAGCCAAGGCCGCAAAGAATTCCTACAAGCACGGCTTTTACGCCAAACCGATGAACGCCGTCCGCCAATGCTTCCGCGATGCCCGCGCTTTCCTGAAATCTTTTAAAACGGCCTGCCCTGCGAAGCCTTGGCGTAGAACGGAGTATTATAAATCGCTGGAAACACCCCAACGGCAACCGTCATTCCCCGAATTTTCCCGGAAAATTCTAGGGGAATCCATCTTACCATTTTTGGATTGCCTTAGAATGCCTACTGCATTCAGGCAATGACGTGAAAACCGGAAACGGAGTATTATCACCCCTACCCGTCATCCCTGCACCACCCCTTGTCATCCCTGCAAAAGCAGGGATCTAAATCGGTTATCGAGAAGGGAGCATCAATGAGTAGTGGCGAATTGAGTATGAAATAATTGACTGATATTATTATCAAGATTTGCATAGCCCTCTTGTAACAGCGAGATATAGAATTCGCCATTTTGAAGTTGCAAAATCAGCTCTTGTGAGTTTTGATCGCTATAAGAAAGGAGATCATAGTCTAATAAGGTAGACCCTATATTATATTTTATTTTTAATAATGCGCTCTCATAAGCTTTAGACTTAGAAGATATATATTCCCTTTCTTTTTGTCTAATTGTCCGTCAAACGTGATTTAAAAAACAAAACTTCAACTAATAAAAAAATAATCTTGGTACTAACGATATAGTTAGCGTGCGCACATATTACAGCTATTGCTGAATACAAAAAAAGATTCATTCTGTTTTGCGCTCTAAAATCATAAAAGTAATTATACAAATCATACTCCGAGAGAAATGCATATATCTGCGGGAAACTAAAGAAAATAAAGCAGGGGAAAATAATTAGAGTGGCCACATATAAAGAAATAAATTTAACAGTCACACCGTTATTCTTCTTAACTATTTCTTTTACTTTTTGCTGCAAGTCAAAACCTAAAATGAAATTTTTCCTAACTTCTTGCCAGTTAAAACTAATTAATAACAGCAAATAAAACCCCACGATAATAAAACTTAGCGGCAACGTTTGCATGTAGTTTTGGACAAAAATTTCAACTGGATTTTGCTTTAATGAATTCAATTTTTCTAAATGCGCGCTTGCCGGAAGAAAATATATTAACCAATAAACTGAAATGAACATCAGATTTAAAATAAGATTTAGGATAAAACCTTTATAGTAGACGTATGCGATTGCACTACTATCGTATCCTAATAGAAAATTCCTACTCAAATACTTTAAGGTTGGGCGCTCTTCAGGAACCGAAATTTTGAATAGATGCTTCATTGCCTATAAATCCTGCCCCACGCAAAAAGGAAGATTACGCTCCAAAAGGACAATTTAATTTTATTGCTGGTACATTGACTTTTCATGCGTGCCCCCGAGCACCAAAACTCTAATTTAAATCCTGGACTTTAAAATGGGGGCTGACCACTGATTTAATGACTAATCGTACAAGGTTTCTCGTATTTGTTAGTTTTTCTGACATGGTAATCTTCCTTTATAGTTACCTAATATTGCGTAAATTCATGTGATTTGTATCCACGTGGTGTCAACCAAATAAATCTGCGTCGGTTGAGAAAACATTGAAATAAAAATGGTGATTCCGGCTGGGCTCGAACCAGCAACCCCCTGCTTAGAAGGCAAGTGCTCTATCCAGTTGAGCTACGGAACCATATTCGCCTTATGACCGTGTTTCGGTCTCCGGCGGGATATACTTGAAATTATCGACATAGTTGCGGGGCTTGACGATCCTGTCTTGCACCGGAAGGACTGTATAAGCCCAGCCTTTGCCAAGTGCAAATGCAATCGCGTCTTCGGCGGTGGCGAATTTCAGACGCACCTGGTTGAGCGTGTCGCCCGACGCCGTCCAGCCCATCAGGGTTTCGGGGCCGCGTGCCGTTTCCAGCTCATACTCCAAAACCCAGCCGCCGACGCGGCCCCGGCCCGATTGCATGACATTTCTGGATGGTGAGTAAATCTTGACGTTCATAGGATGGTTTTAGCTTAAAAATATCCTTATCTCAACCGTCATTCCCTGAATTACGCAGTAATTCTAGGGGAATCCATGGATCGCCTTAGAATTCTAAAGAATTCAGGCGATGACGAAGTCTACCATCGGAATAGCCTTTTGGCGAGGAAACCTACCGCTATCCCGCAAACGAGAAATGGCAGGAAGTTGATGAAATAGGCTTTGCCGATTGTTTCGAACGGGCAGATCAGCCGCATGCCGATCCAGCCAAAGGACGCCACAGCCAAAACCGCGTTGATGGCGAGCAATCTCGGGCGTACAGTCGCGCCGCGCTTGATCAGCACCAGAACGAGCGCCGCCGGAACGCCAGCCATCAGCATCATATCCATCCAGCAATGGCCGAACCAGTCGGATGGCACGACGCCAAAGCCTTCGACGCCGAAACGGACCAGCATCCAAAGCATGTGAACGGCGAACAAAGTCAATGGGACGGAATAAAGCCACTCCCTGCCCCGGCTATCGGGAACGCTCAGCATAAAAGTGACGATGGAGGCGGTAATGCCGGTGGCGAATGAAAGGACAATTTCATAAAGGAAATGGTGATGGGACATGCGCTCCATATTATCCATCTGCGGCGCGACCAGCAGGGCAATGGAAAACACATAGGAGATGACGATCACCATCCATAGCAGGCTGCGCCAGATGGGATTGCGCAGACGATTGCAGGGTTTGAGCCCGCAGCATAAATCGTCGATGGTTTTGTTTATATCTTTATCACTCATCCAAGTTTCTCTTTTAGTTTCTGCAGGCTGCGGTGAACCGACACCTTGACCGCCGATACCGACATGCCGGTTTTATCGGCAACTTCTTTGGCGGAATAGCCCTTCATTTTTACAAGGTCGAAAACCTCGCGCTGTTTCGGAGCCAGTGTTGTCAGCGCTTTTTCGATATCCTTATATTCGCCCTGATGACCGTCAAAAGTTACATCCTGCAGGTCAAGTTCTTCCAGCGGAGCAGACATGTTATCCCGCGCTGCATAATGCGAGCGCAAGTAATCGGTGCGGCGGAAATTCAGAATCGCCATCAGCCACGGCGTAAACGGACGATCGGGGTCGTATGTGCTCATCGCCTTGTGTACGGAGAGGAGAACTTCCTGGGTGATATCCTCGGCCTGATCCTTGCGGGATAGTGATTTCATCAGGATACGCTGAATAAAAGGCGCGATTTCGGTCAAAAGCTGGCGATAGGATGCCTGATCGCCTTTTTGCGCTTCAGCCATGAGTTTCTGCCAACGCTCTGCGTCCGTTTTTGCCATGGAAGCTTTATATTAAAAAAGCCCGCATAAGACACTCAAAAGTTACGCTCAGGCCGAGATTTGTGAATTGTCGTTTTTGTTCAGGCAGGCTTTTTCAATGGCCAGTGCCCATTCGCCCTTACTAAAGGATAGGATTTCTTCTGCTAGGCGTCTTTCGAATTCACAGCGGCGCGGCATAAAGGTTTCGACATAATATTTGCCGCCATCAAACATTCCGCTCAGTACGCGCTCGGATGCCGCCTTCAATAAAGCGGTACAATCCCGGTTGACGGGCAAGGCTTTGATTTGACGGAAATTGACCATGTGGAATAATATGACATCTATCGGCAACTCATGACGCTTGCTCTTGATATCGAGAATTTTACCACTTTGCCCAGTCATTTTCCCTCACATGATTTCAAATATTTCAAAACAATGTGTTCTTTACGGTTAATTCTGTCAACAAATATGACGCAATTGTGTCATATTTTTTATAAATCGTTTTAAATCAATGTGTTAATAAGACATAATTTTGACATTATTTCTTGCACTGCACATTTAAATTATGTTAACACTCTCACTCAGAGAGGTGTAAAAAATGAAAAAAACATGGAAAAAATGGATGATGGCGGCCGCAGCCCTACTTGGCGGCGGAACTATTGCGAATACGGCAAACGCGGAGGAAATGAGCCAGCCCCTGGCCGGACATGCCGTGGATGCAGGATCGAATTTCACAGCAAGCCCTGTTCAGAACAAATACTTTATTGGCAATGCCACGGAGAACTCCTACTCGAACTTCAACCTGCAATCCCTGCCGGACTCGATAAAAATATCAGCCCCTGCTTCCAAAACGTCATTCTCGGGCAACGACGCTCCTCTGGCAAAACCTAAACCTTTGAAGATGTCAGCAGCAACACCCGGCGCAAAGACAAACCCGGCGTTCAGCTTACCCCTGCTGGATGAGGCTATAAAATCGCCTGAAAACGCTGAGCACATTTTATCGGTCACCTCCAACAACGATATGAAGCCCGCCCCTTTGAAAATAGCGGCAGCCTCGCCCGAACCTGCAGGCTTGAAACTATCCGGCAATTACACTGCCGATACGGTTTTTGACAGCTACCCCATCAGCGACAGGACAAAAATAGAAAATCTTTCGACTGCCGTTGCAAAACCATTACCAATGAAAAACTATTCCACCGAAATTCAAGGCGCCAGCCTGAATATTCCGGCGAATGCTGATATGCCACCCAATCAGGAATACGCTCCTCTTCAGAGCAAAACGGAAAAGAAAAGCACAGGCTTTAAACTACCGCCGCTGCGCCTGACCTTTGCCACTCCTGTTGCCGTGCATCACTTCAGCGAATATCACGCACCGAAAGGCTGGGCGATGCGAGGCAGTCCGCATAAATGGAATCAGGGTATTCTTAATAACAAAGGCCTTATCGCCGAAATTGACATGCCTGTAGCAAAAATCAGCCCGAGCACGGATTTTCGTGTAGGGGTAACCGCGGGGACCTATAATAACTCCTTTTACAAGCAATCCCATTTTGTCGGGCTTGATTTTAACATTGAAAAAAAGATCGCTAATAAATTTGCGATCAGCGCAGGGGCAGCTGTTGGCGCGGTATCTGGTTACGGTGATAAAATCAGGCCCGCCATGACCCCTATCGCCGGCGTATCATACGATGTGACTGACAAGATCAGCATCGGTGCAAGAGCGCAATGGATGCCGGTCAACACGATGGCTTCCCTGTTTAAACTGCCGGGCAAACACAGCGATACCGTTATAGGACTCGCGACACTGTCCTTTAAACTGTGATTTATATAAGCGGGTATATAAACCCGCTTATATTTTAATTCGGGAATGGCGCAGGCGCGGGATAAACGATTTTAGGCCCGGCAGGCGCAAACCGCTCCTGACTTAGGGTAGCTATGTTTTCGATGACACACTGCCCGAATTGTTTGGGAATAGGACTGTGGAAATATACTTTACCGCCCGGGAATAATTCGACCTTAGCTTTGTTGAGAGCATCATTGACGATGTCTGTAATCTCGTAATTACCTTTCGGCAGGCCGCTGATTTTGCGCTGATCGACCATGCTGGCGAATAAAATATCGCCGGACAGCTCCCTATCGCTTATGGTAACAACAGACCCTGAGCCTTTAAAGCTACTTCTAATACCCATACACACCTCTTTTTATGATCGTTTTTTTAAAATGTTAACATGACCGCAAAACGAGTCAATGAGGAGAATTTTGGGGAAGAAAAATGGTTGGGGCGGCCAGCGGCGAATGCCGCAAACTAATGATATTTGAATTTTGGGATTATAAAAAAAATGGTCGGAGCGGAGAGATTCGAACTCCCGCGCAGCTTTGCCGCGCTAACTTAATAATTAGGGAGTTCATATCTCTTTGAATTTTGGGACTATAAAAAATGGTCGGAGCGGAGAGATTCGAACTCCCGGCCCTCTGCTCCCAAAGCAGATGCGCTACCAGACTGCGCTACGCTCCGACTACGTCTTGAGGAGGGGTTTCTAGCACAATTATTTGGATTTGGGCAAGGGCTTTGACGAGGTATTTTCCGTCTTTTTGATTAAAGGGTGAATAACACGGTCCCCGGCCTTGATTCCCCGCTTTTTGGCCTCGCCGCCATTAATCTCAATCGCCGCGACGATAGGCACGCCGGATGAGATAATTTTAAGATCGTGGGGCCGCGCCTCGGCAATTTTGACAATCTTGCCGCCACGCTCGATAAAGATGATATCGAGCGGAATCAGCGTATTTTTCATCCAGAAATTCTGCGCCGTTTCATATTTGAAAATGAACAGCATGCCGGAATCTTTGGGCATCGATTTTCGAAACATAAGCCCACGCTCGCGCTCAAAATCGTCATCGGCAATCTCGGCCATGAAATTCTGACTTACCTTGCCGGATTTAATCGTAACCTTGCTTAAGTCGGCAGCGATGGCAGGCGTGGATAGCGCCACTATGGCGAAAAGAAGAAAAAATTTTCTAATCATGGGAAATACTTCTTAAGAAAATCATCAACTACTTGTATTGCACCCTGATTATAAACATCAATATGATTTGCCTCTTCGAGTATATAAGCTTCTTTCCGTACTGCATAGGAACAATTTTATCCTTACCCGCTAAGATAAAGAGCTTAGGTGCCGCAATGTTGATGATCTTTTGTTCATTGGGAAATTTATTCTTCATTATATGCTTAATGAAAGGAATATAAGGATAATGCCACGATGCCACATCGGACAAATCATTAAATGGAACCTCAAGAATAAGAGCCTTAATTTCTGGATTTTTGGCTGCAGCATCAACGGCCACGCCACTACCAATTGAGGATCCATATACAATTAATGGGGTATTTTTTAAATCTGGATTTCTGATAATCCAGCTCATATAGGCGTCGCCATCCTTATATAAATTATCTTCATTGGGTGTTCCAACATTACCGCCATATCCACGATACTCCGCAAGGAAAACACCATATCCTTTTTCTATTAAACGCGAAAATTTTGGATACTCCCAAGCAGGATGGCTACCATTTCCATGGAACTCCAAAATCAAAGGCATCCCTTTCTCAGGAGCCTTAAAATAGCCTTTAATATACAAACCGTCTGATGTTTTTACTTCCTGATGAACAAAAGAATTTAATCGGGAAATATCAATTTTCGATAAAGAAGGAGGAATGTAAACAAATGTATTCTGCAATAAATAAAGCAAAATTATAAAAGCCAAGTAAACCAAGAATACAGGCCATATAATTTGCTTTAATAAGTATACAGCTAATTTCATGCAGCTTCGCCATTCGCCTTCGCCGAATTATACATGCGCGTATAGATGCCATTGCGGGAAAGCAATTCTTCGTGACGCCCCTGCTCAGCGATCGTTCCGCGATCGAGAACCAGAATCTGGTCAGCGCTCTGAATGGTGGACAGTCGGTGGGCGATCACAATCGTCGTGCGGTCTTTCTCCAGCTCGCGCAAGGATTGCTGGATCAGCCTTTCCGATTCATTATCAAGGGCAGATGTCGCTTCATCAAGCAGCAGGATCGGCGCATTGCGCAATATTGCGCGCGCCAAGGCGATACGCTGTTTTTGTCCGCCGGAGAGACGCACGCCGTTCTCGCCGACAAGTGTCATGAATCCGCCCGGCATACGGGCGATAAATTCATGTGCTGCGGCTTTGCGCGCCGCTTCTTCTATCTGATCCATACTGGCGTTTTGCGTGCCATAAGCGATATTGGCGGCTAGCGTATCGTCAAAGATCGTAATATCCTGCGATACAAGAGCCATCTCATGACGCAGGCTCGGGATTTTGATATCGCGAAGATCGATGCCATCTATTTTTACGGCGCCGTTATCGGGCTCATAAAATCGCAGCAGTAAATTCAGGATGGTTGACTTGCCGCCACCGCTTGGCCCAACCAAAGCCGTCACTTTTCCGGCTTGAGCGATAAAAGAAATACCGTTGAGCGCTTTATCGGATGTTTCCTCATAGGAGAAAAACACATCATCGAACCGCACTTCCGGCAACGATAATTGCA
>QFOT01000055.1 GCA_003241285.1 Micavibrio aeruginosavorus
CTGATGATTTGTCCTGGCTGGGTAACCACTTTGCCAGGCCTGATTATGGTACTCAAAACTAGTAAAGTTGGCTCTGCTTTAGCCAAAGTACTTTCACCTTTTGTTCTACTTTGTTATCCTGTTGATTGTGCATTCTGTGGCCATACTGTGCGCACAGTGGCCTTCCTGTGCTCATCTTTACTTGCTAATGCCGTTAGTGTCTGTCAATTAGTAACGCAATGACAGTTCCGTGTTGCCGGTGTTTTCTATGCACAGCTATGTAGTAAAGCATGACAAAGCAAAAGTCAAGGATACTTCGCATTTTTACTTTTTATTTTATCCAAACTCTATTATTTTTTGAGGTTTCAGTTATCTGAGAATCATTCTTCACAGAAATTATTTTCTTATAAATAGCTCTGAAACAAAATTCAACAAGCATTAAAATACGAGTTTATTCTGAACTCGGCTGCTCAAAACAAATAACGAAAAACTTAATGACATTATTTCCACTTCACAAGGGTTATATAGCTATTTAGCCTTTTCGACCGAACTTTTGAGGATAAAAGCCCTCAGTACGCGGTCATAAGCAAGGAGGTTTATGTCAATCCAATTTATAAATTTCAAAAAGCCAAACAGTTCAGTGAGATTTATATCGTATTCAATTATAGGATAACAGTTTTCGTTGCTTATAAGAATGTTTGAGAATGATCTTTCAGTGGAAAGTTGAATCAAGAACAGACAAATATTTTCATGAATTTAATTTATAAATAATCTTGAAAACGAAAAAAAAACAAATAGAAGAAAAAAATGGCAGCTTTACACCCATAATCGCGATGACAGCTCATGCTATGGAAAGCGACCGCCAGCAGTGCCTGAATTCGGGTATGAACGATTATATTTCAAAGCCTTTTCGGCCCGCAGAACTTAAAGCCAAACTTGAACAAGCCATAGCAAAGAAAATTGCTTAAATAATATAATTTTTCAGGGAACAGAGTCAGAAACTCTCTGTTGGATTACTGTAACTAAACTCTCATAACGCATCAGGAGTTTTTAAATATGTCAGACCCTCGTCAACCCATTGATACATCTAATAGAAACTCTGCCAATCGATTAGATGATACTGAAAAACTAGAAGCCAGTCCCCTTAATCTGGAAGATGAAGACCTCCCTCCTTCCGAAGATTTTGAGGAAGAAGACATGGATTACTAAATAATTTTAACCAGAAGGCCCTGTTTGGGCCTTCTCTTGTTTATAGCAGGATGACAAATGACATTACCGAATATCGCCGAAAAGAATTTTTCTACAGATCTTATCATTTCAAGAGAATTAAATGCACCGCGCGACAAAGTTTTTCAGGCCTGGACCAAATCCAGGCATTTGATCCACTGGTGGGGACCAAAAGGATTTACGATGCCTTCGCATAAAATGGATATTCATCCGGGTGGCATGTATCGCTGTGATTTGAAAGCACCAGATGGAAAAGATCACTGGGCCCAAGGCGTATTTAGAGAAATGATAGAACCAAGCCATCTCGCCTTTTCTCACTCATGGGAAGAAGATGGAGCATCTATTCCTGAAACCTTCGTTACAGTGGAATTGACCGAAAAGAACGAAAAAACGGTAATGATTTTTCACCAATCAGGTTTTAAATCTGAAAATCAGCGTGACAGCCACAATGATGGATGGTCCCAATCATTTGATAGACTTGAAAACTATTTGGCGAACAGCGGAAATACGTTCTGATTTTAATTATGGCTGTATGAAGATTTCAGTGCCCAGTGGCACGAGGGCATATATTTCTTCAACATTATAATTAGTCACGGAAATACACCCCAATGTCCATGCCGGGTTCTTGCGATCTTTATAGCCCTGCCAGCCCCCTTTATCGCCATGAATGCCTACACTGCCGCCTGGAGAAACGCCAAGCTTCATCGCATTTATTTTATCTATCTCATTAGGATAGGAAATATTCAGGAATTTCTGAAATTTCTTACTAGGATGTTTGTCGTTTATATAATAATGGCCTTCCGGGGTTTTCCCATCGCCTTCTTGCACCTTGTGCCCAACAGGATCCCAGCCCATAGATAATATGCTATATGTTTTCAAGGGCGTTCCATTTTCCCACAATGTAAGCAAACGATCGCTCTTATCCATGGTGATATAATCTGCCTGATGCCCGTCCCTAACAAGGGGACTGACTGGCGTAGCGCAAGCCGATAGGAATAGCAGGGAAACAAAACAAGCAAGACGCATAGGTTATAAAAGTGCCTTTTTGACAGTTTCATTTAGCCTGTCAAAATTGATTGGCTTCTCTAGATAAGCCGTTGGAGAAAGATGCTCGACACCATGTTTATCTCTTGGGTCCGATAACGCTGTCAAGAATATAAATGGAAGCTTTCTATACTGGGGATACGCACCCCGCAATCTTTCCAGCAACTGATACCCTGTCATTTCCGGCATGGAGCGATCACAAATAATTAAATCCGGCTCGACATCCTGTAATTTATTTAAGCCTTCCTGACCATTCAGCGCGACTTCGACTTTATACCCTTGGGCGTTGAGCTCGTCTTTTAGAATTTCGCATAGTTCTTTTTCGTCATCGATAACTAAAATAGTTTTAGTCATGAGAATCACCTCTTTCCTGTATATACGGCAACCTTACCTCAAAACTCGAGCCCTTACCTACTTCACTTTGAATGTAAACTGAGCCCTCGTGCAACTGTATCAGTTCCTGAACCAGTGACAACCCTATACCAGTTCCTTGTATACCTTCGGATGTCGATGCACGGTAAAAACGATCAAAAACATGAGCCAGCTCATCTTCAGGTATACCCACCCCATTATCGGAAATGGTAATAGAAATATTGTTTTTATCCACGATTGCAGTCACATTTATTTCAGGATTTTCTCTTGTATATTTTACCGCATTCGCGATCAAATTCGATAAAACCAAGGTAATCACCTTTTTATCCAGATAGACTTCCTGCAAGCAGGGATCAGCACTACATGTAATATTGTGGCCGCGCGACAAACCTTTTTGCTCATCGCAAAGCATTTCTATTAGAGCTCTCAAATCAAAAAGTTCAAAATCCAGGTCAAGCTTACCTGTACGCAACAGGCTCGAAGATAAAACAGCTTCCATCATATTGACCAATCGGGAAACAGCACTGCGAATTGTATGTAATCTTCGCTTTGTTTCTTCAACTGGAATTTTATCTCCTCTTCGCTCAAGAATTTGAGCATTACCATCAACGATGGTTAGCGGGGTACGAAATTCATGACTGACCATGCTAATAAACTGTTTTTGTAACGCGCTCGCCTCTTGTTCTGCTTTTAAAGCACTTTCCGCTTCCTGTCTTCGATAATTCAGCTCCGCTTTTTGTAGCGTTAACTCGGTAATATCACTTGTTGAAATAATTGTTCCCTGCCCATCAGGCAATGGAACAGCCGTCATACGCAAAACCTTGCCGCTATCAATTACGAATTCATGCTGCCCTTTTTGGCCAATCCAAAAATTTTTAACGACATCATACCTGGCATCGCTCTGAGAAATTCCCATTTCCACCGCAACTGCTTCGAAAGCCTTCTGTACTGGCATTCCCCGGACAAAGAAATCGGCACTTTTCGGGTATACTTTCAGGTAATGATCACTGACAAAAAATATTCTTTTTTCTTCGTCGAAAACGATAAAAGCATCGGCGCTTGCCGATAAAAAACCTTGGAATTTTTTATATTCATCTTCCTGGAGCCTGGCTTTCAGGCGACGTATACCCTTGCTGAGCTTATGGCTGAAAATAAATCTGAATTCAGGCAATTCCAGAATTTCCCGGTTATAGATCCCGTCAAATTCCTGCGACATCAATTGGAGTCTTTTGCGTATATCCTGCTCTGGCGTAATTGCGATAACATCGGCCACTATGTGGGGCATAGCACTTAAATTGCGAGCAAGGAATATATTCTCGTCCGATAAATCGAATACATTAATAAAAATAAGGGCGCTATTTTTTGCCTCCAGCATTAACTCTTCGCGTGTAGAGGGGGTAAGGAAGCGAATCTCCTGATCGGCAACCATCGACCACAAAGTTTTTGATAGTTCCCGGTCCCTGTCACCATAAATAGTAACGGCCGCTAACTGCTTTTTCCGCAAATTAACAGGAATTAGAAGGTCTTTATCGAGAGAAACTGGCATTTTACAGGCTCTTGTTATGGAGTGATCCGCCGTTTACCTTGACATGAAAGGGTTAAATTGTTTATAAAGCGGCTTCCTAAACAGAAAAAGGCTTTCATCTGTTAAAAACGAAAGCAATTTGACAACAGAATCAAAGGTTTAGCTATATGTACGCTATTATTAAAACTGGTGGAAAACAGTATAAAGTCCAGAAAGACCTGCGCCTTACAGTTGAGAAACTGGAAGGAAACCCAGGCGATACAATCGACCTAGGCAAATCCCTGTTCCATTTCGATGGCGACAAGGCCACAGCTCAAGGCTCGACTATTACAGCCGAAATCGTAGAGCACACACGCGGAGATAAAATTCTTATCTTCAAAAAGCGTCGTCGCCAGAATTCGCGTCGTAAGAACGGCCACCGCCAGTCCTATACGACAATCAAAATCATCGATATTAAAGCAGCTTAAGGGAGACTCCTCAGATGGCACATAAAAAAGCAAGCGGTAGCTCCCGTAACGGTCGCGACTCAAACGCACAACGCCTTGGCGTAAAGCGTTTCGGCGGAGAAGAAGTTCTTGCCGGTAACATTATCGTTCGTCAGCGCGGTACAAAATTCAAACCGGGCAAAAATGTTGGCCTTGGTAAAGATCACACGATCTTTGCTTTAGTTGACGGAAAAGTCCTTTTCAGCCGCCAGGCTGGTGGTAGACCAGTTGTCTCCATCGCCCCGGCGAATGACGGACAAGCGCAAGCGGCGGAATAAACGGACACTAAGTGTCATCCCGTTGGCCTTGCCGACAGGCAAATTTACACGGACGGGATCCAAAATTTAAAACCCAGCGTGAGCTGGGTTTTTCATTAACAAGATAAAAAAGTAAAAATATGAAATTTCTCGACGAAGCAAAAATCTTTATCAAAAGCGGAGACGGCGGTGCCGGCTGCGTCAGCTTTCGTCGTGAAAAATATATAGAATATGGTGGCCCTGACGGCGGCAATGGCGGACGCGGCGGCGACCTCTATTTCGAATGCGTTGCCGATCTCAATACGCTGATAGATTTCCGTTATACCCAGCATTTCAAAGCGCAAAAAGGCCACCACGGAGCAGGCCGTGAACGTACAGGCGCAGACGGTGAAGACATCATCGTTCGCGTCCCCGTCGGCACGGAAGTTCTCGCCGACGATAAAGAAACCGTTCTTTTCGAAATGATGACGCCCGGCGAAAAACGCCGCATTTTAAGAGGCGGTGATGGCGGCTTTGGAAATGCCCATTATAAAACTGCCACTAATCAGGCGCCGAAAAAATTTACTCCAGGATGGCCCGGACAGGAAATGGATATCTGGCTGCGCCTAAAGCTGATAGCCGATGCCGGTATCGTCGGACTTCCTAATGCCGGTAAGTCGACCTTCCTGGCCGCCTCTTCCGCCGCCAAGCCCAAAATCGCCAATTATCCGTTTACGACGCTTCATCCTAATCTTGGCGTTGTTAAAGTTGCCAATTACGATTTCGTCCTTGCCGATATTCCGGGCCTCATCGAAGGCGCATCCGAAGGCGCAGGCCTTGGTGACCGCTTCCTCGGCCATGTAGAACGTACACGTGTTCTGCTTCATCTGATTGACATCAACCAGCCCGATCCTCTTGCCGATTACCACACGATCCGGGCAGAGCTTGAAGCTTATGGCGCAGGGCTGGATGAAAAAGTCGAGATTATCGCTTTGAATAAATCTGATACAGTACTGGAAGAAGAATCAGCGGCGATCATTGCATTGTTTGAAGAAGAATTAGGTCAAACGCCCTATCTTATTTCAGGCGTATCCGGCGAAGGCGTCCGCCCCGTTCTCTTCAAATTGATCGAGATCATCAGGGAAGAAAAAGAGAAAGATGACGATAACAGCGTCGAAAATACTAAAGAATTCCAAACGACTGATCATTAAGATCGGCTCGGCGCTGGTTGTTAACAGCGCAAACGGCCAGCCTCAACTGGATTGGCTTGAAACGCTCGCTGATGATATAGCTATCCTGAAATCTAGAAATATAGAAGTTTGCCTTGTCAGCTCCGGTGCCATTGGCCTTGGCCGCGCCAGCATGGGTATTAGCTTTAATGTACCATCCAAATCCATTGAGCTAGAAAAGAAACAGGCTGCCGCTTCCATCGGTCAAATACGTCTTTGTCAGATTTATCAGGATATTTTTAAATCACGCAATATCGGGGTTGGCCAGATTCTGCTCAGTCCTGCCGATACCGAAAATCGTAAGACGCATTTGAACGCCCGCGCCGCGATGAACGAACTTTTGAAATCCGGCATACTTCCGGTGATTAACGAGAACGATACGACAGCAACGGAAGAAATCCGCTTCGGCGACAATGACCGCCTTGCCGCGCGCGTAGCGCAAATGATCGCCGCTGATACGCTTCTTATTCTTTCAACAACGGACGGCCTTTACACCGACGATCCACGCATCAATTCTGACGCTAAACATATCCCTTTCGTTGAATCTTTAACCGCCGATACCATGGCGCTCGCAAAAGATGCCTTAGCAGGCCTCAGCACAGGCGGCATGAAAAGCAAAATTGAATCAGCCCGTATAGCCGTCAATGCCGGAACCAATGTCATCATCGCGCGCGGAATGGATAAAAATCCGATCCAACCTTTGGTAAGTGATCAAGCGATCTGTACTGTAATCGTTGCCAAAGGCAATCCGGCCTCCGCACGCAAGAAATGGATACAGGCTCATGTTAAAACCAAGGGCCGCATAATGATAGATGAAGGTGCCGCCAACGCTCTACGCAACGGCAAAAGTCTCCTGCCCGCTGGAATTCGTCAAGCTGACGGCGTCTTTGATACCGGAGATGCCGTACAGATTTTTGATCTCCAGTTAAACGAACTTGGCATCGGCCTCCCAAAATACGATTCAGATGAAATTCTCAAAATCATGGGTAGAAAATCATCTGAAATATCCGATATTCTTGGCTATGCCGGACATGACGAATTTATTCACCGCGATGATTTAGCTTTACACTAAGGAACACACATGCGCACCGACACCGCCCCTAAAACGACTTATCTGAAAGATTACAAAGTCCCTGACTATAAAGTCCGTGATATTGAATTAACCTTCCGGATTTTTGACGATTATACGGAAGTCGTTTCAAAGGCGCATTATATCAAAAACCATACAGGTGCCGATGATCTTGTTTTAAACGGCGAAGAACTGATTTTAAAATCGATTTCTATTGGCGGTCAGCCACTTGATGCAAACGAATATTCAGTCGATGAAAAATTTCTAAAAATTCGCTGCCTGGGCGAAGAATTCATTCTTGAAATTACCACTCATATTAACCCCGCCGCAAATACATCCCTTGAAGGCCTTTATAAATCCGAAGGCAATTATTGCACGCAATGCGAATCAGAAGGTTTCCGCAAAATTACCTTCTTCCCGGACCGCCCCGATGTGATGAGCATCTTTACCACGCGTATCGAAGCACCCAAATCTCTGCCTGTTTTATTATCGAACGGAAATCTGATCGAAGAAGGTGAACTGGATTCAGATCGTCATTTTACTGTCTGGAATGACCCTTTTCCAAAGCCATGCTATCTCTTTGCTCTGGTCGCCGGAAAACTGGATCATATCCGGGATGAATTCACGACAATGACAGGCCGCAAGGTTGATCTGTATATTTACGCCCGCTCACCAGATCTGCCCCAATGCTATTGGGCGATGGAATCCCTTATTCGCTCGATGAAATGGGATGAAGAAGTTTTCGGGCGCGAATACCAGCTCAACCGCTTTAACATCGTTGCCGTTTCCGACTTTAACTTCGGCGCGATGGAAAATACGTCCCTGAATATATTCAATACAGCACTCGTTCTTGCCGAAGCGGAAACGGCTACCGACAATGATTTTTTGCGCGTCGAAGGCGTAGTCGCGCATGAATATTTTCACAACTGGTCAGGCAACCGCGTTACCTGCCGGGACTGGTTCCAGCTTTCCCTAAAAGAAGGCCTGACAGTTTTCAGAGATCAGGAATTTACAGCCGACGTAAATTCCCGCGCCGTCAAACGTATCGATGACGTGGTATTGTTGCGTGCCCGCCAATTTCCTGAAGATGCTGGCCCTCTTTCTCACCCGATTCGTCCCGATAATTACATCGAGATAAATAATTTTTATACTTTAACTGTCTACGAAAAAGGCGGCGAAGTTATTCGCATGCAAAAGACCTTAATGGGGCCGGAAAAATTCCGCGAGGGCACAGATCTTTATTTCAATCGCTTCGATGGGCAAGCTGTCACTTGCGATGATTTCGTGCAGGCTATGCAGGAAGCGTCCGGTAGAGATTTATCACATTTTAAACTCTGGTACTCACAAGCTGGAACACCTGAAATTATCGCCAGCGGTCATTACGATGAAAAATCAAAAAACTATACCCTTGATCTTGAGCAAATAATCCCGGCAACTGTCGGCCAACCAACCAAGAAAGCCATGCATATCCCGGTGACCGTCGGCTTGATATCGCCAAACGGCGATGAAATCGTATCATCGACCATTTTGGAATTAACCAAGGATAAGCAACAATTTACATTCGAAAACATTTCGGCAAAACCTGTTCCGTCCATCCTTCGTAATTTCTCGGCACCGGTAAAACTGACTACCGATTTAAGCGATGATGAATATCGTTTCCTAATGGTTCACGACACGGACGGCTTCAACCGCTGGGAGTCTGGACAGATCATCGCGATGCGCCTAATCCTTAATTTGCTGAAAAATGAATCAACTGATATATCTCCCTTTATCCAATCCATCTCGGCGCTGCTCGATCAATGCCTTGACCCGAAACAGGATAAAGCGTTGCTCGCACGCATGCTGAGCCTACCGGATATTTCGATTATCGGACAGGAATGCGAAATTATCGATCCAGATGCCATCTATAATGTTCTCATGCATCTCAACCGTGAAATCCTTGCCCAGTGCCGCGACAGGATTCAGGCTGTATTTGACAAGGTAAATACTCAAAAAGAGTATAAGCCGGATCCTGTATCAATGGGCGAGCGCGCACTGAAACGAGTGGTGTTGAAATATCTATCTGCCAACTATGACGACCACGCAGTGAAGCTTGCTAAATTGGTTTACGATAATGCAAATAATATGACCGACCGCATGATCGGCCTTTCAGCCCTGATGGATACTGCCTCTGCTGAACGCGGCGTTGCTCTTGCTCACTTTCATGATAAATTCAAAAACTACGCCCTTGTCATTGACAAATGGTTCAGTGCTCAGGCCATGGCCGTTCGCATAAATACGCTGGACGACATTAAAAACCTTTCCAAACATCCAGATTTTAATATCAAAAATCCAAATCGCGTTCGTTCGCTCTACAGCACCTTCTCCATCAATAACCCGGTGAAGTTCCATGCCCGCGACGGCTCAGGATACAATCTTCTGCTAAAGGCCGTAATCGACACGGATTCGATAAACCCTCATGTTTCTTCACGATTATTGACAGCTATTCGTGACTGGAAGCGTTATACACCTGATCGCCAGGACAAAATGAAGAAAATCCTTGAAATTATAATCGAAACAAAGGGATTATCACCGCATGCGTTCGAAATCGCCAGCAAAACCCTTAACGGCTAAGCGCCCTTCTTTCAATCTTGAACAGTCAGGCGTAATCTGTGGCTGCGATGAAGCTGGAAGAGGCCCTCTTGCTGGCCCTGTGACAGCGGCCTGCGTCTTTATTCCGCATGAAAAAAGGTCATATAAAATCTGGGAAAAAGTGCGGGACAGCAAATTATTATCACCCAAAGAGCGGGAAAACATATTCGATGATCTTCGAGAAAAATCCTGTTTCGGCATAGCCTCGGCTTCAGTTGAGGAAATCGATGAAATCAACATATTGCAAGCGGCGATTCTAGCTATGAAACGTGCCACTGAAAATATGTGTCAAAACTTCGATATATGTCCGGATCTTGCCCTGATCGATGGAAATTATAAACCCCAGCAGTTCCCTTATCCAACGCAGCCTGTTATAAAAGGCGACATGTTATCTGTTTCTATAGCGGCAGCTTCTATTCTAGCAAAAGTCACGCGTGACCGTATCATGAAAGAACTCCATGATACGCATCCCCATTATGGCTGGCTTTCAAATGCAGGATATGCCACGCCGGTTCATTTACACGCCCTTAGGCAATACGGCCCATGCGCTCATCACCGGCGCAAATTTTCTAAGGTTAAGGAGTTACTATGCGCATAAAAGATTCAGGATTTACACTCGTCGAACTTTCAATAGTAATGATTATCATCGGCCTGCTGATTGGCGGCATTCTGAAAGGCCAGGAACTGGTTCAGAACGCAAGGGTCAGTGCTACAATAGCTCAGGTAAAAAATTATTCAGCCGCCACTCTGACCTTTCAAAACAGCTTCGGCAACCTGCCTGGCGATATTTTCAGTGCCCCTTCTCTGGTACCCGATTGTAATGCCGCAAATTATTGCGGTGGCGGGAACGGCGATTGGGTTGTCGGAGCAAAAGACCCCAATGCGTTTAACTTGAACCAATCCGGCGTTCTGACCGTACCTGAAGTTGAAACGACTTATTTTTGGAAACATCTGCAACTGGCGAATCTAATTAGTGACATTCAGCCTTCAGGCAATCCAAGTAGACCAGCTTGGGAAATAACGCATCCCTATAACGAATTATCCAAAGGTGGATTCACTGTCTATACGGCTGACCGTGCCAGAGATGTCGGCCGAGGTATCGGCCTAAGGCTTCAGAATGTACCGACAGGCACGTCTAGCAGCAGAACTCTCACCCCATCGATTGCAGAAAAAATAGACATGAAAATGGATGATGGGCACCCAGATTTTGGCTCCGTTCAGGCGGATTCAGAAGCCAGCGGTTGCGATACGGGCGGCAGATATCAAGTTAATACAACACGTCCTGTCTGCGTTATGTTTTTTCAACTTTATTAATTGGCTATTACCTTGAAAAACAAAAAATATATTTCCGGTTTTACCCTCGTCGAATTATCGATAGTTATGATTATAATCGGGCTTTTAATCGGCGGCATTTTAAAAGGTCAGGAACTCATTCAAAACGCCCGGATTAGTTCAACAATAGCCCAAGTTAAAGGCTATTCTGCCGCCACATTGACTTTTCAGGACAGCTACAAAAATTTACCGGGTGATATTTTTGCTGCCCACACTCTCGTACCTCAATGCAGTACTACCAATTACTGCGGTGGCGGTAACGGAGACAATAAGGTTGGCGTTTTCGATATAATGTCGTTTTCCGCAAGCCAGGCAGGTGTATTAACCTTGCCCGAAATTGAAACAACTTACTTCTGGAAACACCTTCAGCTTGCTGGACTGATAGATGGGATTAAGCCTTATAGCAATCCCGCGTCACCTGCATGGGGCAGCACCCACCCCTCCAATACACTTTCAGGAGGAGGCTTTACCGTATACACATCATCCTCCACTACAGGAATAGATGTAGGCAGAGGCGTTGGCGTTCGGCTACTAAAATATCCTAACTCATCAGCTGCTGATTGGCAGCGTTCACTTACACCATTAATAGCACAGAAAATTGACACGAAAATGGATGATGGGATGCCCGATTCAGGGGCCGTTCAAGCAGATGCTGCAGCCACTAATTGCGACCCTGGCGGCATATATCAGGTTTCGAATACAACTCCTTCCTGTTACATGTTTTTTCAGCTGTACTAATTTTTTAACAAGCACTCACAACCTCTTGATTCCCATATTAGATTCTAAAATTAATACTTGACGGCGAATCAAGTTTGACTCATGATTCTTTCCTCATAAGGGAAATAATATATGTCCAGTAAAAAAGATAAATCTAAAAAGAAATCCACAGAATTTAAGAAAAACAGTATTTATCAAGGCGATTGCGTGGAAATTATGCGCTCTCTCCCAAAAGGCTCTGTGGACATGATTTTTGCAGATCCTCCTTATAATCTTCAGCTCAAAGGCGACCTCCACCGCCCTAACAACACCAAGGTCGACGCCTGTGACGACCATTGGGATCAATTCAATTCTTTTAAGGAATATGATAAATTTACCCGTGACTGGCTTTCTGCCGCCCGCGACCTCTTGACTGATGACGGCTCGATGTGGGTTATCGGCTCCTACCACAATATTTTCCGCGTTGGCGCTATTCTACAAGATCTTGGCTTTTGGGTTTTGAACGATATCGTCTGGCGCAAAACAAATCCGATGCCGAATTTTCGTGGACGCCGCTTTACAAATGCGCACGAAACAATGATTTGGGTCGCCAAGTCAGAAAAAAGCAAATACCGCTTTAATTACGACGCCATGAAATCCTTGAATGAAGATATGCAGATGCGCTCTGACTGGACACTTCCTCTTTGCACGGGAGGCGAACGCCTCAAGGATGAAAATGGTGAAAAAGGTCACGCTACACAAAAACCTGAATCCCTTCTCTACCGAGTCATTACAGCATCTACACAGCCGGGCGACACAATCCTCGATCCATTTTTTGGTACAGGCACGACAGGCGCCGTTGCCAAGAAACTTGGCCGTGACTGGATAGGTATCGACCGCGAAACGGACTATATAAAACTTGCTACAAAGCGCATCGAAGCGATTAAGCCGATTGAGGATGACGATGTCCTGCATCGACCGCAGAAACGTGAAGAAGCCCGCGTGCCGTTTGGCTGGCTGGTCGAACGCGG
>QFOT01000056.1 GCA_003241285.1 Micavibrio aeruginosavorus
TGCGCTTACGACATTGCTCTCCGCAGGCAACATTGAGCTCTTGCTCAAAATTGCCGTACCGCAATAACCCGTCAGGACCACACCACCTAGCAATATTGCCCGGAGCAGTCGCCCCCGCCACTTGCTGTTTTCTTTTTCTGTACCCATAGCGGAAGAACAGATAGGGACCCTGAAGTAAAAAGTCCAGAAAAAAACAATAAAACACAAATGGTTAATGCGATGCATTCAGCTAAGCCGCTGAAATTATTAGTAAAATTATACACAGCCCATGTATTTTTTTCAGGACAAGAGTATATAAAATTTCCCTATTCTGGAATAATTATACAAATTACTCGATTCTTAAACCTGATACCTACAACCTTACTAAAAAATTTTAATGAATACAGAATTAAATTTGATGAATACTGTATTCAACCACATGAATACTATAAAACTCAATCAGAAAGGCGTTTTTTCAGTAAAAGCATATCATTCCACGCCTGCTTTTTCTGTATTGGCGTTCTCAAAAGAAAGGATGGATGAAAGGTCGGCATAACGGGAATCTCAGCGCCACCCACTTCTGTCAGCGGACGATAATTTGCCCATTTGCCGCGCAGCTTGGTAATGCCCTCAACTGTATCAAGGAGCGCTTTAGCCGACACGCCGCCCATGAATACCAGTATTTTTGGCTGTATCAGCGCGATATGCCGCTCGATAAAAGCAAGACTAATCTCAACCTCCGCTGGACTTGGCGTGCGGTTCCCCGGCGGCCGCCAGTTCAAAATATTCGATATATATAGAGAAGTATCGGGATCATCCGATTGGCGGGACAGGCCAATCGCGGCAAACATCCGGTCCAGCAACTGGCCGCTTACCCCGACGAAAGGCTTTCCCTGTATATCCTCGTCGCCGCCCGGCGCTTCACCGATAACCATCACCTTCGCTTTCGGATTACCGTCCGAGAAAACCAGATTGGTTGCGGTTTTCCTGATTGCCAGACCATCGAAGTCCCTGATTGCCGCTTCAAGCTCGGTTAGGCTATGAGCGGATTGAGCTAATTTGAGCGCCTCGATTTTGGCGTCATTCGTCCCCAGAGGCATTTCGGAAATAATATTTATGGGGGGTGCCGATTTAAGGGCGACAACAGGGACTGAAGCCGAGGCAGAAACGGCGGCAAACCGGTCAACAGGAGCGTCCTCCAACAATTCGGTCACGCCCTGCTCCAGATACCATTCTAAAATGCTGAGGTCGCTGCTCAAAAATCCGGTCCTAATCTTTATTTCTTTTTAGCGTGAATGGCTTATTGTTAATAGGAAACATTATATAATCAAAGATAAAACCCGAATTATTCCATAATTAGATTTCAGGACGTATCAATGACAGAACCGAGAACAGACCGCGATAACATGGCTTACGATGCAGTAATTGTCGGAGCCGGACCGTCAGGTCTTGCCTGCGCTATCCGTTTGAAACAACTTAAGCCTGAAATGACTGTTTGTGTGCTTGAAAAAGGCAGCGAAGTCGGCGCACATCTCCTGTCTGGCGCGGTTTTTGAACCCAGAGCGCTGAACGAACTAATCCCCGATTGGAAAAACCTTGGAGCTCCGCTCACTTGCGAAGCCAAGGAAGACAAATTCCTTTTCCTGACTAAAAACAAAGCCTTTCGCCTGATGACTCCGCCGCAGATGAATAATCACGGCAATTACATTATCTCCCTCGGTAGCTTTGCCAAATGGCTGGCTTCTCAGGCCGAAAGCCTTGGCGTCGAGATTTATCCCGGCTTTGCCGCCGCTGAAATCCTCTATCACGAAGACGGCTCGGTGAAAGGCGTCGCCACCGGCGATATGGGCCTCGATAAGCACGGGAACCGTACAGATGCCTTCCAGCCCGGCCTGGAGCTTCACGCCAAGCATACCGTATTTGCCGAAGGCTGCCATGGCTCGCTGACCAAGCAACTAATCAAGCAATTTGACCTGCGAAAAAACTCCGATCCTCAGACTTACAGCCTCGGCGTTAAAGAAATCTGGGAAATTCCAGCAGACAAACATAAGCAGGGGCTTTGCGTGCATACTATCGGCTGGCCGCTTGGCAGTGAAACCTATGGCGGCTCGTTTATGTATCACGCCGAAAATAATCTGGTCTACATCGGCTATGTGGTTGGCCTTGACTATCAAAACCCTTATTTGTCACCTTTCGAAGAAATGCAGCGTTTTAAAATACATCCGTATTTCCGAACTATTTTAGAAAACGGCAAACGTATTTCCTATGGCGCCCGCGCGCTGGCCGCAGGCGGTTTCCAGTCCCTGCCGAAACTCACTTTTCCCGGCGGGCTTTTGATAGGCGATACGGCAGGCTTTCTCAATGTACCCAAAATTAAAGGCAATCACGCCGCTATGAAATCCGGCATGCTGGCAGCAGAAAGCCTAGCCGAACAAATCGATACCAAGGAATGCACATCCTACCAGGAAAAATATAAAACAAGCTGGCTTTATGAAGAGCTGTATAAAGTCCGCAATATCAAACCGGGCTTTCACAAGGGGTTATGGATTGGCCTTATTAATGCCGCTATCCAGACAATCGGCTTCTGGCGTATTCCCGTTACCTTCAAAAACCATGCAGACCATGCCCAGCTTAAAAAAGCTGAAGATTGCAAGCCGATCGATTATCCGAAAGCCGATGGCAAACTCACTTTCGACCGCCTTTCAAGCGTCTACATATCAAATACCAACCATGCCGAGGATCAGCCCTGCCATCTAAAACTTCGTGATCCTTCCATCCCGATCAAAGTCAATCTGCCCGTCTGGGCAGAACCTGCCCAGCGCTACTGTCCGGCCGGCGTTTATGAAATCGTAAGCGATAGCGATGGCACGAAACGCTTCCAGATCAACGCGCAGAATTGCGTCCATTGCAAAACCTGCGATATTAAAGATCCGAGTCAAAATATTGACTGGGTGGTTCCGCAAGGCGGCGATGGTCCAAACTATACAGGGATGTAATTAGCTTTAATTGGCCTATATAAGGCTCTATATTTTTAAGATAGAATATTTCAGACAGAACGGCACTCATGAAACGCATCCTCCTTCTCCTGACGACCACTACGCTGGCTTTAACCGCATGCGAGGACAAGGACGGCAGATATGCCGATATCCACTGGTATGATGCTTTAAAAACCTGGATCACAGGGAAAGTGCCGGAGAAATATCTGGAACAGCAATTGACGTCTGAAGAACTGGCGATGCTGGAGCAGCAATTTACAGTGCGCAGCCCGACTGGAAGCTATCTGGCCGGACGTTTTGCGCAAAGCCGGTTCGACTGGGAAACAGCCAGTAAATATTTCACTGAAGTCCTCGCCGACAATCCTGGCAGTATTGATCTCGAACGCCGTGCCATGGCGCTCGCAATGGGTGCAGGCCGTTACCCGGAAGCCATGGACCTTGCCCGGTCCACTCTTAAATCCGGTGAAACAGGATCTCTCCCTCGCCTCTTTCTTGCGATTGAAACATTAAAAAGCGGAAATTATGCGCAAGTATTGACCGATACGCAGAAAATTCCCGATGACGGCATCAGCGAATTCGTCAAACCCCTTTTAAAAGCCTGGGCTTCAGCCGGAACAGGTAAGCTTGATATTACCCAGCTCAACAAAAACGTCGTTCATTTTTATCACGCAATCCTGATCGCAGACTTTCTAAATGATAAGACAGCGCTTAAAAATCTGGCTATGCGCGATTATACAAATATCGGCCTATCGACCAAAAGCCTGCACCAGATTTCTGACATCTTTACACGCCATGACCTCACTGCGCAGGCGAAAGATGTTTTGCGCGGCGTCCCGGAAAGTGAAAAAGCCCAACTAGCTGAACCCGTTGACAAAATCGATACGCCAATCGAAGGCGTAGCCAGAGCGCTTTTTGATATGGCGACCGTTTTGTATCAGGATTATCCAGACAGTGCGCGGCTATTTGCCCAGATGTCGCTTTATTTGAATTCAGGTGAAAACGATTCTCGCATTTTGATCGCCCATATGTCGGCACAATTTAAACGGTTTGATGAAGCAATCAGTCTTTTCAATGAGATCGATACATCGAAAGATCCGCAAATGGCCATTCGGATACAGCGCCAGATCGCGGAGCTTCTCGAAGAGGCAGGAAAGCCGGATCAAGCCATTAAAATTCTCGAGAATGTGGTCGATAAGACAAAAGATGTAGAAGCTCAAATTCAGATCGGCGACCTTTATAGGGAGCAGGAAAAATTTGAACTCGCCTTGAAGGAATACAACAAAGCTTTTTCACTTCTCGGAGATACCATTACCGCCAAACATTGGAATCTATTATATGCACGCGGCATAGCCAATGAACGGCTGAAGAATTGGAAAGCCGCCGAAAAAGATTTAAAATCCGCCCTTGCCCTCGAACCGGATCATCCCTACATCCTGAATTATCTGGGCTATAGCTGGACAGATCAGGGCATTAATCTCGATGAAGCAACCCGCATGATCGAAAAGGCGGTAAGATTACGCCCTGATGACGGTTATATCGTCGATTCTCTCGGCTGGGCTTACTACAAACAGGGGAAATACAAACAAGCTTCCGAAGCGCTCGAACGCGCGATCGAGCTTTCCCCATACGATCCAACCATCAACGATCATTTAGGCGATGCCTACTGGCAGGTCGGACGTCGCAACGAAGCCCGTTTCCAGTGGAAGCGCGCCCTCAGCTTCAAACCCGATGCGGAATTGAATAAGAGCCTGAATGAAAAAATTGAAAATGGTCTTGCTTCAGGGACGCCCTCTCCATCGCAGACCGAGGCCAATGGCAGCAAATTCCTGACCGGCGAGTAATGCTACACGTTCTCGCTTCAGCCAAACTCAATCTTTTTTTGCACGTCACCGGCAAACGGCATGATGGCTATCATGAGCTCGACTCTCTTGTTTGCTTTGCCGATATCGGCGATGAACTTGTCGTCGAATCTGCCGATAAATTTCAATTTACCGTCGACGGTCCGTTTGCTCCTCAGCTAGCAAATAATGACATATCAGAAAATACCGTTGTCAAAGCCGCGCATTTACTATCGGCGGCAACCAATCGGGATCTAAATCTTAAAATAACGCTCACAAAAAATCTTCCTTCCGGAGCAGGTATCGGCGGAGGCTCTGCTGATGCAGCGGCAATTTTACGCGCACTTCAAAACTTCTGGGGGGTTTCTGTAGCGGATGAAACACTGCATAAGATTTCATTGCAGATCGGCAGCGATGTTCCTGTATGCCTTCAATCGCGGCCTGCCGTCATGCGGGGTACAGGCAATATCATTCTCCCTGCCCCGTCAATGCCGGAACTTCATACTCTATTGATCTGGCCAAGACAAAAAACGCCGACGCCTCTTGTTTTTAAAAACCGCGAAAGTAGTTTTTCAGAACCTGCCGTTTTAAAACCTTCTTATATGGATGCTGCGTCCCTGATCAGCAACCTGACTGACTACACAAGTAATGATCTAGAAAGAACGGCCACAAAACTTTTTCCCGTTATTGATGAAGCGATGACCATGCTGAAGCAGGATAGGACATGTCTTTTTACGCGTATGAGCGGCAGCGGTTCAACTGTCTTTGGTATCTTTGAAAGTCAAAAGAATTTGGAAAAAGCGGCGAAAGCCATCAGGTCCAGCCAGCCTGACTGGTGGGTTCAGCCCTGCATTCTGAATGCAGAAAAAATTTAAGGTTAATCAAAGCCTTCGGATCAATAAGACAAACGAGTTTGATTTATCTAGACTCTGGAAGCTGCATTTCAGATGCCAGCATGTGAACCAGAACGTCCTCTGTCGGGCGGCCGTCGTTTTTCAGTTTGTTCATCGACTGATAAGACTTAACCGCATCTTGCGTCGCCTTGTCCGCCGAGCCATCGGGTGAACCTGAGAACAAACCAAGACGTATCAATTGTTCCTGAATCTGCGCGACGATGACAGGATCATATGTCGGGGCTGCCAGCGAAACAGGGGCTTTGACAGCGGCGGTTTGCTGCTTGGCCACAATCGGAGGTTTTGTTTCGGCTTTTGTTTTAGGCACCGGCTTCACTGGGGCAGCCGGAATTTCAGTCAATGCTTTTACGTACTCCGCCTTGCCGGCGGACATCCTTGCAAATATCTGATCAACATCCGCGCCGCTCATTTTCATCTGGCCTGACAATTGGCTCAAGGCTTCTTTCGCCTGTTCATTTCCTTTGTCGGCGGCGAGTTTGTACCAGAAAATCGCTTCGTCAGGCTGGGCCTCCCCGAGAAGTCCGTTTTCTTGAATCAAGCCCATATTATAAGCCGCTTCAACGACACCGGATGCGGCGGCCTGCTGGAAGTAGTAAGCCGCGACTTGCGGATTATAATCCGCGCCGATGCCTTCGATATGTGCGATACCAAGATTATATTGAGCCTCCGGATGTTTATTGGCAGCCGCAATCCTGTACAGATCGATCGCTTTTTGCGTATCTTGTTTTACGCCAAGCCCCTGATGGTAGAGAACAGCCAGATTATATTGCGCGTTCGCGATATTGCTGTGCGCCGCTTCACCAAACCAGACCGACGCTTTTTGATAGTTGGTTTTGACGCCGGCATGGCCTGCCGTGTAAACAGCGGCCAAATCATGCTGCGCTTCCGCATCTCCGGCGAAGGCCTTCTTTTCAATCACCTTGACCGTGGCGGGTAATGCGGCATCAGGCTTCACGCGAAGCGCCAGCGCCTTGACGGGTTTTTCAGCCGTGAATACCTCACGCGCTTTGGTTTCCGCTGCCAAAGCCTGAGATTGCGCACTATCTGAAACCGCATTTTCAAGAGTTGGTGTCGCAGATCCATCCGCAGTCAGCGCGCCCGGCTCTATCGCATTGGCGGCAGCAGCCGCTTTATTCATCGCATTTGAATTATCAACAGCGGTATCTGCAATCTGAGCATCCGGCTTCAAGGCCGCACCAAGATCAATCTCGGCAGGTTTCGGCTCCACAGTTTTGGCTTCAGATGCTGATTGCCCGGAAGTTGTCTGCTCCGAAGTTACCGGAGTTTCCTCCATGGACAAAATCGACAGCGAGGGCATGCCAGCTCTGCTGATCGCCCAGCCACCGACAAGGCCTAATACGATAAGTGATGCCAGCGCCGTTTTATTCATATGATTTGATTTCTTACTTTTCCACCAAGGGCTGCTTTCAAGGCCAAGCGCATCGCTTGTAGAAACAGGCGCTGCTTGCGAACGCAAAGTATCGTTCCCGCTCCAAGCCGGGCTCTGCGGCAAGCCGGTCTTCGATGCCAATGCCTGGTCCGTCAACAAGACGAGCGCTTTTGCCTTAAGCGCATTCTGCGTATCTTCCAGCGTTTCTTCCATCTCTTCCATTTTCTGGAGAAGCTTGGCACGCTCCTGGGTTACCTGCTCGATGCGCCGCGCCAGTTTTCCGTTTTCGGAAATGGCATCTTCAATGCGCAAGACAGCGCTGCCGGTCGTCGTTTCCAGCGCCGATATTTTATCTTCTATAGCCTTGCGGAATTCTTTTGATTCTTCGCTTTCCTCAGCCAGTTGAGGAGCGGCTATTTGTGATGCTGAAGCCGCCTGTTCGTTCAATGACTGGATATCAGTGCTCTGGGCATTAAGCTTGTGCTCAATGGACAGATAGGCTTTCTCGGTATTATTCGTTTTGTCTTCTATATCCGTCAGCAGTTTACGACAGGTATCCAGTTCCTTCCAGAGAATCTCGCGCTCTTTTTCGCTCTGGCGCAGACGATCACCGAGATCGCGCAAAAGACGGACAATCTGGATTTGCTGGGTTGGCGAGGCTGGCACCTGAGGGGCCGCAATGCGAGCTGTCATGGGACGCTCGACAGCACTGTCGCTATCCTGCTCGGATTCAATTGCCTGAGGCGGTTCCGGCATTCTCATTTTTTCATGGCGCATAATAATATCGGCTCCGTTTTGAACCTGCAGGACAGTATCTTCCTCGATGGCCTCAGGCATATTGGCTGCACGTTTGGTAACCCAGTCTTTAAGACTGAAATTTTGCTCGAAATTTTTTGACATACGCTAAATTAAGATATTTTGGAAAATTGTGCCAGAAATCAGTCCTTAATTTCCACAGGGGATGAAAAAGAAATGCTGCAAAATCGTTAAAAAGGTAACTTGTTGATTCATAATAAAAAAAGCCCGCATAACGGGCTTTTTTCTTAAATGCCTCTTAAATGGCTGGGGCGGCTGGATTCGAACCAACGTATGGCGGAACCAAAAACCGCTGCCTTACCGCTTGGCGACGCCCCAATATTTAAGAATAGGACCGGAAACTACATAAAAAGGCCGGGCATTACAAGAGGCATAAACAGGAGTTCTGCAATTTTTTTCAGGCCATGATTTCTTTGTTTTGAACCAAGGTCGAGAGCGTGAGGCTCGCATTGGCAAAAATCGCATAATCGGCGAAATTATAGGCCGATCCACTGCCATCACGATCGACAGCCATGACAGAAGATGTTCCCTGCTGGGTAAATTTTACAAATCCCGACAAAGCATCGGCAACAGGATCATAACCGCTTAAAAGATTCTTAATATCGATCACATCAAGTTCGGCAGTTTTGAAATCGGTAATTGTATCAACGAAACCACTTGAGCTGGTGTCGAAGACGAAACTGTCCTTACCCGCACCGCCGCTTAAAATATCGGCCCCTGCGCCGCCGATGATTCGATCAATACCGTTTTCACCATAGAGCGTATCATTGCCGATACCGCCATTTAGCGTATCATCACCATTGCGGCCATAGATTTTATCATTCCCGGCACCGCCATCGATCGTATTGGCTACGGCATTGCCACGCAGATTATCATTATAAGAAGAGCCATAAAGATTTTCTATGGAACTGTAGGTATCGCCTTTTGCATCCCCGGTGTTCAGGGAAGCGGCGGCCAGATCAGCCAGTACACCGGCTTTGGCCGTAGAATACTGGGCACGGTCGATGCCATCGCCGCCGATAAGTTTATCGGCCCCGGCCTCTCCGAGTAATATGTCGTTGCCCGCGCCGCCACTGATGGAATCATTCCCGGCACCGCCCTTTATGACATTAGACTTAGTATCTCCTGTCAGCGCATCGTTGAATGCAGAGCCGGTCAGGTTTTCAAACCCGGTGATCTTATCCTTGCCTGCGCTTAATGTATCCTGCGTAACCGTAGTCGTGAGATTGACGCGCACGCCGCTGTAAGCGGAAGCATAAGAAACAGTATCAGTACCTACACCGCCATCGAGTATATCGTCGCCATCGGCTCCATCGACCGTATCGTTACCGTCCCCGCCCTTGAGCGTATCGGCATAGCGCGTGCCCGTTATAACATCGTTGCCTGCCAATAGGTCCAGTGTTACTCCCAGAATCGCCGAACTTAGATTGAAGCTGTTATTGCCTGTAGAAGCTTTCGGAGTGGTATCTGGTGCTGAAGTAAAAACGCCAGCCTGATAAACGCCGTTGCTGAATTGAAGCTTTTCGACATCATAAAGATAATCGGTTCCCTCTTTGCCGCTTTTGCTGACAACTTTCAGATAACTTCCCAAATTGGTAATCGTGTAGGCGGAAAAAGCCTCCGCAAAGACGGCGATGTCATTGCCGTCCCCGGCCTCCAGAATATCCGTTCCCTTGCCACCGATCAGCGTATCATCGCCGAGCCCGCCGATGAGCGTATCATTGCCATCCCCGCCATTGAGCGTATCGTTGCCGCCCTTGCCGTAATAGGTATCGTTGATTTTGCTGCCATTCCAGACATCGATCCCCCAAGTCCCTTCTACAAGACCAGATGTCGCGGCGGTTGTCGGATAGATGATATTGCTCGTCCCGCCGAGCCCGAAACTCATACTACCACCGGACTCGAACGCGATCAGCAAAGGATGCTCCGTCAACTGGCTGGCTTCGATCTGGAGTGTACCGCCGCCTTTAAATCTAAGGGTGATAGTGCCCAGTGCATAACCGCCCACACCCGGCGTGACCGTATACGCCATATCCAGCATGGAGATGGATTTATCGATGGTAATTTCCTTCAATCCCGACGTGACGGTATATTGATCCTTGCCGCCGGTGTATTCGAGCCTTGCACCCGCCCCGGCATCAGCGCTGGCAGCATACATTTTGACAATATCGTTCCCGAGCCCGGTTTTAAACCAGATCGTCGAGTCATAGGAATAATTCCCGAAATAAGACAGGTCGACGAAGTCGCCGTTATTAGTGCCGATGATCGAGTAATCGAGAGAATTGAGATAGGGACTGTTGGCGATTTTCAGCGTCCTGCCGTCCACCGTAATCGTATTGTCCGAATCCGCGAAACCGAGATGAAAAGAAGCCGCCACCGTCGCCTTTGAAAAATCAACAGCGTTATAGATAGTTGCATTTGCGCCGGTGCCGATAACGTTGATCACACCTGTCGCATTATAATCGGGCAGCAGCCAAGCCGGCCCGGTATCGGTTTCGTAGGCTTCGAAATTAGTGAATATATCCCCGCTCGTACCTTCAAGATTATAAAACCCGAAGGACTTGCCGGACGTTAAATTGCTGCGGTCGTATACAAGATGATCCGATGAATAAAATACGGTATCGACTCCAGCGCCGCCATCATAGAAACGCATACCATCCTGCGCCGCCACCAGATCGACGTAATCGTTATATTTTGACAGCACGAATTTCTCGACCCCGCTCACGACATCAAGCCCGCCATAACCGTCATCGATGCCAGTCACGTCGGAATATACAGAAACGATAACCGTTGACGTATCGGCAGCATAGCTTGCCGTATCAATTCCTGCGCCGCCGATAACGATATCATGACCCGCAGAGCTGTAAATAGTGTCGTTCCCGCCACTGGCAACGATCATATCATGGCCCTTGGAGCCGGTTATTTTGTCAACACTTTCACCGCCAACATAAAGCGTTGCCTTCGGCGATGTAAAAATCGAATTCGCGATGGTAACCGTGCTGGTATCCTTCACGGCAAAAATAACGCGATCAAAGTTATTCGCTGTCGAGCCGCCCCATAAATAGCCCATATAATCCACGGCAACGGAATTCGTGCTAGTCAAAATCTTGGCGACAATTTCATCCCGCGCCACGAGCCCTGTTATTTGACTAACAGGCACGTTCTTCCATAGATCGTTAGAAAAATTGAGCGTCAATGTTTTAGCATCGGCGGACAAAGCCAATGCACCATTAATGACAATTTTATTCGCTGTCGTGAGATTATCGAGAATAACTTTATTGAGCGCAAGCTGGCCCGCAAACTGGACGAAAACCTTGCTGATATCGGTTGCATATTTATCGATCGCCTTAGAATGCCCTGCCGTCGCAAGCACGACACCTAAATTATTTGCATCGTCATACAATGTGCGAATAGCTGTATCGCCAAACGGACGCACCGCCGTGGTTTTTTCGCCTTCGTCGACAGCGGAATAGGCGATGATATTGCGCAGGATGTCGGCGTATTCCCCTTTTGTGGACAAAGTTCCCGTAACACCGCCAGCTCCGATTCTATTCGCAAAAGCATCGTCATAAAGAACAGGCCAGAAATATTTACCCGCATCGAACCAGTTACTTTGCGAAACTTTGGTTAAATCATCCGCGTACATGCGAATAACCAGTGTCGCCATGCTGTGCGCGGCTTTTGCCTCTTGAAAATCACCGCCGCTTACCAGATCAACGCCAGTCCCTATTCCCAGTTCGCGTGTGGTAACTTTTTCACCTATATGATTTCCGGGATATCTTCCTACACTCAATAGCTCTCCTTTGATCGAGAAAGCGTTAAGCTTCGTAAAATCAGCAGCCGTTGAGTAGTCATTACCATACACAAGCTTTCTTAAGCCATCATTGAAACCATAAACTGTAGTCAAGCTTGTTATATGTACGAGGCGACTAGCAGCAGTATCAAATCCCATAAAATCAAAAAGCGTTCCTGACTTTGCGTATATTGAACCTACTAATCCTGCCAAGCCACCGCCAAGGGAATGTCCTGTCAAAGAAATATTAGCATCGAAAGGGTCATTATTCTGACCGGCAACCGCGCGATAGAATTCAAATGCCATCCCCGCTTGCTTCCCCGCAGGACTTCCCGTTCCTACACCCCAACCATTCCAGACATCGGTGGTCAAACCCTCGAATGTCAGAAAATCAACATCCGTTCCACGATACGAAATAACTTTCTCGCCGCCTGCCAATTGATAGGCAATCGCATAGAAGCCTATAGCTTGATCTTTACCATTCCCCAATACACTTGAATTCATAATAATTTTAGCATTACCGAGCATGACATCAGGGTTTTGGGATAGTTGAATACCCGCATTATAGCCACGGTTATAGGAATCCATGGCTAAAATAGCCTTCATTAAATTATTATTCATTACGATTACCTTGTGTAAATTCAGATCCATTTAAATATGTTTTTGTAGGGTCATCAAAAGGCGGAGTACTGTTTCCCCCTAAATAGCCCATTACATTCTTTCTTTTCGGCAACCACAGCAGGTATTTCTCAATGCCCCATGTCACCGGCTTATCTGTCATTTCAATTGAAGCTGAATTAAATTTATATCCCTTGCCGAACGTCGCCTCGAGGTTTTGACCTTTCACTTCCTCAACAGTCTTTGGATCGTTGATATTTTTGAATCTTACGAGCCGCAATTGCTCTGGCACCAGAAATGTTTTTGCATTCTTTAGATGACTGTAATATTCAATGCCTTCTACGGTCGTGCCGCCGCCATCGTAAGGAAAAGCCCGAAACACGATCTGATAATCATCGAAACTTGTCAGCGCGAACAATAATTGACCTCTACCAAGGTCTATAACAACAGCTTCACCTTTTGGCGT
>QFOT01000209.1 GCA_003241285.1 Micavibrio aeruginosavorus
AAATTCAAGAACAAACACGACCATTCCAAGAAGCCTTAAAGCAATTTCATGATCTTCAGGATAGGTTGAACTTCTCAGAAATCAGTCAGGCCTTTCGTGGCGTAACTGATTTCATTCGTAATATACCACCTGAACATTTAATCAAGATTCGTCTTCATTCTGATCACTGGTTAATTAGTGATGACGGGCTTTTGATGCTGGTAGTTGAAGAAGACCTTCACGATAATGAGGATATCATTCCATTCGTGATTAACTATTACAAAGCCAATGGGTGGTATCGTCTAGATACGATTATGGAGGAATGGCAGGCGGATATTGATCAGGGGCGATTAAAAGTATTCCAGGCTGCAATTGCAATGAGTAAGGACAATAATCACGAGGATGTACACCTATTGACAGTCCCCGCTCTGATTGCTCAAATTGATGGGTTAGTCCGCGAGCTGTATGGAGTTTTGCCTAAGGCAACCAGAAAGCGCGTAGAGCAAGAGATAAAAGATAATCTTCCGGCAGAACTCAAAGGCAAGCGGACAGATGTACGGCACGATGTGGCCGTTCAGACTGTTGCCGAGATCGTTGACTTCTGGTCTGCAGAGATGCTGCAAGAAGTGATATTTAGTGGTCTATTTCGAGAATCAAACAAGATCACGCCCAACGAAAGCTATTCATTATTTAGGCATAAGATCATGCATGGTGATAAGGCATACCTTGGATACGGCAACGAAGAGAATTTCATTCGTTTGATGCTGTATGCCGATTTTATTATCAAACTCATAAAGCAGATCAAAGATGGAAGCGTGACTATCGAACAGGCAGCATAAAAAATGTTCGAACATAATTGTTACGGACAACGCGAACATTTTTTGGCATTCTAATCACTATCATCGCGATCATTCCCTCCCAAGCCACGCTTCCCCGCGTGGCTTTTTGCACATGAGTCGCGCTGGTAAAGGCAAAAAGGTACTCGGAACGCTTCGCCCCTATGCGGCGGGCTGAGGCGCAGGACTTTTTTAGTCACAGACTTTTTTTCTGGGTGCGCACTTCACGCGCCTGATTGCAAAAACAGCAGGAAATAAAGGCCTTGAGAGGTGCGCACCCAGAAGTGCGCACCCGCCTTTTTATGACTGCGCACCCAAAAGGTTCAAGGAACAACGTGTGGATTTACGTCCCTTCACAATTCTGTCCCTGTGCGCCGGTGTCGGCGGACTCGACCTCGGACTTCGAGTGGCGCAGCCAAATGCTCGCACAGTCTGTTTTGTTGAGATCGAAGCCTATGCGGCAGCAATCCTGGCAACGCGCATGGAACAAGACGCCTTGGATCAAGCACCTATATGGACTGATTTACGAACCTTCGATGGCAAGCCGTGGTGTGGCCTCGTGGATTGCATCACTGCGGGCTATCCATGCCAGCCCTTTAGCGTTGCAGGCAAACAGCTCGGCGACAAAGACCCAAGACACCTGTGGCCAGATGTCTTTCGCGTGGT
>QFOT01000057.1 GCA_003241285.1 Micavibrio aeruginosavorus
CTGGACCCGATTCAGGCGTAAGCGCAATACCTCTTGATACAGTGACTTCCCTAACTGCCGAGCCTGTCTTAACGCCATCCGGCGTGTCGATATTAATCGTGATTTTATACCGCCATGTGCCGGATGGGTATTTGGCTTCCCATGCCATGCTGACGCCTGCGCAGACAGCCATGATAATCGCCGCGATCATGGCAAGCTTGACGATCTTCTTTTTAGAATTACCCGATGACATTCATATCCCCCAAAAACTATGTATTTACCTAATCCACCACAACTCCCGAGCGAGAGTCAAGAAAATCCAGATCGCACCATGCCCGCTTGCTTGCCCTCTGGACTTCCAAGCGCCACACCCCATCCATTCCATACATCAGTCTTAAAAATATCTTTTGAAAGAACATCTTTGTTATCAGTACCACGGATAGAAATAACTTTCTCGCCGCCTGCCAATTGATAGGCAATTGCATAGAAGCCTATAGCTTCAGCATCGTCTTCACCTCTCGTTCTGATGACTGAAGCATTGCCAATCTTAGACCCAATACTATTAGGTAAATCAATACCGGCATCATAACCTCTATTATAAGCGTCCATTGCGAGGATAGCTTTGAATAATTCTGGTTTTAGCGCCATATCCTGTTACCTCTTTCTAAAATTTCCAACATCAAGTGCATTAGACAATTTGTTACTGCTACGTCCATATGAGCCATCTAAATTAGCCTTCAAACCTCGCAACCACGGCAAATATTTTTCGATGCCCCATGTCACTAGCTCACCTGTCATTTCTATCGAAGCTGAATTAAATTTATATCCCTTGCCGAATGATGCCTCGAGATTTTGACCTTTCACTTCCTCAACAGTCTTTGGATCGTTGATATTTTTGAATCTTACGAACCGCAATTGCTCTGGCACCAGAAACGTTTTTGCATTCTTTAGATGGCTGTAATATTCAATGCCTTCTACGGTCGTGCCGCCACCATCGTAAGGAAAAGCCCGAAACACGATCTGATAATCATCGAAACTTGTCAGCGCGAATAATAATTGACCTTTACCAAGGTCTACAACAACAGCCTCACCTTTGGGAATTTTATGTGGCGTAGCCCCCGGCAGATTTAACTGGCCAGTTCTGACTGTGACTTCCCTAACCGCCGAGCCTGTCTTAACGCCATCCGGCGTGTCGATATTAATCGTGATTTTATACCGCCATGTGCCGGATGGGTATTTAGATTCCCATGCCATGCTGATGCCTGCGCAGACAGCCACGATAATCGCCGCAATCATGGCAAGCTTGACGATCTTCTTCTTAGAATTAACCGATGACATTCATATCCCCCAAAAAATATGTATTTACCTAATCCACCACAACTCCCGAGCGAGAGTCAAATATCAAGATAAAGAGAACAGTATTAACGAAGCATAAATCTGTTATAAGTATTGATAATAAAAGACATTACAGGGATAAAATGAAAAAAATTCTATTAGTCGACGATTCAAGAACCATTAATAAGCTTCTCTCGAACACGCTGACCGAGGCCGGTCATGACGTCATAAGCGCTTTTAACGTCGACGAAGCCATTACGGCACTTAAAAACCATAGCGATATCAAACTGGTCATTACCGACCTGATCATGCCTGGCGACAAAGACGGGCATGATCTGATCGACCATATACACAATACGAGTCTTGCCGGCGTGCGCCCGCGCATCATTGCCATCAGCGGCGGCAGCGCCGGAACCGTGACGGCAGACACCGCCGTCCAGTCAGTTGCCCACCGTGTCGAGAAAGTGATGATGAAGCCCTTCACGCCAAAAGATCTTATTCACCACGTTAACCAGCAGACATCGGCGGGATAAAACTTCATGCCACTTCGTGCTCATTCCATGAAATCAGTTCTTGTCACCGGCGGCGCCGGATTTATCGGCTCCCATCTAGTGGATCTTTTGATGACGCAGGATTTAAATGTCGTCGTTCTCGATGCACTGACTTACGCGGGGTCCAGAGAAAACCTGAATATTCATTCCCGCAAAAAGAATTTTCATTTTATTGAAGGCAATATCTGCGATGCCGATCTTGTTTCTTCGCTTCTTGCCAAACATGACATCGACACCGTTCTCCATCTGGCGGCAGAAAGCCATGTCGATAACGCCATCGAGGAACCGGGTATTTTCATCAAGACGAATGTCGAGGGCAGCTATACGCTTTTAAAAGCCTGCCTTGACGCCTGGACAGATACGGCAGGCAAACGTTTTCTCCATGTATCCACCGACGAAGTCTTTGGGCAATTAAAAGAGAATGACCCGCCCTTTGATGAGAATACTCCCTATGCGCCATCCTCGCCCTATTCCGCGTCGAAGGCATCGAGCGATTTACTGGCCCGCGCATGGCATCACACCTATAAATTCCCGGTCATCATCACCAATTGCTCGAATAATTATGGCGCGCGCCAGCATGACGAAAAATTAATCCCTACCATTATTCGCAATGCCCTCGGCGGTAAAATAATTCCCATCTATGGAACCGGCATGAATATACGCGACTGGCTCTACGTCGAAGATCATTGCAAAGGCCTGATTGCCGCCATCACGACTGGCGAGCTGGGGGAAACTTATTGCCTTGGCGGTGGCAACGAAGTCAAAAATATTGATATCGCCCATCAGATTTGCGCTATTCTAGATGCAAAGCTACCTAGACCAGATGATAAATCCTATGCCGGGCAAATACAGTTCGTGACAGACCGCAAAGGCCATGATTTCCGCTATGCCATCGATTTTTCGAAAGCGACGGAGAAGCTAGGGTGGATGCCAGAGATCAGTTTTCAGTCAGGCCTAGAGCACACCGTCGATTATTATATAAGTCTTTATAAGTAATCAGCCGCCAGTATATCCGCCGATAATAGGCAATATTTCACCCGTAATATAACTTGAGCACTGCGCCGAGGCGAGAAACACATAAGCCGGCGCAATTTCTTCAGGTTGGGCCGGGCGCTTCATTGGTGTTTTTGCACCAAATTCCACCACATCTTCGGCATTTTTATCAGAAGGGTTCAGCGGCGTCCACACAGGGCCCGGCGCAACCGCGTTTACCCTGATACCTTTTGGAATTAGCTGTGTTGCGAGAGAGCGTGTAAAGGCATGAATGCCGCCCTTAGTCATCGAATAATCTATGAGATCTTTATTGCCCAAAAGTCCAGTTACAGAACCTGTATTTATAATTGATGAGCCCGGCTCCATATACTCGACAGCAGCCTGCGCCATAAAGAAATAACCATATAGATTAGTACGAAGCGTTTCGTCAAAATGCTCTGCTGTTAAATCCTTAAACTTTTTTGTGTGCACTTGGAATGCTGCATTATTAACAAGAATATCAAGTCGCCCCAGTTTCTCGACTGTTTCAGCAATGGCTTTTTTGCAATATTCCTGATGAGTAACATCGCCGGGAAGCAAAATGCATTTGCGGCCCTCGGCCTCAATCAAACGCTTTGTTTCATTTGCATCTATTTTTTCTTCATCAAGATAACCAAGCGCAATATCGGCCCCTTCACGCGCAAATAAAATAGCGACTGAACGACCAATACCGGAATCACCTCCCGTGATAATAGCGACCTTGTCCTTTAGCTTTTCGGAACCTTTGTAATAAGGCGCATCATACATTGGCAGTGGATTAAGCTTTGCTTCTATGCCCGGCTTTGCCTGATGTTGCTTCGGAAACGGCGGAACAGGGTATTCTCTGGCTCCCGCCTGCATTGGCCCTTCATTTTCCTTTTCTATAGCCTTATCTGCTTTTTCCACTTGATCTTGAATATCGCGCTGTTTCTCAGCCGTATAATCCGTATCTTTTTTATACAAAACACCAGACATAATCAGGCCGCCTTTCTGTCATGCTTACCTTCACAGAATTCTTCGATAGCCTTACGGCAAAATGCTTCAAGATCTTCCGGCTTGCGACTTGTTACAAGACCCTGATCAACCTGCACTTCTTTATCTACCCATTTGCCCCCGGAATTGATGATATCCGTCTTGAGGCTTGGCCAGGATGTAACCGTGCGACCTTCTAATACACCGGCTTCGACCAATGTCCATGGACCATGGCAAATAGCAGCAACTGGTTTGGATTGCTTGAAAAAATCTTTTACAAAATTTATCGCATCCTGATCGGTACGCAAATTATCGGGATTTGCAACACCTCCGGGAAGGACAAGACCGTCATAATCAGACGCGCTAATATCAGACACGACGTTATCGACGGTAAATTTATCTGCTCTTTCATCATGGTTCATACCTTGTATTTCTCCAGATTTAAGAGAGATCAGTTCTACAGTCGCTCCAGCTGCTTTAATGTCTTGCCATGGACGTGTTAGTTCGATTTGTTCGAATCCATCTGTTGCCAAAAATGCAATTTTCTTTCCTTCTAGTTTGCCAGCCATAATCATGTTCCTTTCGCAAATTCAGATATGTCCAACTGAATAAGAGAATTGATAGTTCCTGAAATTCTGCATATAAATTGTGCCGGGCAACATAAAATATACATAATTTCATTGTTGATTTGTGTTACAATCTATAAAGAAGGGATTATTCATGAACGATATTGACGCCCATGACCTTATCAACTCAGAAGCCTTCAAAAATTATATATCGACGCGCAGAAAGCTCTCCGCTTTTATTTCAGGCTCCATCATCATCGCATATTTCGGCTTCATTTTGATGGTCGCCTTCTATCCTGAAGTTCTAGGCAGAACTTTGGGCGACAACGTCATCAGTATCGGGATTTATGCAGGCCTTCTACTCCTTTTATTCAGTTACATCCTGACCCTTTTATATGTGCGTCTTTCAAATGGCAAAACGGCTGACCTTCAAAAAGAGCTTCACGAGTTGGTGAAAGGAAATAAGCAGTAATGGATGATTTGATTGCAGGACTAGCCGACCTAAACAAAACCGCCGTTTTTATTTTCTTTGCCTTCGTCGTTGTCACACTTGCCATCACAAAATGGGCGGCAGGGCGCATGCATACAACAAGCGACGCCTATTCCGCTGGCGGGCAAATCACAGGCTTCCAGAATGGGCTTGCCATTACCGGCGATTATGTTTCTGCGGCCTCCTTCCTTGGAATCTCCGGCCTTGTCTATACTTCCGGCTTTGACGGCATAATCTACGCTATCGGCTTTCTTGTGGGCTGGCCTATAATCATAAGCGTATTGGCCGAACCGCTGCGCAATCTGGGTAAATATAATTTTTCAGATGTTGCATCCTACCGCTTTAATCCAAAGCCCATACGCATCATGGCGGCATTCGGATCACTGGCGACGGTTTTTTGTTATCTGATTGCGCAAATGGTCGGCGCCGGAAAGCTGATCGAAGTTCTGTTCGGCCTCCCTTATCTTCTCGCCGTTTTTATAGTCGGCATCCTCATGATGGCTTATGTCGTATTTGGCGGCATGCTGGCAACCACATGGGTACAGTTGATCAAGGCCGTTCTGGTCCTAGCAGGAGCAACCTTGATTTCGCTACTGGCTTTGTCCCACTATAATTTTGATCTCAACCTGTTCTTTAAAACAGCCATTGATATACATCCTAAAGGCGAGGCTATTCTTGCACCCGGTTCACTCCTTAAAGATCCTCTGTCAGCCCTCTCCCTTGGTATCGGATTGATGTTCGGCGTGGCCGGACTGCCTCATATCCTAATGCGCTTCTTTACCGTACCGGATGCTAAAACCGCCAAGCAATCTATTGTCATTGCCACCGGCTTCATAGGTTATTTTTATGCGCTCATCTTTATCATTGGCTTCGGCGCCATCATATTTCTGACACAAAATCCAAATTATACGGATGAAAACGGCGTTTTGATCGGCGGCGGGAATATGGCAGCCGTCCATCTGGCAAGAGAGCTTGGCGGGGATGTGCTGTATGGTTTCATATCCGCCGTCGCTTTCTCAACCATTCTTGCTGTTGTTGCAGGCCTAACGCTTGCCGGCGCGTCAGCCGTATCACATGATTTATATGCCAATGTATTTAAAAAAGATCACCATAGCGATAAGCAAGAATTGTTTATCATGCGCATGGCAACGATTAGTATTGGCGTTATTGCAATTTTGCTAGGCATTGTTTTCGAAAAACAGAATGTTGCCTTTATGGTAGGGCTTGCTTTTGCCCTTGGCGCCAGCGCGAACTTCCCCGCCCTGATAACGTCAATTTACTGGAAAAAAATGACCACCAGAGGCGCTCTGGCTGGCGGCTGGATCGGATTAATCAGCGCAGTAGGCATGGTCGTCTTAAGCAAAACAGTCTGGGTCGATATATTTGGCTACACTACACCAGTGTTCCCTTATGAATATCCGGCTCTTTTCTCTATGCCACTTTCATTCCTTGCAATCTGGATATTCTCTGTCACCGATAAATCCTCCCGCGGCATAATCGACCGCAGTGGATTTGATGCGCAATATGTAAGGGCGCAAACAGGGATCGGCGCTTCAAGCGAAGTTGCGAAGCATTAAATCAAAAGGCAATAGATCTTTAGCCGCGTCCGGTTCATAGCGGCTTAAGCCCTCTTTCGCAATGCTCAACGCCTTCGCCGCCATATCATATAAGCGCATCTCCGCTTTTACAGGTGTATTCAATCCCAGACGAGGCACGTCATTACGGATTCGCACATGGTCTTCAGGGAGAAGTCCCTCAATCAAAGTGCAAGCCCCGCTCAACGCATCTTCATCATATAGAATTCCCGCCCAAAAGGCCGCCATTGCATAAACTATTTCAGCCTCCGCACTATCAGGACCCCGAAACTCCAGATACGTCTTTAAACGCACCTCAGGGAACAACGTGGTCAAATGATCATGCCAGTCACTGATATCAGGAAAATCACCCTCATGTCCTTTTAGCTGTCCCTCCATAAAATTACGAAAAGATTGCCCGGCGACATTTACATGATGGCCCGCGCGCATAATAAAATACATCGGCACATCAAGCGCGTAATCGACATAGCGGGAGAAACTCATTTCGTCCTTAAAGATAAATTCAGGTACGCCGCAGCGGTCAGGATCGGTTTCGGTCCATATAAAGGAACGATAGGTTTTATACCCGCTGTCTTTTCCTTCAACTTGTGAGGAATTCGCCATAAGGGCGGTGACGATCGGCTGCAAGGCAAGGCCCACACGATATTTTTTTATCATGTCAGCTTCTCTGTCAAAGTCCATATTGATTTGGGCGCCGCATGTGCGGATCATCATATCTACCCCATGCCGGCTTTTAGACGACATATAGGGACCCATGATTTTATAGCGCTCTTTGGGCATCCAGTGAATCTGGTTGGGCGACCATTGCGGATGAAAACCTTTCGCCATGATTCCAAGACCAAGTTTTTCAGCGATTAATTTAAGTTCAGCATAATATCTATCCGCTTCATCCTTTACGCCCTGCAAATTTTTATACGGCGCGCCAGACAGTTCGATTTGTCCGCCCGGCTCCAAAGTTATAGACGCACCATCGCGGCGCAGTTCAATCAAATTTCCATTTTTCTTAATTCCTTGCCATCCATAATCATCTGCAAAATTCTCCAAAACCTGCCTGATGCCCGGGCTTCCCTCATAAGGGAGCGGCTCTTCGTTATCTTGCCTGAATAAAAACTGTTCATGTTCGATGCCGACCTTCCATTGGCTTCGCGGTTTGCAGCCACTTGCCATGTCATTGACAAGATCATCATATGTCAGCATTCTTTGTGAATTATTTGGAGAGCCCTGCATATGCCACCTGTTTCCATCGCTTTTGTGATCGACAAAATAGAGTCTATCAAACCCTATAAAGACAGTACAGTCGCAATGATGAAGGCTGCGCAAAATCGCGGCATTGGTTTATTCTACCTTACCATTGACGATTTATTCATAGAAGAAAATTCAGCCAAGGCGGCTTGTCAAAAACTTACCCTGACCGATGACAAAATAGACTGGTACTGGCTTGAAGAAAAAAGAGACTTTGAGCTGAAGGATTTTACAGTAATCCTTATGCGCAAGGACCCTCCTGTCGATAAAAGATTCATTCATGCCTGTTATATGCTCGAACATGCCGTGCGCAGTGGCGCAAAGGTTTTAAATAACCCAACAGCGCTCATCGCTTTAAACGAGAAACTCTATGCAGGCTTTTTTCCGGATTTATGCCCTGCGACAACAATATCAAGCGATCTGAGTGTTCTTAAAAAATTCCTCGATACGCATGGTAAAATTATTATCAAACCTCTGGATGCCATGGGCGGCCATGGCGTTTTTATGGTCGATAAAAATGATGTCAATTTTGAAGTTATCTGGGAATTGCATACACAGCGCGGCAGTTATCCGGTCATTGCCCAAGAATTTATTCCCGCAATTACCGACGGCGACAAACGCGTCATCGTCATTAATGGCAAAGCCTTTGGTCATGTACTGGTTAGAAATCCCAAGGCCGGAAGCATCCGCGGGAATATCGCCGCCGGCGGCACGACCTTTGTGCGTCCTATCAATGAGACTGAACAGAAAATATGCGATATCGTCGGGCCGAGCCTTATCAAGAACGGTATTTTATTTGCAGGGCTTGACATTATCGGCGACAGATTGATCGAGATTAATATTACCAGTCCGACAGGTTTGAAGGAAATATCCGCAGCTTGCGGCACTGATCTGGGCGATTTGATCATTGGAGAAATTTTAGATCAGGTTAAATGAGTCCAATCGACGCCGGCTTTCCCGTTTTTCTTTAAATAATCATTGGCTTTTTTGAAATGCCCGCAGCCTAGAAATCCGCGATGAGCTGAAAGCGGAGACGGGTGCGGCCCCTCAAGGACCATATGTTTTGTGCGATCTATGATCGCCCCTTTTTTTTGGGCGTAAGCCCCCCATAGAATAAACACGACATGCTCTAACTCGTCATTTATGGCTCTGATAACAGCATCCGTAAATTGTTCCCAGCCCTTTTTCTGGTGTGAGCCTGCCTTTGCCATCTCAACTGTCAATGTTGCGTTTAAAAGAAGAACGCCCTGCTCTGCCCACCCTGTCAGATCGCCATGTTTGGGCATTTTGATGGCATACTCGCGTTCGATTTCCTTATAGATATTCTTCAGACTTGGCGGGATAGCCACGCCTTTGCGGACAGAGAAGGAAAGTCCGTGCGCCTGATTCTCGCCGTGATATGGATCCTGCCCGATAATAACCACGCGAATGTCCTCGAATCTCGTTGTATTCAGGGCATTGAAAATTTCCTCATCTTTGGGAAAAATAATCTTTCCCTGCTCTTTTTCTTTTTGAAGAAAAGCCCTTAAATCAACCATATAAGGCTTACGGAACTCTCCCTCCAGCTTCGATAACCATGTTTTTTCAACCTTAAATGTATCTGATGGCTTCATATTCTCGTTTTAATTTGCTATATGGCTATTGAATTGAAAAGGATTTCGGATGAGCGTATTAACTGTAGAACAAGCTTTGGAAAATATCTATGCCTCCCTCCATAACAACAATGAAGGGTTAGACCAGCACATAGATCAATTAAAATCCAGTCTGGCTCCGGCAAAAGAAGTGACTATAGACGCTTCAAAAATTCCGGTGCCAAACCGCGAAGGCCGCAAGACCATGCAGGCTTATTTTAAAAAGCGCGGCCTTGTGATCGACTTCCAAAAGCCCGCCTGATTATTTCTTTGCTTGCTGGTCCAGACCACCGCCGAGCACTTTATATAAAGTCACAAGATTGGACAGGCGCTGCTGCGAAACCGTGATTTCGGTCTGCTGAGCCGCATACAATGAACGCTGTGCATCCAGAACATTCAGATAATTTTCAATACCCTGATCATATCTGGCTTGTGAAAGCCTGTAAGCATCCTGCGCTGCTTGCGCCAATGCTTGCTGAGCCTTTAGCTGATTTGTATAGGTGCCGCGAGCAGCCAATTCATCGGATATTTCACGGAACGCGACTTGGATAGCTTTCTCATATTCGGCCACACGGATATCGCGCGTCGCTTGAGATACGCCTAGATTAGCGATGTTACGCCCTCCTGTGAAAATCGGGAGCGAAACCGATGGCGAGAAATTCCAGGCAAGTCCCGAACCGGATTTAAAGAGATCGGATAAGCTCTGGCTGGCAAGCCCCGCAGATCCAGTCAGACTGATAGTTGGAAAGAAGTTAGCCCTTGCTGCGCCGATATTCGCATTAGCAGCCAGCAGGCCATGCTCCGCCTGGCGGATGTCAGGACGCTCCAAAAGTACATCCGAAGGCAAACCTACAGGCAGGTTTTCAGCGAATTGGATTTGATCCAGCGTTTCGCCCTGCAATAAATCGCCCTCGGTAGAGATACCCATTAAAAGAAGCAAAGCGTTTTTATCTTGAGCCACCAAGCGAAGATACACGGCATGGTTGGCGCGGGCCGTTTCAACAGACTGCGCAGCCTGCGAAACATCGAGCTTGTTACCTACACCAAGCTCGAAGCTTTTATTAATCACATCAAAGGATTTCTGCTGGGCAGTTAATGTATCCTCGGTTAGCGCCAGAAGTTTTTGATCGGCGAGATAAACGAGATATGCATTGGCAACTTCAGCAATCAAAGAAATTTTAACAGATTTTTGTGCCTCTTCGGTTGCCAGATATTCTTCCAAAGCTTGCGCATTCAAGCTGCGAATGCGCCCGAATATATCAATCTCATAATTCGTAGTGCCTATATTCGCGCTGTATTGTGACTGTATGCCCTCCCCTTGCAGAGCCGCCGCGTTCTCAGGAATATTCTGGCGCGTACCGGAGCCCAGAGCGTCGATTGTCGGCAAGAGATCGGCTCTTTGTACGCGGTAGAGCTGACGCGCCTGCTCTACATTCAAGGCTGCGATGCGTAAATCCCGGTTATTATCCAGTGATGTCTGAATAATTTTTTGGAGATTTGGAGAGCGGAAAAATTCCTGCCACGTGACATTGCGAATACTGCCACGCTCTGCAGAACCCAAATCAAGATAGGCCTGGCCTTGCGGCCATTCGGATTCAACAGGCGATTTTGGCGTATCAAAATCCGGAATCATCGTGCAACCACTTAAAAAAGTAGTCGATATCAGTACCGTCAAGATCATTTTATTCATGAGTAGCCTCTTGGAAATCATGTTCCAGTTTCGTGGCAGATGGTTTCGTTTTCCCGAAGCGCTTAAGAATTAAAACAAAAAACAATGGGACGAAGAAAATAGCAAGGAAAGTCGCAGAGAACATTCCGCCAAGAACGCCAATACCGATAGCGTTCTGGCTTCCTGAGCCAGCACCGCTGGCAATAGCCAAGGGCGTGACGCCTAGGATAAAAGCAAGAGACGTCATCAGAATAGGACGAAGACGCTGTTCAGCCGCATGCAATGCCGCTTCATACAAATCCATCCCCTTGTCATGCATCTCTTTGGCAAATTCAACGATCAAAATCGCGTTCTTCGCGGCAAGGCCGACCGTTGTCAAAAGACCGACCTGGAAGTAAACGTCATTTGAGAGTCCCTTAAGCAAGGTAGCCGCCACAGCCCCGATAATACCGAGAGGCACGACCATCATAACAGCTGCCGGAATAGACCAGCTTTCATAAAGCGCGGCAAGACAAAGGAACACAACCAGAAGCGACAAGGAATAAAGCAGCGTTGTCTGATCGCCCGCCGATCTTTCCTCATAGGAAAGCCCCGTCCATTCAAGCCCGATACCTTTTGGCAGCTTCTTTGATATCTCTTCAATGGCCTGCATAGCCACACCCGAACTCACGCCCGGCGCAGGGCCGCCCTGAATATTCTGGGATGACGTTCCGTTATAGCGCTCCAGTTTTGGTGAGCCGTAGGTCCAATGTGCCGAGGAAAAGGCCGAGAACGGCACCATAAGTCCGGCGTTATTGCGCACGAACCAGTCGTTGATATCCTGCGGCTCCATGCGGAACTGCGCATCACCCTGCATGAATACACGCTTGATACGTCCAGCATCAAGGAAGTCGTTCACATAGGCCGAGCCCCAGCCAGTCTGCAGCGTTGAATTTATCTCGGCGATAGAAACACCCAGCGCACTCGCTTTTTCATGATCGACGTCGATTTTATATTGAGGCACATCCGAAAGACCGTTTGGCCGTACACCCGCAAGCTGTTTGTTTTGAGCTGCCATGCCGAGCATCTGGTTACGCGCACTGACTAATGCGTCATGCCCAAGACCTGCCTGATCAAGAAGCTGGAAATCGAAACCGGACGCATTGCCCAGTTCAATAACCGCTGGCGGGAAGAACGCAAAAACCATCGCATCTTTGATCTGGGATAAAGCTCCCATCGAACGTCCGGCAATAGAAGAAACATCTTGCCCCTCACCACCGCGGACATCCCAGTCCTTCAAATCGGCAAAGCCGATAGCCGAATTCTGGCCGCGCCCCGCAAAGCTAAAACCTGTTACGGTAAAAATATGTTCAACATTATCTTTTTCGTCGTTCAGGAAATAATTTTCGACTTTTTTGACGGTTTCCAAAGTTCTCTGTGTCGTTGCGCCCGGCGGGGTTGAAATCTGGACAAACATGATACCCTGATCTTCATCTGGCAAAAACGCCGTCGGGATCTGCTTGAACATGAATACAAGACCGCCAAGGACAACCAGAT
>QFOT01000058.1 GCA_003241285.1 Micavibrio aeruginosavorus
ATTTTTATCAACGCCTCAGGCGAAGCTGAAATTCTTGCTTCCGATATAACCTTATTAGCGCTTGGCGGCGCCTCATGGCCAAATTTAGGATCTGATGGCACATGGGTTTCCATTCTGAAGAATGAAGGCATCGAAGTTAACACGCTGCGTCCAGCCAATTGCGGCTTTAATGTCGAATGGTCAGATATCTTCCGTTCTAAATTTTCCGGACAGCCACTTAAGAATATTTCCCTTACTTTTGAAAATCGGATTACACATGGGGAAGTGATGATTTCTTCTCAAGGCATAGAAGGCGGAGCCGTTTATGCCTTGTCCTCTCTCCTTCGCCAATCCCTGGATAACGGACAAGAGACAATATTAAAAATTGATTTAAAACCTTCCCTCACATCCGGTGATATCAGCAATAGACTTGATCAGACTTCGCGTAAAAAGAATTCATTTTCAGCTTATCTCCAAAAGACACTGGGATTAAATCCAGTGTCCATCGGATTGTTGCGGGAAGCGAGCCTGAATGTGCAGAATTTTGCAAATGAAGACTTAGCAAAACTAATTAAAGCTTTGCCACTCAAAATTACATCGCCTTTCGATATCGAAAAAGCAATTTCAAGCGCCGGCGGCATAACTTTATCTTCTGTTGATAAAAATATGATGCTTAAAAAGATTCCCGGTATTTTTGTCGCCGGAGAAATGCTTGACTGGGAAGCGCCAACTGGCGGCTATCTGCTACAGGCCTGTTTTTCTACAGGCGTTGCGGCAGCAAGGGGTATTCTTAATTATACCAAAAGTGACTGATATTCCTCGTGACGCCTTATCCATGAAACTGCATAGCTGCAGATAGGAACCACCTTATATGATCGTTCCTTAGCAATCCCCATAATACCTTCCATTAATTTTCCTGCAGCTCCCGTCCCGCGCAGTTCCGGAGGGGATTCCACATAGTTTATAAAAAGAATGTTTTGATCGATCCTGTAATTTGCAAAAACGATTTGGCCCTCCAGATCCATCTCAAATCTTCTGGCAATTGTATTATCTATAATTTTTCCCATGCAGATAATATGGGTAACCTGCCAAAAGATGGCAAGTATTTATCTGCCCTAATTATAAAATTACTTCGTGTAGGAAATGATCTTAACCTGATTGCCGGGACCCAGATAATTTACTTCATCAAATCCAAGTAAATTCGCCTTTGCTATGCCCCTTCCATTTCCATGGGTCGCTCTTGAAGGCTCGATTTCAAGATATGGCTGCCAGTCAAACCCCGGGCCGTCATCAGTAATTGTGATCTCAAACCTATCCGGAAATTTTTCAAAGCAAATAAAAACTTTCTTGTTGAGGTTGTCTGCGAGCAGCAACCGCCTTTCTATTTCTGCCTCCCATTTTCCTTCCGATAAGAAAGCTCCTTTTTTCTCATAGCCCAGACCTAGGTTACCGTGCTCAATTCCGTTAATGATAAGTTCATATAAACCTGAAATGGCCAATTCCGGCCTAGGAAAAATACTTCCAAGCAAAAATGCCATGTTTTGCGCTTCATCGGGCGTACGGATAAAAAACTCACCTCTTGCTAGATTTGCCAGCGCGTTTTGCTGGCTTGAGAGTCGTCGCTCAAAAACTTCTTTTCTTTCTCGTTCTATGACTGCGGAGCGCACAAGAGCCAACAAAGTCGTTTCATCATAGGGTTTTGCAAGATAATAATAAACGCCCGTCTTGATGCCTTTTAGAAATTCATCCTGAGACGTATCTCCCGTTTGCATGATAACCGGAATATTAGAAAGTCTTTTATCCGCTTTAATACGCGCTGCAAGCTCAAGTCCATTCATGTTGGGCATTCTTTTATCAGTGACAATCAATCTGTAAGCGGAAGGCTTCTCTTCCAAGATTTTCCATGCCGCAATTCCATCCGGGGCCTCATCTACTAGATATCCGGCATTCTCCAGATAGCTGGCTAATATAGCGCTGTTGGCAGGTTCATCTTCTACTAAAAGAACCCTTATTCCGTTTGTTTTTTCCGGCCGTATTTGAAATTCAATATTTGTTCTCATGAAGTCATTCTAATCTAAACTGATTTAAAAATCTCACTTACATACCCATGCATGATTTTATGTATCGTTAAGCGATCTGGATCTAGAATGGAATATAATCAAAAAAATTGGGTATCAACATGGCAAATGATAAATACAACCTGAATGCGCGCATTCACCAAGGATACGATCCAAATACGGAATTTAATACAAACAGCAATTTATTCAGCACTTTGCGTTTTGCCGATAACTCTCGAGAGGAAGCAGAAAATTTAGTCGAGCCTCCAGCTCAGGACATTTCTGTTACAACGCGCCCTGCCATGGAAACCGCGGCCTCAGCTAGCAATGAAGCTGTAAATTTCTCGACCCTGCCTCCTGCAAGCACAGCCAATCCTTCATCTGCAAGCTCTAATTCCTCTGTATATTACGATCCTTCTGTTGCTGAAGCCGGAAGCGCGCAAAGCCCAGAAATGTTTGAAGGCCTGCAACCACAAGGAAATAGAAATGATGCGTCCGTCTTATCCAATTCTCTCCTACTGATGCCAACAAGTGCCGCTGGGGGTACATCATCCGAACCATCATCGACTAGCGAAGGCCAGCAGCCTTTCGCATTGATCGCACCGGTCATTACGACCGATCAATCGATATCTTTGGAAGGCAACTCCATCCCCTTGAACATAGGCCTTACTGCGGATACGCGGCCCGGCGTCGTGACCGTCATAACGATATCAGGCATCCCCCTGGATGCCACTCTCTCTGCCGGAGTTAATAATGGAAACGGCACATGGAATCTAAGGCCGGAAGATCTTTCCGGACTGGTTTTGACCCCCGGGCAATTTTACAGTGGACAATTAATTATGACCGTTACCGCAAATTCTACTTTCGGCACCCAGACCTCAAGCGACATCGAAAACATGTTAATTACAGTTGAAGGACAAGCCTCCCTTCCTGATATTTTCGTTCAGCACACAACAGGATACGAGGACATGCCGATTGGCCTGCAGATTAATGCATCTCTACGTGATCTTGACGGCTCCGAAACAATGGAGATAACTGTCTCCGGGGTCCCTGCTGGCGCGAACCTTTCTGCCGGTATCGACAACGGAAACGGTATATGGACATTGACACAGAATGACCTTGCTGATCTGACGCTCAATCCACCGGCGAATTATAGCGGATCGTTTGATCTGACCGTCACCGGCACTACGTATGAAAATAATACAACGGCAACTTTATCGAGAACACTTAATGTAACTGTAGACGGTATTGCGGATGTTCCGATTCTTTCGGTTACCCCGCTATCAGGCGTTGAAAACCAACCGATTCCATTATCTGTTTCAGTGACCTTAACTGACACCGACGGATCAGAAAGTCTCTACATCAGAATTTATGACGCCCCTTCTGGATCTTCATTCTCAAGTGGCGTTCAGATCGCGAATGGCATCTGGGAATTTACACAAACGGAACTCGCCGATCTTCATTTTACTCCTCCCGCTGGATATAACGGCAATCTTTCCATGTTTGCGGTTGCATCAACCAGCGAAGGCAATACGCACGCTTATGCAGAAGCTCAAATTGATATCAGCGTTTCCCCAGTCGCGTCCCTGCCACTTCTTGAAACAAACCCAGCAAATGGCAGCGAAGACAATTTGGTTCCGCTTGATATTTCAGCCTCCGTCAACGACATCAATGGTTCGGAAATTCTTACAATAATGATCTCAGGTTTACCTGCCGGGGCCAGCCTTTCCAATGGTGTAGACAATGGCGACGGGACATGGACCTTAACACCTGAACTACTTTCCAATCTTAGCCTTATTCCTCCCCTCAACTATAGCGGAACTTTCGATCTTATAGTGAATGCCACCGCCTACGACGGCGCGGCAACTTCCAGCCAGACAGAAAGCTTAACCGTCGAGATACAAGGAATTGCCGATTCTCCGTCTTTGAATGTAGCCTCCGCCACTGGAACAGAAGGAAATACGGTTCCATTATCTATTTCGGCGGTGTTAGCAGATATCGATGGATCGGAAACTCTTTCTATTGAAATTATGAATGTACCGTCAGGATTCTCTTTTTCTGCAGGCACGGATAACGGAGATGGAAGTTGGAGTCTTTCGCCTTTAGATCTTGGAAATTTAGAACTTATCGCTCCTTCAGGATATAGCGGCAGTCTTTCGATGCAGGTTGTTGCAACCAGCACTGAGGACGGAACAAGTGAGCAAATTACCGCTTCTTTGAATATCAGCATCAGTCCCGAAGCAACACTGCCTAATCTTTCCACGCTATCGGTATCAGGGAGCGAAGATACAGACATCCTCCTGAATATTTCCGCATCTCTCAATGATACCGATGGATCAGAAATTCTGGAAATTCTAATAGCGGGTATACCTGCCGGCGCCAGCCTTTCTGCAGGATCGGACAATGGCAACGGCACATGGACACTTTCTCCCGCACAACTCACAAACCTGAGTATAACTCCTCCGCTCAACTATAGCGGGTCTTTTTATATCACCGTTACCGCAACTTCCACAGATGGTAGCGATACAGCCCAAGTAACGTCGAATTTTAGCGTAGAGGTTTCTGGCGTTCCTGACACACCTCTTCTGTCCGCTGGACCTGCTGCTGGTGAAGAAAATGAACCGATAGAATTAAATATCACAGCATCGCTGCAAGATAACGACGGTTCAGAAAATCTAAGCATAGTCATTTCAGGTGTTCCCGCCGGGGCAGCTTTATCAGCCGGGATAGATAATGGAAACGGCACCTGGACCATGACGCAAACACAGCTCAATAATTTGACTTTAACACCGCCACCATTTTACAGCGGATCTTTTAATCTGGGGGTTGCCGCAACAGCAAGTGAAAATAATCTCACTACCAGCACATCAGTTCAAACCTTCTCCGTAAATATAACCCCGGTTAACAATGTACCAATTTTGAATATTCTGCCCGCTTCAGGTAATGAAGACAATGCTATTACACTCGATATCGAGGCCCTGCCTTTTGACACATCAGGCAGCGAAATTCTTACACTCACCATCTCAAATCTTCCTGCCGGAGCGATCCTCTCTGCTGGTATTAATAACGGGGACGGCACGTGGACCCTTACAGTGGCCGATACAAATAATCTGCAGCTAATTCCTGCCCCTGACTTTAGCGGAAACTTTAATCTTGATGTTACATTAAGTTCAACCGATGGGCCGGATACATTCCATGTCCACTCCTTTCTTCCTGTAACCATATCAGCCATACCGGATATGCCGATATTATCCGTCCAGCCTTCGTCCGGCAATGAAAGCAGCCCTATCATGCTTGATATATCCGCAGCGTTGACGGATACGGATGGATCCGAAAATCTATCCGTCATTATTTCGGGCGTTCCAACCGGAGCAACATTATCGGCAGGGATTGATACTGGAAACGGCGTGTGGATATTATCGGCAAGCGATCTGGCTAATCTCCAGATGATACCTCCTCCCTATTTTAGCGGCACAATACCTCTTTCGGTGACCGCGGTGGCCAGCGAGATTAATCTTTCCGCAGCAACACCGCCCGCAATATTGAACGTAGCTGTTACCGGAAGTGCCACCACGCCAAATCTATTGACCTCGCCCGCGACAGGCAGCGAGGATACACCTATCGCGCTCAACATATCTTCCTCGCTAAACGATAGCGATTCTGAAACGCTAATAATTACCATTTCCGGTATGCCCGCTAACTCCAGCCTTTCCGCCGGAACCGACAACGGTAACGGCACATGGACTTTAACAGCCGGACAATTGACTAACCTGACGTTTAATCCTCCCGCCAATTTCAGCGGATCTTTTAATCTCACTGTAACATCAGCCTCCTTTGAGAACACTACATCTGCAAGTATTTCCTCGATCCTTCCCGTAACTGTGCATGGAGAAGCAGACACACCCTCATTGTCAGCCCAGCCTGCCTTTGGCAGTGAGGATACACCTGTGACTTTGAGCATCATTACATCTCTCAATGACACTGATGGATCTGAATTTCTAAGCATTCTAGTGTCCGGTATTCCAGCGGGCGCAAATCTATCTGCAGGATTAAACAATGGCGATGGCAGCTGGTCGTTATCGCCAGCTCAGCTTACGGGATTAACTTTAACGCCGCCTGAAAATTTCGCCGGCATAATCGCTCTTCAGGTTACAGCCATAGCAACCGAGAATAACGGGGACGACCAATCTGTTTCCGTTCCACTGACTGTAACTATCGAGCCAATTGCGGATACACCCGACCTGACCGTTTCCGCTGCGGCAGGTCAAGAAGACACGCCAATAAACCTTTCGATATCTGCATTACTCGGGGACCAAGACAATTCCGAAACTCTCTCGATCACAATTGGCGGCGTCCCTTCCGGCGCGGTACTTTCAGCAGGCATCAATCAGGGAAATGGGAATTGGCTGCTCACACAGAACCAATTGGCAAATCTGACCATCATTCCTCCGGCAAATAGCGATGCGGATTTTACATTATCTGTAAGCGTCACTTCAACAGATAGTAATGGCGCCACGACATCGGTTCTTTCAAATCTTCCCGTTACGGTATATGCGGTTGCCGATATTTCAACTGTAATTGCCAGCAATACATCCGGCGCTAAAAATACAGCAGTATCAGTGAATATAGGGGGAAGTGTCACCGACACTGACGGCTCAGAAACAATAACTTATCTTATTAGCGGCGTCCCTGACGGTTTCTCGCTAAACCATGGAATTAATAACGGCAATAATTCATGGACTCTTACCCCCGGAGAATTGTCAGGTTTGAAAATGATATCACCTTATAATTTCGAAGGGAGAGTATACCTGAACGCTCAATCGGTTGCGCACGATCATGACGGCTCAACTACCATGAGTACCGCTACAAACTTTAATATAGGTGTTGGCAATACTTCTAACGGCATACAGATTAATCTCGGCCTAGGCATCGGTATCGCTGGAATTAATCTTGGTACAGCGCTAGGGGTAAATCTAAATACTGGCGGACTTCTTAGTCCCGGAGGAATTGTTGTCCAAGAGGACTCCATATTTCCAATCGTCGATGCGGGATTACTTCTGACCCTCGCTGGAAATATTTCACTTCTTACTTTTAGTGGCCTTCCTGTCGGCGCATCCTTGAGTAGCGGCATCGATCAGGGTAACGGACAGTGGAAATTGTTACCCGGTGATCTTGCCAATCTTTCTCTTCGTTTACCTCCCAATAGCGACCAGGACTTTACGATAAGTATTTCCGCCAAGCTTTTATTTGTCACGGTCACGCTTGCAGTAACCGACGTCCATGTAATTGGTGTCGCGGATACTCCATCACTAAGTGTAAATGCAGTAACCGGAATTGAAGATGGTAGTGCGATACCGATATCCGTGACGTCTTCCCTGACGGACACCGATGGCTCGGAAAAACTGACATTCATGATTAAGGATTTACCAGCCGGATTTACGCCGACTGTCGGAATTAACAACGGAAATGGTACATGGAGCCTTACAAGCAGTGAAATAGCATTACTCTCCATACAACCACCGGAACATTTTAGCGGGGACGCCAGTTTTACGATAGTAGCTATATCTACTGAGCGCGAGGGCGACTCGATCACGCAGACAGCCACGGCACATATCCATATTGATCCGGCGGCAGATGCCCCTGTCGTAGAAGGTATTATACATCAAGCTACGGAAGACACTCCTCTACTCCTCGACTTAGGCATTAGTCTGGGCGACACCGATGGATCAGAGATCATTTCCAATATAGTAATATCCGGCCTTGCACCCGGCTTCAGTCTTGAAGGCGCAGTAGATAATGGAGATGGCACATGGACCATAGACCCTGCTAATATCAATGGTATATATCTTCATCCACCAGAGGACTGGAGTGGACATACCAGCTTCAGCGTGACAGCCAACTCACAAGAAATCGCAACAGGTCAAATTTCCAGCACGACATCGACACAAAATATATATGTCGAAGCTGCCGCAGATACCCCGAATATAGCGGCGATGGATTCAACCGGGCTGGAAAACCACAATATCGAACTGGACATCTCCATTTCTTCAAACGATTCTGACGGCTCTGAAAATTTAAGCGTCGTTATCAGTGATGTCCCTGACTATTTTACATTCAGCTCTGGCCTTAATAATGGAAATGGAAGCTGGAGTTTCAGCGAAGATCAGCTTGATGACTTATACTTAATTCCACAGGAAAATTTCACTGGAGATGTGCATTTAAATATAGATGTATTTGCTCAGGATGACAATTCAGTGGCCGTAAGTCATGCTGATATTATTGTACATGTTACGCCGGATACATAGCACCGTATGCATTAATAATTCATCACGATATTGGCCCCAGAATAGCAAGATAATATTAGAGGTATGGATGCCATGAATTCAAATACACTTAACATATTTTATCCCTTGCAACTGCCTGCCTTCTATACTGACCACTCCTACAGGATGTCAATTCCTCGGCAACTCTGGATAGCGCTGACTCTCAATATATTATCGCTGGCCTTACCGATTATGATGCTGCAAGCCTATGATCGAATTATACCCCATAATTCTTATGGATCTCTTGTCGCTCTAGTTTTTATTGTTCTGATTGCACTCGCAATGGATGTCACTTTGCGGATAATCCGCTCGTATCTTATCAGTTGGTCTTCTTCTTCATCAGAGCATGCGGCCAACTGCGCCGCTATTGAATTATTCTGTCGGGCAAATCTGGATAAATTCGAATCCATATCTTCGGGCGAACAACTTCAAGACCTCAACGCAATTAGCAAGCTAAGGGAATTTTACAGCGGTCAGGCATGGGCATCCCTCATTGACCTGCCTTTTATCGTGATTTTTCTTGGCTTAATTGGATATCTCGGAGGAAGTCTTGTTTTAATTCCTATATGCCTGCTTGGACTTTTTTTTCTGAATACTTTGCTGACAGGCAATGTACTTAAGAGAGCTTTAGAAAGAAGAACAGCAAGCGACGACCAGAAGGCAAGCCTTGTTGTTTCAGTTCTAAAGGGGATACATACTGTCAAATCCTTATCATTAGAAAGCTTTCTTCTTAGAAAATTTGAAATAAACCAGGCAGAAGTTAGCCGTGACAGTTATCTGGTCGCTTCTGCAAGTGGCAAAGCCTCAACCGTGAGCGCAGGTTTCGGCCAGCTATCACTTATTATGACTGTCACTGCAGGCATGTTTCTGGTCTTGGAAGGATCATTAACCGTTGGAGGACTATCCGCCTGCACTCTGCTGGCTGGCCGTTGTATTCAGCCCGTCCAGCGTGTACTCGCAACATGGCTGCGTCTGCAGGACTTAACGCTCGCAAAAGAGCAGGCTTCGGCGCTTTTTAATATTCCGGTTATGAGACGTGCAGAAAAAAATCATCTTATTTTTCAAGGGAGAATTTCACTCGATAATGTGACTTATACTTCACCAATGGGCAATTTTTCTCTTCAGAGCATATCTCTCCAGGTAGAGCCAGGAAGTATTGTTGCTATCACGGGTGATGATGGCGCGGCAAAATCCGCCCTGCTTCAAATTATCGCCGGCATAATATCTCCTGAATCAGGGAGCGTTTTTGTCGATGAAATAGAGCCATCATCTTACAGCCTTTCAGATATGAGAAGTCTTATAGGATATCTGCCGCAGGACGGTGCTATATTCAAAGGAAGCATTCTTGAGAATATGACGGGCTTTCGCCACGATGATAACATTGTTAAGGACGCTATTGAGGCAGGAGCCGAACTTGGCCTCGACAAGGTCATAGACCTTTTACCGCATGGTTACCAGACAATGCTGACTGACTCCGCCGCAGATCCTATTCCTCCCGGCGTTAAACAAAGAATTTCACTTTCACGGATTATTACGAACAAACCTTCGATACTGTTATTCGATGATGCCGACCGGGCACTTGATAAGACAGGCTACAATCTTTTATTCCGCCTTATTGGAAGATTAAAAGGCCAGTCGACAATTATATTGGTGACACAGGACCAGAACTTGTTGAGTTTCGCAGATTTCTTTTTGCATCTTGAGAACGGAAGTCTTTCTGTCGTCAATCCAAGTGGAACCCAAAATCTTGCCATTTTGTCACACCTACAGCAGGGGCAGTCATGATAGAGACTCAAAACTACTCTGATATTGCCGAAACATTGCTAAAAATTCTTGGCTGGAAAGGACAGGCTCGTCGTATATATGAAGCCATGCCGGAGATCAACAAGCGCATGAACGCGGAAGATTTTAAAAACTTCATGTGCAGGATGGGGTTTAAATCAATCAGCAGATCAACCTATTTGAAAAATCTCAAAGAAGCTGACCTTCCTGCACTGTATGTGCATGATGATCAATCCTGTATTTTGATTACAGATCACAGCCAGGTACAATCTTCCCATGATAAAAAAATAAAAATCTTAACATTTAAGAAAACTCAAAATGCCTCTCCCAAAATATACTCATCGATAGTTAGAACAGAAATTGAAAGATTTATGCCAATGCTGAAAGAAATTTTCTTACTCAGCATGATTATCGGCCTTATTTCTCTTGCCCCTATTCTATACAACAGGTCCATATACGATAACGTCATATCTTCCGGGTCAAGTGAAGGCGTTCATACTTTATTGGCTGGTGTTATTATCTCATTCTGTGCCGAGATGTGGCTTCGTAACACCAGAAATGCAAGATTGGCATTTTTTGGAGGCAGGATAGATCATTATGTAAGCTGCTCTGTTTTCGAGCGACTTTTATTTCTTCCCCCTGCCTTTACAGAACGCGCAACCACATCGGCTCAAATTGCACGATTAAGAGATTTTGAATCTGTACGGGAATTTTTCACAGGACCTCTCGCAATACTCTTATTTGAATTTCCGCTCGTTCTTATTTATTTCTTAGCTTTGACAATAATTGCTGGTTGGTTATCCCTCGTCCCTGCCACATTAATAGCAGCCTACATCGGCCTGATTATGATTATGTCGCCTCGCATCAGACTTTTTTCAAGACTAGCGGCTAATTACACAACCAAGCGGCACGAGTTTTTATTGGAAACCGTCACAAAATTGCGTGATTTGCGGTTGGCTGGAATGGAAGATGTCTGGACAGAGCGTTTTAGAAACCTATCAGATCAATCCTCACATGCCAGCTTTCGCTCTGCCTATCTGGCACAGGTACTAGAAGCAATTTCTTACGGCTTAATGATCGGCGGCGCCTGCGCTACTCTCAGTTTTGGTATTATAATGGTAATTGATCAGATCATCAGTGTCGGCGCTCTTATCGCCTCTATGATGTTAATCTGGCGGATACTGGCCCCTCTGCAGATTGCCTGCGCCTCATTTACAAGACTGCAACAACTTGTTTCCAGCACAAAACAGGTCGAAAAACTTCTTTCCATACAGCCCGAGAATGCAAGACAGAATTCCGGCATACGTACGCTGCCTTCCATCAAAGGCGCAATTAGCTTTCATCGCGTTAGCATTAAATACGGGCCCGATATGGAGCCGGCCCTGCTCGGCGTCAATCTTGATATTAAGCCGGGAAAAGTTATTGCCATTAAGGGGAGCAATGGTTCGGGCAAGTCAACTTTGCTCAAATTAATATTAGGACTATACCAGCCTCAGGCCGGGAGCGTGCGCATTGACAATATTGATATCAGGCAATTCGACCCCCTTCTCTTGCGGCAAAGCATTTCATATATTCCGCAGCATGGGGATTTTTTTCCCGGCTCTGTACGCGACAATCTTCTTTTTTCAAATCCTTCCGCCACAGAAGAAGATATCCATGCCGCTCTACTGGAATCATGCGCTTTTGAGGACGTTTCTTTATTAAAAGACAAACTGGATACCTACATACAACCTGATAACTATAGCACCATCTCGTTCTCTCTCCGCCAGAAACTAAATCTTGCTCGCGCTTACATGAGAAAATCCTCGATCTACCTTTTTGATGAAGCATCTTATTCTCTCGGTAAAGACAACGATATTGCCTTTGAAAAGAAAATAAACCAATTACGGGGCCGTTGTACGGTTATCATGGCCACCCACCGGGAAGACCATATGCGCCTTGCAGATCAGTTACTATTTATGAACAAGGGAGAATTAACACATGCGGGACCTCCCGATCAGGTCCTGCATGTATTGAAAGGAAAAAAAGCATGATACTCAATATTTTATCACCTGAATGGAGATCGACTGGATCTAAAATTCCATCCGCTGTTACACAGCCTATCACAATGGAAGAAGCGACCGTTCCCGGAGCACTGTATACCGGCGCCAATATTATCGGCATCCTGTTATTTATATTTCTAGCATGGGCGTCATTTGCTACCGTACAGGAAGTTGCAACAGCCAACGGGCAGATCATTCCAAGCGGCTATGTCCAGACCGTTC
>QFOT01000059.1 GCA_003241285.1 Micavibrio aeruginosavorus
TCGAAAACTTTTGCGCCTGCAAAGCCAATTCCTAAAAAAATGCAAAGCCCGCGAACGTATTGAACGCGCAAAGCGTCGCATGGTCTTGGATATGCTCAGACAAAGCATCACGCTGGAGAAATATAAGGAAATCTACTCTTCTCGCTATCCCGCTGACGTGTCCGCTGAAGCCTCGGCGAAGGGGGGAAAACGGGATCCAGATCTATCCGCACATCTGGATTCCGGCTTTCGCCGGAATGACGGATTGGCTATGGTTGCACCATGAAATACATCCTCCGTCTTCAATGCCATGACCGCAAAGGAATCGTCGCCGCGGTTTCCGGGTGCCTGTCCGCCAATGATTGCAACATCGAGGAAGCATCCCAATTCAACGACCAGTTTTCCGGTCAATTCTTTATGCGGGTTTTGTTTTCAACTCCCGATATCAGTAAGCTGCAACAATCCTTCCCCGCTCTGGCGCAAGAATTCTCCATGGCGTACGGCATTTCGCCGGAAAAAGAAAAAATCAAAACTCTGATCCTTGTTTCTCAAGCCGATCATTGCCTGAACGACATTCTCTACCGCTGGCGGACAAATCATCTGGATATCGACATCAAAGCGGTTTTTTCCAATAATGAAAAAAATCGCGCCCTTGTCGAAAGCCAGAATTTGCAATTCAATTATTCAAATCATGCCGATAAACAGGCGCATGAAGAGAATTTGGAGAATTTAATAGAAGAAACCGATGCGGAGCTGATCGTTCTTGCCCGTTATATGCAGGTGCTTTCCGATAAGCTCAGCCAGAAATACGCAGGCCGCATCATCAATATTCACCATTCTTTCCTGCCCGGCTTCAAAGGTGCGAAGCCTTATCATCAAGCGTGGGAGCGCGGCGTAAAAATCACGGGAGCGACAGCGCATTTCGTCACCGCCGATCTGGATGAGGGCCCGATTATCGAACAGGAAACCGTGCGCATCTCCCATGCCGACACGCCGGAAAAAATGCAAGTGATCGGCAAGGACACGGAATCGCGCGTTTTGGCGCGTGCCATACAGCTTTATACGGAGAGGCGCATTTTCCTGCATGACAATCGCACGGTTATTCTGTAATTTTACCCATGGCCAACCCGCTCAAATCATTCCTTGGCATTACAGATCTTGAAGCCGAAAAATCCCGCCTTGAAGCTTTCCTGACGGCTTTCCCGGGAGAATATTGTGGTTTCTCAAAAGATAGCGCGGTCGCTTTCAGTCCGCATTTTCCTGATACGCTTAACCTGAAAACCGTTACCGATTTTGCCGATATACAGCAGGCCCTGCGGCCCGGCGATGACGCCGCGCTGGAAAGCTGTTTCCGCCGCCTGCAGGAACAGGGCACGCGCTTTTCCCTCAAAGTCCGCTCGCTCGATCAAAGCAGGCTATTGCGTTTCTCCGGCTCGAAAGGCAAGGACCAGCAGGGTGTGCAGAATTACGATATTCTCTGGATCGAGGACGTAACCGAGATCGAAAAAGAAATCGAAACTTTGCGTGATTCATGCACGGAAAATGAAGAATCCTTCCGCCGTCTGCAGGCTGCGCTTGATTCTTTTCCCAACCCCGTATGGATCCGCGACAAGCGCAACCAGATTATATGGACCAACCGTCCCTATTCCGAGCTTCTAGTTTCAACACCGGAAAAAGTAATCGCCCAGCAGCAGGAACTTAATTTTACAAAGAAGCCGGGGAGCCGGTCGCTGGCGGAATTATCGTCGGTCGCCTTGAGCACCAACACAGAGCAAAAAGACAAGCGTCACATGATCGTGCAAGGGGACCGCCGCCTTTATGAAATGACCATTACGCCGATCCCTCATCTCGATTACAGCGTCGGCCATATTCTCGACATCACCAAAGAAGAAGAAACTCTCAAGGACGTCGAGCGCAACGCCGCCACGACAAAAGAATTATTCGAACATCTCTCCTCCCCGCTTGCCGTTTATAACAAGGATTACCGCCTCGAATATTATAACTCGGCCTATTCCCAGTTCTGGCATCTCGATGAACAATGGCTCAATTCCCAGCCGCGCATGAGCGAGATCATCGACCGCCTGCGGGAAACGCGCATGGTGCCGGAGCAAGCCGACTTCCGTATCTACAAACAATCTCTGGTGGACACTTTTTCAAAAATGATTTCTCCATCGGAGGAAATGCATTACCTGCCCAATGGCATGACATTGCGCATGATGGTTTTCCCGCGCCCCGCCGGCGGCGTCATGATCATGTGGGAAGACGTCACAAGCCATCTCGAACTTGAATCTTCTTACAACACGTTGGTCGCCGTTCAGAAGGAAACTCTCGACAATCTTGCCGAAGGCGTTGCCGCTTTTGGCGGCGACGGAAGACTGAAACTTTGGAATCCGTCCTTCCCCCGGCTTTGGAGGCTCAATCCCGAAGACATGGAAGGCACGCCGCATATCACGCGTATCGTTGAAAAATTGAAGCCGTTATTTGCTGACAACGACTGGGAAAATGCCAAGACCAATCTTCTGGCCCAGGGCCTTGACCGGAATATGCGCGATGGTGTCATGCGCCGCAATGACGGCACTGTCATTGAATTTGCCGCCGTGCCGCTGCCGGATGGCGGGATGCTGGTCACGCATACGGATATCACCGACACAATCCGCGTGGAAACCGCGCTCCGTGAAAAAACCGCCGCGCTTGAAGCCGCCGAAAAGCTTAAGCTTGAATTTATTGCCAATGTTTCTTATCAGCTGCGCACGCCGCTGAATGCGATTATCGGTTTCACGGAAATTCTCGATAAGGAATATTTTGGTACGCTCAACGAACGCCAGAAAGGCTATACGCGGGGCCTGAGCGAAGCGGGTGAACGCTTGATGAGTTTGATCAACGATATTCTCGATCTCGCTTCGATCGAAGCCGGTTACATGGCGCTAGAAACGGCGGAGATGAATATTCATGACATGCTAAAAGGCCTGTATGATCTGACGGTCGAATGGGCGCGTTCGCAGCGCATCGAGGTATCCCTCTCCTGCCCGGCGGATATCGGCACGGTGATGGCGGATGAGCGCCGCATGAAACAGATCATGCTTAATCTGATCCGCAACTCGATCGAGTTTACGCAGGCAGGCGGGCGCATCACCTTGATCGGCGAGCGGCGCGGCGATTATGTGGGCTTAAGTGTTGCCGATACAGGCCCGGGTATTTCAGAAGAAGATCAGGAAAAAATATTCAAGCCGTTCGAAAAAACGGATGCCCAGCGTGATGACGGCGAAGGCAATGTCCGCGGCGGGGCTGGGCTCGGACTTACACTCGTTAAGGATATCGTTGAACTTCATAACGGCAAGGTTGAATTGAAGAGCGAACTGGGTGTCGGTACGACGACGACGCTTCTGCTACCGGCAGGCCTTCAGTCGGCGCAGGAAGCGTAAATTTCGCGGCCCTCGCCGCTTTTGGATTTGCGCTCGCGGATGACGATCTCGCCTTGCAGCTTGGTCTTGCAATCAAAGAGGGGTACGAAAGACTTGACGGTGAGATAGACTTTGTACTCCGGCAGGAACGGGCCCTTAGCGCAAACCTCTCTCTCCTTACCCGCGTCGAGCTTGAGGATGTCTTCGAAATAACTGCGCTTGCCGTCGGGCTTGGTATAGAAGTCAGTGCGAATAGCAACAGATGCAGTCGTGCTCATGGCATTTCTGATCAACGCGCATTGCGCCTCAGGACTGTATAGCTCCTCGGCTTGCGCAGGCAATGACAGCAGGAGCAGAATGACAAGCAGGCAATATCTCATACTGCATCCTAACATGATCACTCTTTGCCCGGAACGCCTTTTGTGGTCGAATACTCGAAATGCAGTTCTTCACCCGGGTGAATCTGGCGACGAATTGCATGCGCCGCATGGGCGGCTTCGGCAAAGCCTGTCAGGATCAGCTTGATCTTGTGCTTGTATGTCGCCATATCGCCGACCGCATAGATGCCGTCGATATTGGTTGCCGATGTCGACTGGTCAACCTGGATATGATTCTTGTCCAGCGACAATCCCCATTCCGCCATTTTGCCAAGTGACGTCGAAAGACCGAAGAACGGCAGCAAGACATCTGCTTCGACTGTCTTGCTGTTATGATCGAGATCGCTGATCACGACATGCGACAGATGTCCGTTCTCGCCTTGCAGGGCTTCGAGCTGGTACGGCACCAAAAGCTCGATCTTGCCTTCTCCGGCAAGCTTATGGAGTTTGTCGACACTGGCCGGAGCCCCGCGAAACTTGTCACGGCGGTGAACGACCGATACCGATTTGGCAACCTCGCTTAAAGAGATCGCCCAGTCGATGGCCGAATCGCCGCCCCCGGCAATGACGACGCGCTGGTCCCGGAACTTCTCGCGCGACCGCACGGCATAAAAGACGGATATCCCTTCATATTGATCCAGATGATCAAGCGGCGGTTTCTGCGGCCCGAAAGAACCCGTGCCGCCAGCGATCACGATTGCTTTGGCCTTGATATTGACGCCCTTGCTTGTCGTGATGTGGAAGTCATTGGATTGACCAGATATTTCCAGAACCTGCTGTGACAGGTGGAATTGCGGTCCGAAGGGCAGGCTTTGTGTTTCCAGCTGTGCGATCAGATCCGCTGCCTTGATCTCCGGCCAAGCCGGTATATCGTAGATCGGCTTTTCTGGATAAAGCGCGATACACTGTCCGCCGATATGATCGAGGCTGTCGATCACATGGCATTTCAGCCCCAGCATGCCGCACTCGAAAATGGTGAACAAACCCGATGGTCCGGCGCCAATAATTACAACATCTGTTTCATAGTTTGTCGTCATGGCTTATACATAGAACCTTATGTTTGAAGAAACAATCTCATATTCGGAAGAAGAAACCGCCGAACTGGCCAAGCGCTTTGCAGGTACTTTGCCCGCGCGCCAAATACTGTTTCTGGAAGGTGATCTAGCCGCCGGAAAGTCAGTCTTCGCCCGCGCGCTGATCCGCGAACTGGCGGGGGAACCTGATTTGACCGTACCAAGCCCGACTTTCAATTTGCTTCAAGTCTATGAAACGCCCATTGGCCCGGTCTGGCATTACGATCTTTATCGCCTGAAGGAGCCGGACGAGATCGAGGAATTGTCGTGGAACGATGCGCTCTCGAGCGGTATCGTGCTGATCGAGTGGCCGGAGCGGTTAGAGCATCTGAAGCCCGAAGGCATCACCGTTGCAATTGAACCGATCTCCGGTTCACCGAATTCAAGAAAGATCACCATCTCATGAAACCGGAAACCGCTTTCATTCTGGCCGCTGGCCTTGGCACGCGCCTCAAACCCTATACGGATACGATGCCAAAACCGATGGTGCCGGTGAACGGCCAGCCGATCATCGGCCATATCATTGATCAGGTCATCGAGGCTGGATGTCTATCCGCCACTGTCAATCTGCATCACAAAGCGGAAGTCTTGCGTGATTATCTGACGACGCGCGACGATCTAAAGATACATCAATCCTATGAAGAGCAATTACTCGATACCGGCGGCGGCGCGAAACAGGCTTTGCCAAGCTTAGGCGGCAAGCCGTTCTATATGATCAACGGCGATGCGTTTTGTCTCGACGGTCCGTCCGGCCCTTCTCTTCTTTCGCTGGCCGATAAATTCGACGACGACAAGATGGATATCCTGTTATTGCTTCAACCAGTCGAGCGTATGGTCCTTACCCAAGGCGTCGGTGATTACGATCTTGTTGGCAACAAGCCAATCAGAAACAAGGAAAGATGCGGCAAGTATATGTTCGCCGGAATTCGTATCTGTCATCCTCGCATTTTTGCCGGTACGCCGGACGGCGCATTTCCTTTCATCACCTTAATGGATAAGGCGGAGAAAGAAGGCCGCCTGTTCGCCCATGTGCATGACGGCGACTGGCACCACATCTCAACGCCGGAGGATTTAGAGCGCGTCAATGAGGCTTTGAACGATGCCTAATGTTTATACCATTTCGCCAACCAGGAAATTCCTGCCCGAACTGGCGGCGGGGATTTTCGAGATGGCGGGCGGAATAGGACCGAACCTGACGCGGTTTCGTATCTTGCTGCCAACGCGCCGCGCCTGCCGCGAACTTCGTGCCGAGTTTCTTAACTTAAGCAATGGCAAGCCCCTCCTTTTACCGCGCATGAGCCCGCTCGGCGATATCGACCAGGAAGAACTCGATATCCTGATTTCAGGTACGGTTGAATCTCAATCCATTGAGACAATCCCACCTGCTTTGTCGTCGCTTGAACGCCAGATGATGCTCTCCACTTTGGTGCAGGCCAAAAGCCCCGATATGCGCGGCGAACAATGCCTGTCACTCGCCCGCGCATTAGGCCGCTTGATGGATCAGGTCTATACGGAAGATCTCGATCTATCAGAACTTCCCAACCTCGTCGATAAAAGCGGGCTCTCTGAACACTGGCTGCAAACCGTCGATTTCCTGAAAATCATCAGCGAAACATGGCCACTGGTTTTAGCCGAAGAAGGCAAGATCGATTCCGCCGATCGCCGAAACCGTCTGCTTAAATTGATGGCGCAATACTGGCAGGAAAACCCTCCATTGACGCCGGTGATCGCCGCCGGATCGACCGGCTCTATCCCGGCGACAGGAAATTTATTGCATGTCGTTTCCGGACTTCCCGACGGCCATGTGATTTTGCCGGGACTTGATATTCATTCGGATGACAAAAGCTGGCACCATATTGGCGAAACCCATCCGCAAAATACGATGAAGCGCCTAATTACCCGCATAGGAGTAGAGCGTCATCAAGTGAAACAATGGCGCGAGGCAGACAAATACTCTAATGCCCGCCTCGACATCGCCCGCGCCGTGACTTGTCCGGCAGAAACCTGCGATTCATTTGAGATGGAAGAAGACAGGCTGAAAGCCGGGCTCCAAGACGTTGAATTAATCGAAGCGGATAATTCGCGGCATGAAGCGCAAGTGATCGCAATTGCCGTTCGTGAATGCCTGGAAGACCCCGACAAAAAAGCGGTGATCATCACGCCGGATCGAAATCTCGCCCGCCGCATTTCCTCGAGTTTAAGACGATGGGATATCCATGTCGACGATTCCGCCGGTCAGCCTTTGCACATGAAACCGGCAGGCATCTTCATCAATCGTATCCTAAATTGCCTGATCGAGGATTTCGCGCCTTATCCTTTACTCGATCTTCTCAAAACTTCCTTCGCCGCTGATTACTTCAGCCAGAAACTGGTCAGTGAATTCGAGCTGCAAATCCTGAGAGGCCCGCGCCCGTTGCCCGGTCTGGACGGTTTGCGCAAAGCCGTCATGAGCGAAGCGCCGGACTTATCAGCTTTTATCGAGCGTCTTGAGATTGCTTTCGCGCCCATCATCGCTTTTGCTACCACTACTCATTCCCTGCAGGAACTGATCCTGGCGTTGAGCCCGACCGCAGAGATTCTTGCCGGAGATAGGCTTTGGGCATCGCCCGACGGCGAAGCGCTCGCCCTGCTTCTTAGTGAATTGCAAAGCCAGCAAACAAGACTCGCACCGGCGGATTTAAGAACCCATTACGGCTATCTCAATCAATTTATGAGCGACAGCAAAGTACGCCCCGCTTTCGGCACACATCCGCGCGTCACAATTCTGGGCCAAATCGAAGCGCGACTAATTACCGCCGATCTTATAATTATGGCGGGATTAAATGAAGGCACGTGGCCGCCGGAACCACCTGCCGATCCGTGGATGTCGCGGCCTATGCGAAAGCGCTTCAAACTGCCGCCGATCGAAAGGCAAACCGGCCTGTCTGCGCATGATTTCGTGCAGGCTTTCAACGCCGATAAAGTCATCATGACACGCGCAAAGAAAATCGATGGCACGCCATCGGTCCCGGCACGCTGGCTGGAAAGACTATCCGCTCTGCTGGAAAGCACGCAGTTGAAGAAAGATTACCTGACCAGCAAAAGCGATATCGCTTACTGGGCATATTTGCTGGACCTGCCGGATGCCATTACGCCACAGGAAAAGCCGCAGCCGCGCCCGCCTGTCGAAAGACGTCCGAAAACGCTGGGCGTCACGGGTATTGAAACCCTGATGAAAAACCCGTACCAGATTTATGCGCGGTATGTCTTAAGCCTGAAACCATTAAACGCTGTCGATGAAGATGTCACGGCATCGGATCGCGGCGAATTTATTCACGATATCCTGAATAAATTCATCAATGATCATCCACTTATATTGCCAGAGGATGCCGAGCAGATTTTACTCAAAATGGGTGAAGATAAACTTGCCGAGCTAGGACAGGTGTCACCCGCCTGGCAATATTGGTGGCCACGATTCAAGAATATCGTGCCCGCTTTTCTGGAGCATGAAGCCCAATGGCGGCTGGGATCACGCGTCTGGAAAACGGAGATCAAGGGCGCTCACCTTTTCAATTTTGGCGGAATTGATTTTACCTTGACCGCCAAGGCGGATCGTATCGATACAACCGCAGACGGCGCGGCAATCATCGATTATAAAACCGGGAATACGCCCTCTACCCCCAATGTCGTCAAAGGGAAATCACCGCAATTGCCACTGGAAGCCTTATTGATGAGCAAGGGCGGATTCGACAACAGGCAAGTCGATGCCGATAAAATATCGTTAAGTTACTGGACATTGACAGGAAAAAGAAACCCGCTCGACATAACCATTCTTGAAGAAAAAACTGTCACGACTAAAAGAATTCCTGTTGTGATTGGCGATCTGGTTATTGAAGCTGAAGAAGGCCTTACAAAACTTATGACCGCTTTTATGAGCGAGATCACACCCTATGCTCCGGTCATTCCCACATCCAACCGCCTTTATGACGAAGAGAAAGCTTACAAACATCTGGCGCGAACCGATGAATGGGGTATCGAGGGCGAATCAGATTTCGAGGACGCCGCATGAGCAATTCCGTCCAAAGCCTGATCATCGACCAGACTATTTTAGATGCGCCGCATGATCCGGGCATCAGCCAGCGTAACGCATCGACACCGTCGCGTCATGTCTGGGTTCGCGCCTCGGCAGGATCGGGTAAAACCAAAGTCCTGATCGACCGACTCTTGCGACTCCTCCTGCCTGATCCTTTGACAAAAGCACCAGGTACGCCGCCCGACAAAATACTTTGCCTGACATTTACAAAAGCAGGCGCGGCGGAGATGTCGCTTCGGCTGCAAAAGCGGCTACTGGAATGGTCGGTTAAAAAGAGTGATGACCTGAAATCAGAACTGGATATTTTGACCGGCACCAATGTTACCGATGATTTCGTCCGCGAGGCCAAACAACTTCTGGCACGAATTCTCGATGCACCATCGCGGATGAAAATCCTGACTATCCATTCCTTCTGCCAGTCGGTATTAGGACGCTTCCCGATTGAAACCGGATTGTCGCCGGATTTCAAAGTTGCCGAGGAAGCCGAAGCGGCAGAATTTTTGCAAAAAGCGTTGATCGATAATCTCGTTTATGCCGCCGAACATCCCAATACCGATATCGGGCAGGTTTTCTCAAGACTTGCCGTATCCAAGAATCTTGAACAGCTTCAAGCCGATTTGAAAAAAATCATTCAGGAGCCGTTGAAGCTTCAAAATTTTCTGGCCGATTGCGATACGCTGAAAGACATACAGGCAAAAATTTCAATCAGCTTCGAAATAGAGAACGCCTCATTGTTGACGGATGCTCATTTCTGTGATGAAAGCCACCTGCCACGTAACTCGCTGAAAATCATCGCCGATAAAATGGCATTTTCCAGCGCCAGCGATATTAAAAGTGCAGATATTCTCTACGCCTTTCTATCAGCGGATATAGCCGAAAGATTAAAAAACCTCTCAAGTTATAAAAAAATCATTCTGGCGAAGCCGCGCGGCAAAGCCGCCTATGACGATGCCGACTTGATGGAACGGCTTGTAAACGAACGCGAGCGGATCGACCGTTACGCTCTAGCCAGAAATATCATGGCGACCGCCGATCTTTTATATTTAAGCCGCCGCATTCTCAAAGATTACGAACGGCACAAGAAACTTCTCGGCGTGCTCGATTACAACGATCTTATTTTCAATACCAAACGGCTTTTATCCGGAGATTTTGGGCGTCACGACGACGATGCCGCGCATAAGAAGATGTCGACGGCCTGGGTACTTTATAAGCTCGACGAGGGTATCGATCATATACTGGTCGATGAATCGCAGGATACAAACCCCGATCAATGGGATATCGTCGCCAGCCTCACGGAAGAATATTTCTCCGGGGCGGCCCGCGAGATTTTAAGGCCGCGCACCTTGTTCGTCGTCGGCGATGAGAAACAATCTATTTTCAGTTTCCAGCGCGCCGATCCGGAAGCTTTCTTCCGCATGCGGGAATATTTCGCCGGGAAAGCCGCCCTGATGCAGGAAGGATTTGAGGAATCACTCATTTTCTCCTTCCGCACCACCTCACCTGTTTTGAAAGTGACCGACAGTACATTTGAAAATCCTGAACTGGCGCATTACATCGGTTTGCAAGGCTCTCCGCTGCGCCATATCAGTTACCGCTCTGACAAGAATAAGGACTTAAGCGGCAGCGTAGAACTTTGGCAACCTGTCTATGCCGAGAAGAACGACAACGAAACGACAAGCGGCTGGCAATTGCCGTTTAGCCAAAGCGAAGCCGCCAAAACCGCGCCGGAAATCCTGGCCCAGCGTATCGCAAGCCGTCTTTCCTATATGATGACAAAAGGCGAGGCCCAGCCCGGCGATATCATGATTTTGATGCGATCGCGCTCGGCCCTGATGAAACACATCATCCGCGAATTGAAAAGACGGTCACTGCCGGTATCGGGGATGGACCGCATGGTGCTTGGCGAAAGCTTGATCGTGCAGGATATTCTTAGCGTGTGCGATTTCTGTCTTTTGCCGGAAGATGATTTCACGCTCGCCTGTCTTTTGAAATCGCCTTTTATCGGTTTTACCGATGACGATCTGATGACATTGCATTTTGGCAAACAAGAAAAACTGCCGATCGTCGCAGCCTTGAGGCAAAATCCTGAATACGAAGCTCTTGTTTTGTGGCTGGACAAGATTTTGAATTATGCCGCCAAGGTTCAGCCCTATGAATTTCTTGAACAGCTTCTAACGATACCCTGCCCGGCCGATCCGGCAGGGTCGGGCTATCGCGCCTGTCAGGCGCGGCTGGGCACCGATACGCTTGAGCCGCTCGACGAGCTTTTAAGTCAGACGCTTAAACTCGAATTACAGGATATCCGCACCCTGCAGGATTTTGTCGCTTATCAGAAAAGCGCCAGGCGCGAGATCAAGCGTGAGATGGAAGAAGGCTCAAACCAGATACGAATTATGACGGTTCATGCCTCGAAAGGACTGGAAGCGCCGATCGTTATACTGCCAGATACGATGACTATTCCCTCAAAGGGCAAGCTCGATCCTTTCCTTTGGCCCGATAAATCCGGCCTTGCCGCCCCGTTATGGGCTGAGAGCTCTGACACGCGCTCTGGCATCTATCAAAATGCCCTTGATCGCCAATACGAGCAGCAACTGGCGGAACATACTCGCCTTTTATATGTTGCAATGACGCGGGCCAAAGAGCGGCTCATTATCTGCGCAGCGGCAAAGTCAGGGAACATCGATCCCAAAACCTGGTATGCCGCCATTACGGCAGGTTTCGACAGGCTGGAAGGCGTTATCGAGAACGATAGCGGCGACCGCATTTACCGTTTAAGCGATGAGCGGCGAGAACCAATACCTGCTAAAGTAACGCAGAAAATAGATTTGCCGCCATGGATCCGGCAAAAAGCCGCGGCGGAAAAAGAAAATCTTAAATCTTTCTCTCCTTCACGTCAGGATATTGATGACCAGCCTGTCTATTCTCCTTTGGCGCAATCTCAGGAACACCGCTTCAAACGCGGCAATGCAACGCACAAACTTTTGCAGGTTTTGCCCGATATAAAACCAGAGAAACAGGAAC